>JAGPCC010000182.1 GCA_018058245.1 Verrucomicrobiales bacterium
TGATGTCCACGCGACCAGATTTCAGAACCGTCGCTACGATTTCGGGACGCCATGTATTGACCGAGAGAAGCGGAGGCCAGATCTGGATATCGTCCCGTGGCGAGATCTCCGCGCACAGTGTGTGAAAGCTGTCGATAAATGGGAGGAGCCGGGCGGTTTCTTCCTCGACACTGATGGCACCGCGATTGGTACGGGCGCTTTCGGCTCCCACGTCGATGATGTCCGCTCCGTCCCGGGCCATCTGCATCGCCTGTCGGAGAGCTTTGTCGAGGTCCAGAGTGCCGTCGCCAGAGAAAGAATCGTCATTGATATTGACGATTCCCATGACACGCGGGAATGCTCTCAGGATTTCGTTCATTTCTACCTCGGTCTCATTGCTTCGGCGAATCTCCAGTGCATGAAAAAGAAGGATTTCTAGCAATCAAAAAAGTGAATCATTTTCGGATCGATCTGTTGACCGGCAGGGAGAGGGAGTAAGCGGACTTGAATTTCGTAAGAATCGGCGATCTTCGCTAGAGAATGATCAAAACTGGAGACTCGGGTCAAATGCCGCTTCTCACTCGGTTTCTTGCTGATGTGTCTATTCACACTTGAGAATCACGAAGTTTTACGAACATCGCTCCGTGGTCTACCATGCTTGACTTGCGGCGGGATCTGCTGCGTTTCTTACTCCGCCCATGCGCTTCCCTTTCGAAAACACCTTTGCCCGTCTTCCCGACTCCTTCTACGTCCGAGTCGATCCGACTCCGGTGACTGCTCCGCAGATGATTGCGCTGAATCACTCGCTCGCCGGGGACCTCGGGCTGGATCCTGAATCGCTCGACGGCGAAAGCGGCACTGCCATTTTTTCCGGAAATCGCCTCCCAGAAGGCGCCGAACCGCTCGCAGCCGCCTATTCGGGACATCAATTTGGTGGATTTTCGCCCGTGCTTGGTGATGGCCGTGCAATTCTTCTCGGCGAACTCATCCATCGCGATGGTGCCGCTCGCGACATTCAGCTCAAAGGTTCGGGACCAACTCCATTTTCCCGCCGGGGCGACGGACGTTCTGCGCTCGGACCTGTCCTCCGCGAATATCTGGTCTCCGAGGCAATGGCGGCGCTGGGAATCCCCACCACCCGCGCCCTCGCGGCGGTCTGGAGCGGTGATACGGTCTACCGCGAGGAAGTCGAACCGGGCGGCGTTTTTACTCGTATTGCTCGTTCTCATCTCCGCATTGGCACCTGTGAATACTTTGCCTCTCGGGGCGACCTCGACAGTCTGAAACTCCTCGTAGACTACGCACTCCAGAGGCATTACCCGGAACAACACGATACCGAGAGCCCTGCCCTGGCACTCTTGACCGGGGTGATGGAACGACAGGCGTCGCTCGTCGCTCGATGGATGGGGGTGGGATTCATCCACGGGGTCATGAATACAGACAACATGAGTCTTTCCGGCGAGACGATAGACTACGGCCCCTGCGCCTTTCTAGATCGCTACCAATCGTCGAAACGATACAGCTTCATTGATCGAAACGGCAGGTATGCCTATGGCAATCAGCCCAACATCGCCCAATGGAATCTCGCCCGACTCGCTGAGGCTCTGCTCCCTCTTGTCCACTCGAACGAAGCAAAAGCGATCGCTCTGGTTTCGGCGGAACTGGAGCGTTTTCCCGAGCTCTTTCGTAGCTTCTGGACAAGCGTTTTTGGTGCAAAACTGGGATTCAGCATGGCCGGTCCTGCGGAAGCAACTCTTGCCGAAGATCTCCTTGCCCTCATGGAAACGGAGAAGATCGATTTCACGCTGGCATTCCGGCATCTCCGTAATTCGTCCCCGGAAAACTTCCACTCGCTCTTTTCGTCCCCCGAAAGAGCGCAACCATGGTGGTCAAACTGGCAGGCTCGTCTCCGGGAAGTCGGCCAATCAACCGACGAGGCAAGGCGGATCATGGAGACAGCAAATCCGATTTATATCCCCCGGAATCACCGGGTCGAGGAAGTCATCACGGCGGGGAAAAACCAGGATTTTGGTCCCTTCCACCGTCTCCACGCCATCCTCCAACACCCTTTTGTGGAGCAGGCAGATGCGACCGAGTTCGAAAACCCGCCTCTCGCCACCGAGGAAGTCCAGGCCACTTTTTGCGGAACCTGATACTTCAGACCCGATCCGCCATCGCCGGAATCGGCTGATCCTCGGTCGGTCCGGTGTAAAGCGTCAACGGGCGATAGAGTCGGTTGTCGTCGAGTTGCTCCAGCACTTGAGCAGTCCAACCGGCTGCCCGGGAAATCGCGAAAATCGGAGTGAACAAATCGGTCGGGATATCGAGCGAGTAATAGACAGTCGCGGAATAAAAATCGACGTTTGCGTTCAATCCTTTTTTCTCCAGCATGATCTCAGCGATGCGGGTCGACATGTCGATCCACTTGGTCTCGCCTAGTTCAGCGGTCAATTTCACCGCCATCTTGCGAAGGAAGGGAGCACGAGGATCGAGCACTCGATAGACACGGTGTCCGATGCCCATGATCTTTTTCTTCTTGGCAAGGCAGTCTTCTACATAGGCATCGACCTTGTCGAGGCTACCGATCTCTTGCAGCATGTGGATGACACCTTCGTTTGCTCCGCCGTGAAGCGGCCCCTTGAGAGTCCCGATCGCCGATGTGATCGCCGAATACATGTCCGAGAGCGTTGCGACAGTGACGCGGGCGCTGAAGGTCGAGGCATTCATGCCATGATCGGCATGAAGAATGTAGGCGGCGTCGAGGGTGCGGGTTGCCTCTGCACCGGGTGCGACCCCATTGATGAGATACAGAAAATGACCAGCCTCGGAGAGATCGTCCCGAATCGGCATCAGCTCGAGTCCCTGACGGATGCGATGGAAATGAGCAACAATCAAGGGCATCTTTGCACAGATCGAGAGGGCTCGGTCCTCATTGAGGTCGCGGTTTTGATCCTCACCGCGATCATCGTAGAGCCCGAGCATGCTGACGCCGGTGCGGAGAACATCCATCGGAGAAGCTTCTTTCGGTGCAGACTTGATAAAATCGATCACGCCCTGGGGTAGATTCCGGTGAGCACGAAGGGCCTTGGTGCTTTCTTCGAGTTGCGCCTGAGTTGGCAATTTCCGCCGGTGCAGGAGGTAAAGGACCTCCTCGAAAGTACACTTCTCGACGAGATCCTGGATGTTATAACCGAGATAACGGAGTATCCCCTCCTCGCCCATCACATCACTGAGACAGGATTCATTGGCGATGACTCCTGCGAGCCCCTTGGCATATTCCGGTTTCTCCGACATAAGATTCTGGTATTCTACGAAACTAAACTCTGCAAGATCAAGTGGCGAAATCGTCTATTCCCACTCCATTCCGAATCAACCCATCGCACGCACGAGTGCTTGTCCCATATCGGAAGGGTTTTCGGCGACTTCGATTCCGGCCTCCCGGAGCGCTTCGATTTTTGCGGCGGCGGTTCCCTTTCCGCCAGAAACAATAGCTCCGGCATGGCCCATGCGGCGTCCGGGAGGCGCACTCGATCCGGCGATAAAGGCGGCCATTGGCTTTTTGCAATGCTCTTTGGCCCAAGCTGCTGCTTCTTCCTCGCCCGTTCCACCGATCTCACCGATCATGATGATCGCTTCGGTTTCCGGATCATCATTAAACATCTTGAGGATTTCAACGTGAGAAGTGCCATTGATCGGGTCTCCGCCGATTCCGACGCTGGTGCTCTGGCCGAGTCCGAGATTCGTGAGTTGCCAGACTGCTTCGTAGGTGAGAGTCCCACTGCGGGAAACGACCCCGACTTTACCTCGCTTATGGATGTAACCGGGCGCAATCCCGATTCGGCAGCCGCCGTGAGAGTCTTTCCCCAGTCCGGGTGTGACCAATCCAGGACAGTTCGGCCCGATGAGACGGGTTTTTTTGCCCAACATCCCGGCTCGCACGCGCATCATGTCCATCACCGGAATCCCCTCGGTAATGGTGACGGCGAGATCTACCCCGGCATCTACTGCCTCGAGGATCGCGTCGGCCGCAAACGGAGGCGGCACAAAGATCGCAGAGACGGTCGCTCCAGTAGCGGCGACGGCTTCGGCAACCGTATCAAAAATCGGGACGGTGCCAGCAAAAAATTGCCCGCCTTTTCCGGGGGTCACCCCGGCGACCAGTTGAGTCCCGTAGTCGAGACTGAGCTGCGCGTGACGCCCGCCAAAAGAGCCGGTAATGCCCTGCACGAGGATCTTGGTGTTTTCGTCTACAAGAATAGCCATGAGAAGATTCGGTTGGGTAGGTTAGGGACGGTTCAGGCGATGGCCGCGACCGCTTTTGCGGCAGCGTCAGCGAGGGTATCAGCCGAAATGAGAGCGACCGATGAGCTGGCGAGAGTTTCTTTTCCAGCGGCGACGTTGTTTCCTTCCAGGCGAACAACGAGCGGGATATTCAGATCCACTTCCTGGCAGGCAGCAACGATACCTTTGGCGATCACGTCACAGTCCATGATTCCTCCGAAGATATTCACGAGGATCGCTTTTACCTTGGGATCGCTCAGGATGATCTTGAACGCATTGCGCACTTGCTCCTGGGTAGCACCGCCCCCGACGTCGAGGAAGTTCGCGGGTTCGCCGCCGCAATGCTTGATGATGTCCATCGTCGCCATTGCGAGTCCGGCGCCATTGACGAGACAGGCGATGTTGCCGTCGAGTCCGATGTAGTTGAGATTAAATTTCGCAGCCTCGACCTCGCGGGGATCTTCCTCAGTCGGATCGTGCAGCGCGGCGATATCGGGGTGACGATAGAGCGCATTGTCATCGAAATCGAACTTCGCATCGAGCGCGAGAACACGACCGTCTGGAGTCGTCACGAGAGGATTTACCTCGACCATGGAGCAGTCACACTCCATGAAGAGACGGAACAAACCTTGAAGTAGCTTTCCGAACTGCTTTGCGATATCTCCGCTGAGTCCGAGCTTCGAGCACAGATTGCGAACTTCGTAGGGCTGGAGGCCGAGGAGCGGATGGATCACTTCGTGGAAAATCTTTTCGGGGGTATGCTCCGCGACCTCCTCGATATTCACGCCGCCTTCAGTGCTGGCAACAATGACAGGGGACCGGCTCTCCCGGTCCATGAGAATGGCGAGATAGTATTCTTTCTCGATATCGACCGCGTCGGCGATCATAATTTTGCTCACGAGCTTGCCTTCTTCACCGGTCTGGTGCGTGACCAGAACTTGTCCGATCATTTTTCCGGCAATCTCCGCAGCTTCGTCGGGAGTCTGGACGAGATGGACGCCTCCCTGGAAGCCGTTCTTAAAGGTTCCTTTTCCCCGTCCACCGGCATGGACCTGAGCTTTGACGACGATGTTGGAACCGATTTCGATGGCAGCAGCTTTTGCCTCCGCCTCGTTGTCAGCGACCTTCCCCCGGGGGGTAGCGACACCGAATTTTTCAAAAAGTTCTTTGGCCTGGTATTCGTGGATATTCATGGAGCGAAGCGATGCTCTGCGCAGAGCGCGGCAACTTACAAAGTCGCCCTGTATGGTCAAGGTGTAACTGAACTGATAGCCGTACCAATTTCGACGAATACTCCCTGACAATCACAGGTACCGCCTGACAGGGTATCATGGGGCATCCAACCCTGTTCGTGGAAAACGGACGACGGCTCAAAAATCGAGGAGAACCTCGGCACGGCGGTTCTGAGAACGACCACTCGGGTTGTCCGATCCATCAGGCAGGAAATTTGGCTTCCGTGGTTTTGCCGCACCAAAGGCTTCCGTTACGACCTGTTTTGGTTTCACCCCCATGGAAATCAAGATCTGTCGGATCGCTTCGGCCCGCTTGTTACTCAAAGCGATGTTGTAATCGTCCGTTCCGAGAGCATCGGCGTGACCATTGATCCGGATGACTCTTTCCTCTCCCTGGGCAAGGATATCGGCCACAATTGCGAGCTGACGACTCGTCCTCGGAGTCAGACCAGACTCGTCAAATTCAAAATAGAGCACGAGGGAGTCTCCCCCGGATGGATCATCGACGATGGGGCTGTAGGCGACATCACCGCCGCCCGCTTTTTCGGAAAGCGCGGAAAGGACCTTCGAAAAGGTCAAACCGTTTACTTTCCAGCCCTTGTCGATCTGACCGAGCTCCAAGGCAAACTCCGAGGTTCCGCCATCGGACTGCACTCGGGTGAGGACCCAAGTGATATCATCACGCGACAAGGTCACCACGAGAGGCCGGTCTTCTTTCAGCACAAATTTGCCCTCCTCGATCGCGATCATGAGAGCCGCGACCCGCTCGTCGGTCACGGTGGACGGGTCCGACAACTTCCGCGCGAGGTTAAAATCACGTTGAATTACGGCTTTGGAAAAGGCGTGCGCTACGGTCAGGGCATCCGCGTTCTGGTCGGGTGTTGCCTCTGCGCCTGCGTTCGGCACCGCTACACTGGTCGCAGGCGACCCATCCACCGGCATGTCCGCACTGCGGGTAAGGGTCAGATCGAGCGGAAAGCTGATTTTCGTGATATCGAGGGATTCCCCCTCCACCGTGGTGAGATCCGCGTAGAGTTGCTGCGCCGTTGCAGTCCCGTTCGTCGGCACAAAGTTGAGAGCCCAGCGGAGTCCATCGGCCGATTTCGAGATTTCGGTATAGGGTTTTGCGGTATCGAGCTTTAGTCCTGGATTCTCGACTAGCTTCTGAACGTGGGGCCTGATCGGTTCCGCGATCGCCTCAGGGCCGGTCACCTGCAAGAATCCCTGAAAGTCCTTTGCGCCAATCTTTTCCGCAAGCGCGGTTAGGGCCGCCTCAGGGGATTTGAAAATACCAGGTTTCGCCACCGCAGGGGCATCCACGACTACAGGTTTCACCGGTTCTGGCTTAGATTCCGGTTTTGGATCTGATTTCGGTTTCGCCAGGGCCGGTTGATCTTTCGGCATATCATCGGGTTCCGGCGGGATGACCGTGGTCTCCTGCCCCGAAGTCTTCTCTACTACCTCGGTTTTTTTCCCGCAAGTGTTTAGCGTAAAGATGGAAATGCCCGTACCGACAAGAATGATTCCGAAAAAGATGAGTGCGGTGGTCTTGTTCATAGCAGGGAAAATACTGCCCGGGATCGGACAAGGAACAATTTAGCAGAATGCCCCGCATTCGAAACCAAAAACTAAGCAATGCGTAAGAGACAATTTTAGAGAACTGATTCGATACCGGTATTCTTTTTCAGATCGATCAAAAGTGAGTCGGAACAACTGACGATTTCGGATCGTTCTTTCAAATCCCGGATCGAAAGGGTCGGATATTCCGCCCCGACGACGATGCCAAAACGCGCTCCGGATTGCTCGGCCGCCTGGAACTGCTTTGCGATTTTTGCCGGAGCGAGCGACGAAAGGATGCGATACCCGGCCGTCCGGAGCTGCTGGGCGATGGCGACGGCCTCGTTTTGTCTTTCTGGATCGGCGAGGATGATATATCCATCGACCTCCTGATGGCTCGCGATTCCTTTTTCGAGCAAGGCATTCGCCGCCGGTGTCTCCCGGATGAGGTCCGTGATGACCATATCGCCCATCGCAAACCCACAAGCGGTCATCTCCACCCCGCCAATGAGTTGGATCAACTGATCGTATCGCCCGCCGCCGGCGACGGCCCGCATCCCCTTGCCCAGATCAAACACTTCGAAAACTGGACCTGTGTAGTAGGCGAGACCTCGCACGATGCCAAGATCAACCTCGACAAATTTGTCCATTCCTCGTGCCGAAAGATTTTCGAGAATGCTCTGAATCGCAGGCGAAACCTCGGCACCCGCGGCGATAAATTCACGGATTTTTACAATCGTAAGGCCAAAGGCGGCGAGTTGTTCCTCAACTTTCTCGACAGGGGTTCGCTCCATCTTGTCAATCGCTTGGAGAAAGGTGGTCACGTCCTCGCCTTCCACTCCGTTTCGGGAAGCAAAATCGACCCAGGCGCTTCGGTCGCTCACACGGATCCGAAAATCGTCTTCCGAGAACCCGAGCTCCCGCATCAGGTCAATCGCTAGGGCGATCAATTCTGCATCGGCGAGCACGGAATCTTCTCCCAGAATATCACAATTGAATTGGTAGAACTCGCGTCCTCGTCCCTTTTGATGTTTTTCGTAGCGAAAAAACTGTCCAATCGAAAACCAACGCAAGGGCTTCCGAAAATCACGCTGTCGTGCCGCTGCCATGCGCGCCAATGTCGGAGTGAGTTCGGGGCGCATCGAAACATCCCGCTCCCCCTTGTCTTCAAAACAGAAGAGTTGATTTACGATTTCCGCGCCGCTCTTTCGTTTGTAGAGATCGGTCGGTTCGAGGATGGGGCCTTCGTATTCGACAAAACCATAGCGTCTTGCGATCCGCCTCCAGATGTCAAAGACATGATTTCTCGCCGCACATTCGTCGGGGTAGAAATCACGGAATCCGGGGAGAGTCTGGAATCGTTGCGCCATAGGGAAGATTGTAGAGCAAAATTGGCAGATCGCGAGCACGGGCCGCGCACGCTACCCCAAACGCGGCTTATCCGAAAACGATCGTTCGATTCGCATGCACGAGAGTGCGGCGATTGAGATGGAGCCAAACGGCCCGGCTCAGCACACTCTGCTCGAGGGCGCGTCCCTTGCGGATAAAATCTTGAACCGCATCGCTGTGCGAGACGGAGGTAACGCCCTGCACGATGATTGGACCCTCGTCGAGATCTTCGGTCACGTAGTGACTCGTCGCCCCGACCAACTTCACGCCCCGTCGATGCGCGGAATGGTAGGGTTTTGCACCCGGAAACGCAGGAAGGAACGAATGATGAATATTGATGATCCGATTCGGGAAGGCATCCGTCATTCTCGAACTAAGTATTTGCATGTAGCGAGCAAGCACCACGAGATCGATGCGATGCTCCCGAAGCAACGCGATCTCGGCAATTTCCTGGTCTTCTTTGGTGTCCTTTGTGATCGGAAAATGGTGAAATGGAATCCCGAAACGCTCCGCGACCCCTCGGAGATCCTCCCGATTGCTCGCGATGAGAGGTATCTCCATGTCCAATTCCCCACTTTCGTGGCGGGAAAGGAGATCGTAAAAGCAGTGATTGTCCTTCGTTACAAAAAGGGCGATGCGCGGGGTAATGTCCGAGAAGTGAAGCTCCCACTTCATCGAAAAACGGTCGATGAGAGGTTTCAGACCCGCGACAATGGCTTCTCTAGGCAGCGCAAAACTGGTGATCGCCCACTCGACCCGCATGAAGAAAACGCCCACCTCCTGGTCCACATGTTGATCGATATCTACGATATTCCCGCGATTCTCGAAGAGGAAAGTCGAGATAGCCGCGACGATTCCGGCTTGATCAGGGCAGGAGATCAATAATATCGCGTTCGGGGAATCTTTCGAAAGGGCGCTCACGGTCCACCGAAGCCAAATAAAGAGAATGCTCGAGGGGGGAATCGAACCCCCACGGGTCGCCCCACAGGATCCTTAATCCTGCGCGTCTACCAATTCCGCCACCCGAGCGTCATTCCCGCACCGGAAGGGTTCCGGAAGGGGCTGAATTGGTAATTTGGAATTGCCGCTTGCGCAAGCGATCTTTGCGGAGAATGGGGATTTTCTTTTACGGCTCACACCCAGAGATTTCGATCGAGAGTTCGGTACTGGATCGCTTCCAGAACGTGAACTTCTTGAATATCCCGTGTTCCCTCGAGATCCGAGAGAGTTCTCGCCACCTTTAAGATGCGATCATACGCTCTCGCACTAAAGTTGAGAGAATCCATCGCCTGCTCCAGAGTTCGTTCACTGTGGCGATCCAACTGACAAAATTCGGTAACGAGGCGCGTCCCCATATCCGCGTTCGCGATCACCCCAGGGTGGGAAATGAAACGAGCCAGCTGAACTTGTCGCGCCTCTTCGACTCTCTCCCGGATCACCTCCGACGATTCCCCCCCGGTCTCGGCCCGCAATTCTTTGTAATCGACCGCAGGCACATCCACATGCAGATCGATCCGATCCAGGAGCGGACCGCTGATGCGTTGCCGGTATTTTTCAATCTGATTGGGAGAACAACGACATTCTCGCGCCGGATCCCCCAAATACCCACACGGACATGGATTCATCGCCGCCACGAGACTGAATCGACTCGGGAAGGTAAACTTCCCCGCAGCCCGGGAAATGGTAACCTGCCCATCCTCAAGCGGTTGCCGGAGGACCTCAAGTGTCGAACGCCGGAACTCGGGAAG
>JAGPCC010000014.1 GCA_018058245.1 Verrucomicrobiales bacterium
TTCTCTTTTAGCGACTTCGATCCCGAGGTGGATGCTAGGGATGCCATAGTGATCGGCGACTTCCTCCATCGCGGTGACTGAACGAGAACATTTTCCGGCCTGAAGTTCGGCGAGATAGGGTTCGCTAAGCGTGTAGACAAAGAGGATGTCCATCTCTGGATTCGAGGTCCAGGCTTGGCGGACGATTCCCTCCATGGACTTTTGAATTTTGACGGGATCTGCACTACCGTCATTCACCGCAAATTCGACAAAGAGCAGATCGGGTTTGTGCCGGAGCGCATCTTGTTGCACTCGGTATACCCCGAGATCCGAGCCCGTTCCTCCGATTGCCGCGTAGATTTCAGACCATTTTACTTCGGGATAGCGGCTCTGGAGCCACTCGAGGGATTTGATCCTCCAGCCGGGAGCGGCGGTGATGCTGCCGCCGAGATAAGCGACCCGGAGTTCTTTGCCGCCTCCAGCTTTAATTTTTTGAAGGAGATTCGGAATGCCACCTCGGACATGGGTTTCAAAGGTGTCGCACTGAGAGGTGTCGCACTGAGAGGTGTCGCGATCGGGAGAATCCGCCTGTGCTCGGAGGTTCGTTCCGAAAGCGAGAACGAAGAGGGTCAGGGAGAGGGTCCAAGAGGGTGTGGTCAGCAGTGCCATGTCACAGTTTCGCTTGGAAAGTCGCAGAGGAACAGTGCTTTTGCGAGCGGAGGTGAGTTACCTCAAGCCAGCTCCTCCAGCACTTTTGCAAAACTTTCGACATCGGAATAACTGAGAGCCTTCACGTTGCGATCGATGCGTCGCATCATACCGGCGAGAACGCGACCGGGGCCGAGTTCGATGACAAGATCTTCGCCTTTCCCGATAAAGTGCTGCACGCAGTCACTCCAGCGCACGGATCCGCTCACCTGCGCCTCGAGCGTGCGGCGGATGTCGTCCGCTTGGGAGACCTCGCGAGCTTCGACGTTGCATACGACGGGGAGAGACGGGGTCTCCAAAGTCAGATCGGCGAGAACGGCAGCGAGCTTTTCCTGCGCCGACATCATCAGTCGAGAGTGATACGCCCCAGCCACGTCGAGTTCCTGGGCGATACGAACACCGAAGTTTTGGGCTTCGGCGAGGACACAGGCGATGCCTTCTTTTTTCCCAGAGAGCACGATCTGACCGGGGCAGTTCAGATTTGCGACATCGACGTCGCATTTCGCAGCGAGATCACGGATGTCCGACTCCTCTCCTCCGATGAGGGCGGCCATAGATCCGGCGGTAGCACTGGTTGCTTCCTCCATAAACGTGCCTCGTTTGGCGACGAGATCGAGTCCGGTGGCGAACGAAAAAGTTCCGGCGGCAGCGTGAGCGGTGAACTCCCCGAGGGAAAGACCGGCACATCCGACGATTTCGAGATCTGGAGCCTGCGATTTCAGGAGCGCAAGGCAGGCCATCCCGTGTAGGTAGAGCGCCGGTTGGCAGATCGAGGTGCGAGTGAGTTCGGACGCTGGCCCTTCGAACATGATGCTCGAAAGCGAGTATCCGAGTTGCGCATCAGCCTGGGCGAATAGTTCTCGGACACACGAGAATGTTTCTGCTAGATCGCGGCCCATCCCGACGGTCTGTGCACCCTGCCCTGCAAATAATAGTACGGCTCTTTTCCCCATATTCAGGACGTTACTCAAACCGGTATCGCTCTCTCTGCAACGCATTTTGCACGAATTTGCGAATTCTGCTTTTGGGTGAACCTCCACTTCTCGAGGAGGATCGTGCCTTTGATGCATCGTTCAGTTCCGGGAGGATGGATCAGCCCTTTGAGTTGATTTTTCTCCGGGGTCGATCATTCTTCCGTCCGCAAACCTACTATTTTACCCTCTATTCTATGTCAGACGAACCCGAAGTGCCGCCAGTGGAAGATCTTGGAGCCCTGTTGAAAGTCCGCCGCGAAAAGATGGAGCACCTCCGAAAACTCGGGGTGGACCCTTTTGGCAAGGGGTACGAGACGACGCATTCGCCGGGTGCTCTTCGGGCGACCTTCGTAGAGGAGCAATCTGTTCGGGTCGCGGGACGCATCACGGCTCTGCGAGACATGGGGAAAAGCAATTTCCTCGATCTCTCGGACATCAACGGGCGGATCCAGATTTTTGTGAACCAAAAACAGATCGGTGACGAGCAGTGGGCGATCTACAAACAACTCGATATCGGTGACTGGATCGGCATCGCTGGGGAGACGTTCACGACGCAGGTGGGTGAGCCTTCGGTAAAAGCGTTGGAGCTGACGGTGCTTTCCAAGTCTCTCCGCCCCATGCCTTCGAAGTGGCACGGAATTGTGGATCCCCAGATCAAATATCGGCAGCGCTATCTCGATCTCATCGCCAACGAGCGTTCCCGAGAGATTTTCAAGAAACGTTGCCTCATGGTTGCCGAGATCCGGCGCTACTTGCAGGAACGTGATTTTTATGAAGTGGAAACTCCGATGTTGCAGGATGTTCCCGGTGGAGCGGCAGCGCAGCCATTTGAGACGCATCACAATGCACTGGGCATGGACATGTTTCTCCGCATCGCTCCGGAGCTCTATCTGAAGCGGCTCCTCGTGGGTGGATTTGAGAAAGTGTTCGAGCTCAATCGTAGCTTCCGCAACGAGGGCATCAGTCGGCGACACAACCCCGAGTTCACAATGCTGGAAGCCTACTGGGCCTACGCTGATTTCGAAAAAATGGCGGACCTCGTCGAGGATCTCGTTTGTCACCTCGCAGAAAAGTTCTGTGGCGGTCTCCAGATCGACCATCATGACGCCGAGGGAAATGTCACCAAAACAATCGATCTGTCCCGACCCTGGAAGCGTGCCCCCTACCGAGAGTTGGTCGCGGAGGCAGCCGGAGTCGACTGGTGGGGGCTCAGCACCGATCAACGCCGCGCTCGATGCAAGGAGCTCGGTGTGGAGGTCTCCGCAGACATGGAGGATTACGAAATTTCCCAGCAGGTTTTTGAAAAACTTGTCGAGGAAAAGACGATCCACCCGGTCTTTGTTACGCACGTTTCCAAAGAACTTGTTCCTCTCGCGAAGCAGAACACAGAGGATGAATCGATTGTGGATGTCTATGAACTGATCATCAACGGCGCGGAGATTTCGCCCGGGTACTCTGAGCTGAACAATCCTGACGTACAGCGTCATCGCCTCGAGGAGCAGGCGGGTGAAGAGATCCAGAAAATCGACGACGATTTCCTCCTTGCGCTCGAATACGGCATGCCGCCGGCTGGCGGAATCGGAATCGGGATTGACCGTCTTGTTATGATGCTGACCGGTGCGGAATCCATTCGCGACGTGGTTCTCTTCCCGCAATTGAAGCGAAAAGACGGGTAATAGAATCATGAGAAATCGGTTCATTTTTGGAAATTTGAGGGGGATGACCCGCCTTCCCGAGAATTATTGCCAAATTCAGAATAATTTTTTGACAGATTGATCCCTTCGAGTAACGTTCGCCCCTAAATCTGCCTGCTTGGCTTACGACCTCGGTTTTCCCTCCCGCAAGGGTGCGGCAACCGAGGTTTCTTGTCATTCAGGAAGAGGTAGAAGCCTGAGTTGCAGGATCACTTGATCTCTGATGCTCCAGGTGCTGAAAGGCTCTTGTAGCTCAGGGGTAGAGCACTTCCTTGGTAAGGAAGAGGTCATGGGTTCAATTCCCATCAAGAGCTTCACTTGAGCTAGATAGAGACGAAAAAGAGAGCGATTCCGCAGCGGCAGTTTACCAGAATCTGTAGCGGGAAGGTCATTTTTAAGAAAAACCAACAAAAAAACCAAACGACAATGGCTAAAGCAGCATTCGAACGTACCAAGCCTCACGTGAACGTGGGCACGATCGGTCACGTTGACCACGGGAAAACCACGCTCACTGCAGCGATCACTTCGACGTTGTCCGATTTCGGCCTCGCGGAGAAACGTGCATATGACGAAATCGACGGTGCTCCAGAAGAGCGCGAGCGCGGTATCACAATTTCCACCGCTCACGTTGAGTACCAAACTGAGAAGCGTCACTATGCCCACGTGGATTGCCCAGGGCACGCTGACTATGTGAAGAACATGATCACGGGTGCTGCGCAGATGGACGGAGCGATCCTCGTCTGTTCTGCGGCAGATGGTCCGATGCCTCAAACTCGTGAGCACATCCTGCTCGCTCGTCAGGTTGGTGTTCCAGCAATTGTTGTTTTCCTGAACAAGGTTGACATGGTGGATGACGATGAGCTTCTTGATCTTGTGGAGATGGAGGTTCGTGAGCTTCTCAGCAAATACGACTTCCCTGGAGATGATATCCCAATTGTTCGTGGTTCGGCTCTGCGTGCCCTTGAGGGTGACGCGACTCACCGCGAGAACATCATGAAGCTTATGGAAGCTGTTGATGAGTTCATCCCGCTTCCGGAGCGTCCAATTGATGGTGACTTCCTTATGCCTGTGGAAGATGTGTTCTCGATCGAAGGTCGTGGAACCGTCGCTACGGGTCGTATTGAGCGCGGAATCGTCAAGAAGATGTCCGAAGTGGAGATCGTGGGGATCCGCGACACGCAGAAGACAACTGTTACGGACATCGAGATGTTCCGGAAACTTCTTGATGAAGGTCGTGCTGGTGACAATGTCGGTCTCCTTCTTCGTGGTCTTAAGAAAGACGACGTAGAGCGCGGCCAGGTGATCGCCAAGCCCGGATCGATCAAGCCTCACCGCAAGTTCAAGGCGGAAATTTACGTTCTCAGCAAGGATGAAGGTGGTCGCCACACTCCTTTCTTTGACAACTATCGTCCTCAGTTCTATTTCCGTACTACGGACGTGACTGGTTCCGTGAAGCTTCCTGAAGGGGTTGAGATGGTGATGCCTGGTGACAACGTCGCCATTGAGGTTGAGTTGCTCACTCCGATTGCGATGGAGAAAACGATTCGTTTTGCAATCCGTGAAGGCGGTCGCACCGTTGGTGCGGGTCGTGTTTCGGACATCATTGATTGATTGGAACTAAAATTTCGGGCGACATTAGAGGTGGAATGCCTCTGATGTCGTTGTCCGGAAGACAATGAGGGGATCCGAAATGTCGGCTCCCCTCTTTCCGCCGCTAGAGAAAACATTGAAAGTAGGGCAGTAGCTCAATTGGTAGAGTAGCGGTCTCCAAAACCGTTGGTTGCGAGTTCGAGTCTCGCCTGCCCTGCCAATCATCCGATTGGTCAGGTCCCGAGAAAAAAATCGACATGAAAATGGGAAAATATCTTACCGAGGTCAGAGGCGAGCTTAAGAAAGCCACCTGGCCGTGGGACCCAAAGGAAAAAGGGGTCAAGAAATACAAACAGTTGATTGATTCAACGGTTGTGGTTCTTATAGCGATGGTATTGCTTGGCGCGTTCGTTGCAACGATTGACTTTGCGATGCACCAGTTTATGTCCTTCCTCACCACAGGATTCTAGGAGCGACCCCAACGATTTAATTACTCGATGCCGAAGATTCCCCCAGCAAACGAACAGTGGTACGTGATTCATGTTCTCTCCGGACAGGAGTTGAAGGTGCGTGATAATATTGCACGCAGAATTCAGTCGGAGGAGGCGAGCGACGTAATTTTCGAGGTTCTCGTTCCGCAGGAACGGATTTCCGAGGTAAAAGGAGGCCAGAAGCGCGAGGCGAATCGGAAGTTCTACCCCGGTTACATCATCGTGAATATGCACTTGTTGAATGAGGATAATACCCTCGTTGATCGTGCTTGGTATTTCATCCAGGAGACGGATGGAGTCATCAATTACGCGGGGACAAAAGGAAACCCGATGCCGATGCCTCGTCACGAGGTGGAGGGGATGCTTGCGCAAATCAAGGAGCGCGAAGGCAGTGTCAAGCCAGCGATTGAACACGAAGTCGGAGATGCGGTGGTCGTTTCGGATGGGCCTTTCCAAGGGCAGACCGGGGTGATCGCCGAGATCAACGAGGCAAAAGGGGAATTGATGGTATCGGTCAATATTTTCGGCCGCGAAACATTGGTTCCACTTGAATATTGGCAGGTGGAGCGCGGATAAGATTCAGTATACGAAGGAGCTGATCATAATTTTCAAATTAGAACACGATGGCAAAAGAAGTAGTAAAACAGATCAAACTGCAGATCCCTGCAGGCAAGGCGAACCCATCCCCACCCGTCGGACCGGCCCTCGGTCAAGCGGGTGTGAACATCATGGATTTCTGCAAGCAGTTCAATGCGCAGACCCAGGGGACTGAGGGTGACATCCTCCCTGTTGTTATCAGTGTGTATGCCGATAAGAGTTTCACCTTCATCACGAAGAAATCTCCTGCCGCAGTGCTTCTGAAAAAAGCAGCGAACGTGGCCGCTGGGTCCGCCGAGCCGAACAAAAAGAAAATCGGGAAGCTCACTCGTGCGAAACTTCTCGAAGTGGCCCGCAACAAGATGGAGGACATGAACACGACCGATGAGGAAGTGGCTTGTCGTATTCTTGCTGGCACTGCCCGCCAGATGGGGCTAGAGATCGTCGATTAATTTTTCAAATACAACACCGCAGGAGGGAAAATCCCGTTCGAACTGCTAAACTCCCATGGCAAAAAAAAGAAGTAAGCGATATCAGGAAGCTGCCAAGATGGTGGACAGCACTGCGGTCTATTCGATCGAAGACGCAGTGGCGCTGGTGAAGAAATTCCCCGCGCCAAAGTTTGATCAAACCGTGACTTTGACTTTCCGTATGGGGGTCGATCCGCGCCAGTCCGATCAGATGGTGCGGGGTACCTGTCCACTTCCGCACGGAAGTGGGAAGGACGTCCGCGTGCTGGTATTCGCAGAAGGCGATGCTGCCACGGAAGCGAAAAACGCTGGAGCAGAACATGTCGGTTACGAGGCCCTCATTAAGGAAGTTCTCGGCGGATTTATGGATTTCGACGCGGTGATCGCGACTCCGGCAGCGATGGCAGAGGTCAGAAAGCTCGGTAGGCAACTCGGGCCTCGTGGTCTCATGCCAAATCCGAAGACAGGTACTGTTACCGACGACACCGCTGGAGCGGTGAAGGCAGTGAAGGCCGGTCGGATCGACTTCAAGCTCGACAAAAACGGGAACATCTCTGCTCCGATCGGGAAACTCTCTTTTGATGAGTCGGCTCTAGTGGAAAATGGGAGGGCAGTCGCTGACTCGGTCACCGCCGCTCGCCCTGCAACTGCCAAGGGGATCTTCCTTTTAAAGGGTGCTCTCGCTGCAACCATGGTCCCCGGGATCACGGTGGATCTCTCCGATTGGCGGTAAGCAAACGGGAAACCCTACAAACTTGATTCCCCACCTATTTTCAAAACGATGAAAGAATTAAAGAAAGTCGCCATCGATGATATTCTTCGCAGTATCAATGATTCGCCCTATCTCCTTGTGGTCGACTACTCCGGTCTGAAGGTATCGCAGTTCCAGGAGCTTCGCAAGAGACTCAAAGCCACCAATGCGAGACTTCAGGTCGCAAAGAACAGCTTCGTAAAACGCGCCGCTGATTCCGCTGAATATCCCGCTGAGTTGGCGGACAACCTCGTCGGTCAAACTGCGATCGTGACCGGTGAAACGGATGTGTGTGCAACGGCAAAAGTTTTAAAGACATTCAACAAGGAATCCAAGAAGTTGGGGATTCGTTGTGGCGTGCTTGACGGAGCCTTCCTCGATGAAGCTCAGGTCATCGTTCTTGCGGACCTTCCGCCAATGGACATCCTTCGGTCGCAGTTGCTCGGAGTGTTCTCCTCCCCAGCCCAGAAGCTGGTTACCGTCCTCAACGAGCCCGGTTCGGCGCTTGCTCGGGTTCTCCAAGCAAAGGCGGATCAGGGTTGATCCTCACATTTTCATTTTGGACTGTTGGAATTGACGGTCCGAACCTACAAAACAAAAACCGGGTTCCTTGCCGATTGCTGAGCGCAGCACCTTAATTGTCGGAGCGCTTTCCGACGCGGCGATACCCAACCAAAAAATATGGCAGATACAAACGCATTAGTAGATCAGTTGAGCGGACTTACCGTCCTTGAGGTTGCTGACCTCGTGAAAGCACTCGAAGAAAAGTGGGGCGTAAGCGCCGCTGCTCCCGTCGCGATCGCGGCTGCGCCAGCAGGTGGTGGTGAGGCAGTGGAGGAGAAGACAGCTTTTGATGTCATTCTTACTTCTTTTGGTGACAACAAGATCGCCGTCATCAAAGCGGTCCGTGAGGCCGTTTCCGGGCTCGGGCTTGCTGAGGCGAAGAAACTCGTCGAAAGCGCACCAACTCCTCTCAAAGAGGGTGCGACCAAAGAGGAAGCCAATGCAATCAAGACATCGCTTGAAGAAGCTGGTGCCAAGATTGATATCAAGTAATTGAATTTCGGGTTGTCCCGGTCTCACAAGGGCCGGGGCAACTTTCTTCGCTTTCCGTTTAAGAAAATCATTGCATCAATCGTAGACAGATAAGAAAAAGTGGATCCATTGTTCCCGCAAATCTGAAGTGACGTCGAATTCTGAATGCTATCTCCAGCATTCAGGCTTCGTCGTCTTTTCGTTTGACGATCGGAACGCGTTCCGGTCCCTGCCTGTATTCTTCCCGAGGGTAGGGGCAGGCGGATTTCATCGACAGTAGTGAAGACGACCCCCTTAGACCAACCTATCAGAGCCCATATGTCAGCACGCCCCGAAAAACTTGAACGTTTGTACTTTGGTAAGATCGAAGAGGCGATTGAAACGCCGAACCTGATCGAGGTGCAGCTTGATTCTTATAAGGAGTTCCTCCAACAGGATGTCGCCCCCGAAAATCGTGTTTCTACAGGACTTCAGTCAGTCTTTCAGGAAGTGTTTCCGATTCAGAGTTATGATGAGAAGTTTACGCTGAACTACTCCCGTTACGAAGTGGGGGAGCCAAAACTGACGGCTCTGGAAGCACTTCGGGATTGTGAAACGTTTAGTGCGCCGCTCTATGTGACCTTCGCGCTCACTGATGAGAGTGGGACGAAAGAGGAGCGCGTCTACATGGGAGAGCTCCCAATGATGACATTGCGGGGAACCTTTGTGATCAACGGTGCGGAGCGGGTAATTGTGAGTCAGTTGCACCGTTCACCGGGCGTCTGTTTTGAGACGAATCTTCACTTGAACGGAAAAACGCTCTACGGTTTCCGCATCATTCCGGATCGCGGCACGTGGATGGAAGTGCAGTTCGATACCAATGATTTGCTCTACGTTTACTTGGACCGTCGTCGGCGTCGGCGCAAGTTCCTGGCGACTACGTTCCTTCGGGCGATCGGATATCCGACGGATGAAGACATCATCCAACAGTTCTATGATTTTGAGAAACTGAAGATCGATCCTTCGATGGACGAGGCGGATCTCGCGAACAAAGTCATTTTTAATGACGTCCTCGACGGCGAGATGGTAGTGGCAAAAGCATACGAGCCGCTCACGCTCGCAACGATCACGCAGTTGCACTCCCTCGGTGTGAAGTCCGTACCGGTGATTACGGCGTCTCATGATGATCTCCTCATCAAATCGCTGCGGAAAGATCCAGCGAAGACAGAAGAAGAGGCGCTCAAGGACATCTATCGTCGTCTTCGCCCTGGTGATCCTCCGACGGTTGCAAACGCACGTGCGCTGCTGAAGCGACTATTCTTTGATCCCAAAAAATATGACCTGACTCGGGTTGGTCGTTACAAGATCAACCAAAAACTGGGTCTCGATGTCGATGACAACGAGCGGGTCATCACTGCAGACGATTTCCTCGTCTCTATGGCCTATCTTTTCGGTCTGCGTCGCGGAGAAGGTGTTCTTGACGATATCGATCACCTCGGCAGTCGACGGATTCGGGCGGTTGGTGAGCTTCTTGCGAACCAGTGTCGAGTCGGTCTTGCGAGAACGGAGCGTCTCGTAAAAGAGCGGATGACTCTGTTTGACATCAATTTGGATGGGATGACTCCGTCGAAACTGGTAAACCCGAAGGCTCTTTCCGCCGTGGTGCGCGACTTCTTCGGTCGTTCCCAGCTGAGCCAGTTCATGGATCAAATCAACCCGCTGTCGGAGCTGACGCACAAACGTCGTCTCTCCGCGCTCGGGCCTGGTGGTTTGAACCGTGATCGCGCCGGCTTTGAAGTTCGTGACGTTCATCCTTCTCACTACGGGCGGATTTGTCCGATTGAGACGCCGGAAGGTCCGAACATTGGTCTGATCAATTCGATGAGTTGTTATGCGAGGATCAATGAATTCGGATTCATTGAGACTCCTTATCGCCGGATCGTGAAGGGAAAAGTGTCGAAAAAGATCGATTACCTCACGGCGGATCAGGAAGAAAGTTATCTGGTCGCTCAGGCGAACAACCCGATTGACGACAAGGGGAATTTTTTGACCGAAAAGATTACGGTTCGCCATCTTGGGGAATTTATCGAGGTCGACCCGACAGAGGCAACCTATATGGATGTCTCACCGAAGCAGTTGGTTTCGGTGGCGGCGAGTTTGATTCCTTTCCTTGAGCATGATGATGCGAACCGAGCCCTGATGGGTTCGAACATGCAGCGCCAGGGTGTGCCACTTCTGGTTTCGGAGTCTCCGTATGTAGGAACCGGGATGGAAGGCAAGGTCGCCCGTGACTCCCGCGCGGTGGTTGTCGCAGAAGGCAACGGAGTGGTTGCAGCGGCAACTGCGGAAATCATTATTATCACAAAGGACGGCGAGCTTCCCTGCTCAGAGGCGCAGTTCATGACGAACCCCTTTAAGCTGAAAAGTGACAAGGAGAACGGGACTTATGTCTACCCTCTTCGCAAGTTCATGCGCTCGAACGCGGGAACTTGTATCAATCAAAAGCCCATCATCCGACGTGGCGAAAAGGTGAAGGCGGGTCAGGTCCTCGCCGATGGTCCGAACACGGAGCATGGGGAGTTGGCGCTCGGCCGGAACGTGCTCGTAGCGTTCATGCCTTGGAATGGATACAACTTCGAGGATGCGATCGTGATTTCGGAGCGCATCGTGAAAGAAGACGTCTATACCTCGATTCACATCGATGAATTTGATATCGGTGCTCGTGATACGAAGCTGGGTCCGGAAGAGATCACTCGCGATATTCCGAATGTCGGGGAAGAAGCGCTGAAGGACCTCGGTCCTGATGGAGTCATCCGCATCGGTGCGGAAGTGAAGCCTGGTGATATCCTCGTAGGGAAAATCACACCCAAGAGCGAGACGGAGTTGGCGCCGGAAGAGCGACTTCTTCGTGCGATTTTTGGAGAGAAGGCAGCGGATGTAAAAGATACCTCCCTTCGTGTTCCCTCCGGTTGTGTGGGAATCGTGATGGATGTTCGGATTTCTTCGCGGAATTCTTCGAGCAAAGAAAAACTCGATCCGAAAGAGCAGCAAAAGCAGCAGAAGCAAATTGTGGACGAGCACAAACGTCGCCACGAAGAGCTCACGGAGCAGTTGACCGAAAAACTTTCGGATATTCTCCTTGGGGAGAAGATCCCGCTTGATGTGGTCGATGGCCGCACCGGCGAGATTATCGTCCCTGCGAACCGCAAGATCACCAAAACTTTGCTTCGCAAACTGGCCGACAACTACTCGAATATCGAAATCGATCCGAGCCCGGTTCGGAACAAAATTCTGGATATCGTTGCTAGCTACGAACAGAAATTTGCTGATGTGGACATGGAGCGGGAGCGTCAACTGGACCGCATCGAGTCCGGGGATGAAGCCGATCCGGGTGTCATCAAGCAGGTGAAAGTCTATGTCGCCAAAAAGCGGAAACTTTCCGTTGGGGATAAAATGGCCGGTCGTCACGGAAACAAGGGGGTTGTTGCCACGATCGTTCCAGAAGAGGACATGCCCTTCTTGGAAGACGGAACTCCTGTTGATATTTGTTTGAACCCTCTCGGTGTGCCGAGCCGGATGAATGTCGGGCAGGTTCTCGAGACTCACCTCGGAGTCGCGGCGAAAGCCCTTGGATTTAAGGTGGCGACACCCGTGTTCGATGGAATTCCAGAGAGCAAAATTGTGGAATATCTCGAAGAAGCGCAGAAGATCCCTGGTTTCGAGTGGATCGGAACCAATGGGAAATCCCAGTTGTATGATGGCCGTACCGGCGATCCGTTCTACCAGACGGTCGTGGTGGGAACCATCTACATGCTGAAGCTCGGCCACCTTGTGCAGGACAAAATCCATGCTCGGGCGGTCGGTCCCTACTCGCTGGTCACGCAACAACCGCTCGGCGGGAAAGCGCAGTATGGTGGGCAGCGATTCGGGGAGATGGAAGTATGGGCTCTCGAGGCCTATGGTGCGGCTTACACGCTGCAGGAACTTCTCACCGTGAAATCGGATGACGTCCAAGGACGGACCCGGATTTACGAATCGATTGTCAAAGGAGACAATACGCTGGACGCCGGAACTCCAGAGTCCTTCAACGTCCTGATCAAGGAAATGCAGAGCCTCGGTCTCGACATTCGTGTCGGAACCTCGGACCGCTCTCCTGAAGAAATTCTAACCGACAGTCTCGCAATCTCCTGATTGTTCCGAATCGAGTCATTTTAGCATTCGAACCTTAGCCCCTTAATATTGTGTCTGTTCCATCCCTAAGTTCTGAATCACACCTGGACGAAATTTTCGGTCTTGAGCGCAAGTCCGACAGTTTCGATCATGTTCGCATCACGGTTGCCAATCCCGAAACGATCCGTTCGTGGAGCCGCGGCGAAGTGAAAAATCCGGAAACCATTAATTACCGGACGTTTAAACCGGAGAAAGGCGGTCTCTTCTGTGAGCGTATTTTCGGTCCGACAAAGGATTGGGAGTGTGCTTGTGGAAAATACAAGCGTATCAAGCACAAGGGTACCGTTTGTGACCGTTGTGGGGTGGAAGTGACGCTTTCCCGAGTCCGGCGCGAGCGGATGGGGCACATTGAACTTGCCGTTTCAGTGTCTCACATCTGGTTCTACAAGTGTATGCCATCGCGCATCGGTCTCATGCTCGACATGAGTGCCCGCCAGTTGGAGCGAGTGATCTACTACGAAGACTATTTTGTGGTCGATCCCGGGAACACTCCGCTGGAAGCGGGCCAGTTGCTCACGGAACTCGAATACCGTGATGCTCAAGAGGAGTATGGTGTCGAAGGATTCCAGGCAGGGATGGGTGCAGAGGCGGTGCGTGATCTTCTCGCACGGGTTGACCTCCCTTCTCTGATCGTTGATCTCGAAGAGGCCATGGGCAAAACCCGTTCCAAGCAGGTACGGAAGAAGCTCGCGAAACGGCTGAAGCTTGCGCAGGGATTCCACAACTCGAAGACCCGTCCGGAATGGATGATCCTCGAAGTGTTGCCGGTGATCCCCCCGGATCTCCGCCCGCTTGTGCCACTGGAAGGCGGTCGTTTTGCCACTTCCGATTTGAATGACCTCTATCGTCGTGTCATCAACCGGAACAATCGACTCAAGAACCTGCTCCAGCTCAAGACCCCGGACGTGATTATTCGAAACGAAAAACGGATGCTGCAAGAAGCGGTCGATGCGCTCTTCGACAACGGTCGTCACGGGCGCGCTGTGACCGGTGCGGGCAATCGAGCCCTCAAGTCCCTTTCCGACATGTTAAAAGGAAAGGGCGGTCGTTTCCGTCAGAACCTCCTTGGAAAGCGTGTCGATTATTCAGGTCGATCGGTCATCGTGATCGGGCCCGATCTCAAACTCCATCAGTGTGGACTTCCGAAGAAAATGGCGCTCGTTCTTTTCGAGCCGTTCATTATCCGTCGCCTCAAGGAACTGGGCTACGTACACACCGTGCGAAGTGCGAAGAAATTGATCGAGCGGAAGACTTCGGAAGTTTGGGATATTCTGGAGGAAGTCACAAAAGGACACCCGGTTCTCCTGAACCGAGCCCCGACGCTGCACCGTCTCTCGATCCAGGCGTTCGAGCCGGTTCTCATCGAAGGATCTGCCATCCGGGTTCACCCTCTCGTCTGTACTGCCTACAACGCCGACTTTGATGGTGACCAAATGGCGGTTCACGTTCCGCTTTCGGTCGAGGCGCAAATGGAAGCCCGCATGTTGATGTTGGCTCCGAATAACATCTTCACCCCGTCGAGCGGCAAGCCGATCACG
This sequence comes from Verrucomicrobiales bacterium, assembly GCA_018058245.1. GTDB lineage: Bacteria > Verrucomicrobiota > Verrucomicrobiia > Verrucomicrobiales > DEV007 > Arctic95D-9. The sequence goes on from JAGPCC010000014.1 coordinate 14,037, forward strand.
GTTCCGTCGCAGGATATCATTTTGGGTGTGTATTTCCTCACCTATTGCCGCCAGATTCCGCTTCGGGATCCGGAACTCGAGCGCACCCTGCCTCTTTTCGCCGACACTTCGGAAGTGGAGTTTGCGGTGGCAAGCCGACGGATCGATATGCATGATCCGATCCGGATGCGTAACCCTGACTTTGGCACGACAGAGCGCATTTTCGGAGATCGGGATCGCAAGATCCTCATCACCACAGCTGGGCGGGTTCGTTTCAATGAAATTTGGCCCGAGGAATTGGGGTTTTTCAACGGAACGGTAGCGAAGAAGCAAATTTCGGACATTATCTGGCGTTGTTACCAGGTCTCCGGCCAGGAGGGAACCGTGCGTTCTCTGGATGCGCTGAAGTCTCTCGGGTTCCGCGAGGCAACTCGCTCCGGGACTTCCGTCGGGATTTTCGACATGCTCATTCCTGTCGAAAAAGAAGCCGAAGTAGATCGTGCAACCGCCGAAGTGAAGAAGGCGAATGATCAGTATCGCTCCGGTGTGATCACGAACAAGGAACGTTACAACAAGATTGTGGACATCTGGACGCTCGCTGGTGATGAGATCACCAAGGCGCTCTTCCGCACGATTGAGCACAACGGAGGGAAACACCTCCCGAGTCCTCTTTTCATGATGGTCGATTCCGGTGCTCGAGGGAACCGCCAGCAGATCAAGCAGCTTTCCGGAATGCGCGGTTTGATGGCAAAGCCCTCCGGCGAGATCATCGAACGTCCGATTATTTCGAACTTCCGCTCCGGTCTTTCGGTTCTAGAATACTTCATCTCGACCCACGGAGCCCGTAAGGGACTCGCGGATACTGCACTGAAGACCGCTGACTCGGGATATATGACCCGGAAGTTGGTGGACGTAGCCCAGGACGTGATCATCACGGAGCAGGACTGCGGAACGGCCAATGGCATCATCGTGAAATCGATTTACGAAGGTGACGAAGAAGCGGTCGATCTGAAGACAAGGATTTACGGTCGAGTTTCCGCTGAGAAAGTAGTCAACGGCGAAGAAACTGTTGTGAAGCCGGGCGACATGATCACCGAGTTGATCGCATTGCGTCTCAATGACATCGGGCACGAGCAGTTGAAGATCCGTTCGGTCCTCACTTGTGAGAGCCGTCGGGGTTGTTGTGCGAAATGTTACGGAATGAACCTCTCCTCCAATGTCATGGCGAAGATCGGCGAAGCCGTCGGGATCGTTGCGGCACAGTCGATTGGTGAACCGGGAACTCAGCTTACGATGCGTACTTTCCACGTCGGTGGTGTCGCTTCGGGAACTTTCAAGCAGCCCATCATCAAGGCAAAAGCCAAGGGAACCGTCCACTTCAACAACCTTCGGGTGGTGGAGACACCGGACAAAATGTTTGTCGCGTTGAATAAGAACGGCACCATTTCGATCCACGAGAAGGACGGTCGTGAGCTGGAGTCCTATAACATCGTGAGTGGCTCGGTCATTCGTTTTGCGGACAACAGCGAGATCAAAAAAGGGGATACCCTTGCGACTTGGGATCCGTACAGCGTGCCAGTGATCACGGAGAAGAGCGGGAAGATCAAATTCCGCGATATGATCCAGGGGATTACCCTCGATACCGAGATCGATAAGGAAACGAATACGAAAGGACTCGTCGTCATCGAACACAAGGAAGACTTGCACCCGCAGGTTCTCATCGTGGACGCGAAGACTGGCGAAGAACTTTCCGCTTACTCCATCCCGACCGGAGCTCACCTCTCGGTGAAGGAAGGGCAGACCGTAACGGGTGGTGATCAGTTGGCGAAAACGCCACGCAAAGTGTCGGAAACGAAGGATATCACCGGTGGTCTTCCCCGAGTCGCCGAGCTTTTCGAAGCCCGGAAGCCGAAGGAAGTGGCCGAGATCGCGAAGATCAACGGAGAGGTTTCGATCGGTGGAACGATCCGTGCGAAGCGCAAGCTGATCGTGACGGACTCCGAAACCGGTGAGCAGGAGGAACACCTCATTCCGCTCGGGAAGCACTATCTGGTGCAACCTGGTGATACGGTTCACAAAGGCCAGAAACTTACGGAAGGGGCCGTCATTCCGCATGACATTCTCGACATTCTCGGGCCTCACGCACTCATGGAGCACCTCGTCAGCGAGGTGCAGGACGTCTATCGTCTTCAGGGGGTGGAGATCAACGATAAACACATCGAGATCATTATCCGCCAGATGCTTCGGAAAGTTCGCATCACCGATCCAGGAGATACTCAGTTCCTCTGGGGCGACCAGATCGAGAAGACTACCTTCGAAGCGATCAACGTAGACATGGTGGAGCAGGGTGGTAAACCTGCCGAGGGCGAACCCGTCCTTCTCGGGATCACCAAGGCATCTCTCGAAACGGACAGCTTCATTTCCGCTGCCTCTTTCCAGGACACAACCCGTGTTCTTACGGAAGCGTCGACCCTGGGACGAATCGATTACCTCCGCGGTTTCAAAGAGAACGTCATCATGGGGCACCTCATTCCCGCCGGAACAGGATTCCATACCACCAGGAACATCGGAGTGATCGAGCATGGTCACGCGGATGACCTTGTGAATGAAGTAGCACCTGAGGAGGAAGAAAACCCTCTTGATATGCTCGAAGAATTCGCCTGAGAATTCGCCGAATGAAAATTCTGCCGGGACGTGGGAGCAATCCGCGTCCCGGCTTTTCTCTTGATTTCCCAATTTATCGCGGTTTAGTGCCGCCCGCTCCGAACCATCTACTACAACAACGAAAAGCGAAACGGGGCATCCTCAGATTCGATGGCGCTTTTCAAAATCCAAAGATTTCCTGCAATAAGGAATTCACCTCATTATGTCTAACGAACTTATCACAGAGCTGGTCGAAGCCGGTGTCCATTTTGGCCACCAGTCCCGTAAATGGAATCCGAGAATGCGCCCGTATATTCTCGGGGAACGCCAGAACGTTCACATTATCAATCTGGAGAAGACTGCGGAACAGCTCGACGCTTCCGGTGCATTTCTCCGCGATCTTGTTTCCAAAGGAAAGAAAATCCTTTTTGTAGGGTGCAAACGCCAGGCCCAGGATGCTGTCCGCGAAGCGGCTGAGGCGACCGGTCAGTACTACGTAAATCACCGCTGGTTGGGTGGCACTCTCACCAATCTTCCGACCGTTCGCCGCAGTGTTGGTCGGATGGAGTCATTGGAGAACCTTCAGAAGTCCCCGGACTTCAAGAAAATGAGCAAAAAGGAGATCGCTTCTCTCAATCGGGAGAAGAACAAACTTCACCTTCGTCTTTCTGGAATTCGCAAAATGGATCGTCTTCCCGACGCCATGGTCATCGTTGATTCTGCTCGGGAATACAACGCGATCAATGAAGCTCGCAAGTTACGAATCCCGATCGTCGCGATGGTAGACTCTAATGCCGACCCCGATGTGATCGATTACCCCATCGTCTCGAATGACGATGCAATCCGTTCCATTCGTGTGGTTCTGAAGAAACTGATTGATCCGGTAATTCCGATTGTCTAATAACACGACGGATGGGTGTCGCTGATCCCCATCCGTCCCGATTCCGGGCAGGGTGCTGGCTCATCGACGGAATCGTCACGGAATCGCTGTCGCGAATTCCCCGTACTGACTACTACAAACGCACTTGATACTATGGCTGAAATCACTGTTGAACTGATTAAGACCCTTCGCGATAAAACCAACGCAGGGATGATGGATTGCAAAGCGGCACTCGCGGAAGCAAATGGCGACCTGGAAGCGGCGGAAACAGTTCTCCGGAAAAAGGGGATCGCCGACGCAGATAAAAAGGCGGGACGTGACGCAAAAGAAGGGGTCATCGCTTCACGCATTCTTGCGGACGGAAAGACCGGCATTCTCGTGGAAGTGAACTGCGAAACTGACTTCGTTGCAAAGAACGAAAACTTTCGTGAATTTGTCGAAGCGATTATCAGTCACATCGCGGACAGCCCGAGCGTTGATTCTCTCAGCGAATTGCAGGCGCAGAAATTCTCTCAAGATTCCTCGCTCACTCTCGAAGAGTTCATCAAGGCGAAGGTTGGCGCTCTCGGAGAGAACATGGGCTTGGGCCGTTTTGCCAAATTCGAGCTTGCCGGTGAGGGGTCTGAGGGATCGTATATTCACATGCAGGGCCGGGTCGGTGTGCTCGTGGAAGTGCAGTGCACCAAGGCAGCTACCGCATCTACGAGTGAGTTCACCACTTTTGTGAAAGATCTCACTCTGCACATTGCGGCGGCTCAGCCGATCTGTGTAGATCGCAGTCAGGTTCCGACCGACAAGGTGGAAGCCGAGCGCGACATTTTCCGTGACCAGATGAAGGGCAAACCTGCCGAAATCATCGAGAAAATCATCGACGGGAAACTTGGCAAGTTCTACTCGAACAATTGCCTTCTTGATCAGGGGTTCATCAAAGACCCCGACAAGACGATTCAAAGCCTCCTCGACGAACTTTCCAAGGCAACCGGTGACACGGTCACGGTGGCTCGTTTCCAGCGCTATGCGGTGGGTGAGGAAGCCTGATCGATCGGGTTGTCACTCTGAACTCTTTGAAAAACTCGGACTCACAAGGTCCGGGTTTTTTCGTGCCCTCCCGGATGATCTCGATAGGTCCGATTGCCAGGAAGGATCACGAGTTGACGAATCCCCCTCCGAGGGTTCATCCTTATAAGAAATATGAAACTCCTCCTCACGATTTTGTTTGTTCTCCCTTTGGTATTGGTTGCGCAGGAGACGCCCTTGCCGACGAAATCAAAATTCCATCTTTTTCTCCTCGTGGGGCAATCGAATATGGCGGGGCGGGGAGAAATCTCCGACGCCGATCGTAAACCGGACAGCCGGGTGCTCATGCTCAATCAAGAGGGGCGGTGGGTTGCGGCCGTCGATCCACTTCATTTCGACAAACCTGCCATGGTCGGGGTGGGGCTTGGTCGAACTTTTGGCCTTACGGTGGCCGAAGCGGAACCTGGGATCACCGTCGGCTTGATTCCGTGTGCCGTGGGGGGATCTCCCATCGATTCCTGGATGCCGGGAGCGCTCGACAAAGCGACCAAGACCCACCCGTGGGACGACGCCATGAAGCGGGCGCATCTCGCCCTTTCTTCCGGAACGCTCAAAGGGATCCTCTGGCACCAGGGCGAGTCTGATGCTACACCGGGACTCGCCCCTGCCTACGAGGAGAAACTTGTCGATCTCGTCAATCGTCTCCGCGTCGAACTTGATGTCCCCGAAGTTCCCTTTCTCCTCGGGCAGTTGGGGGCTTTTGCCGGGAAACCATGGTCGGCGGAATATAAAATCGTCGATCAAGCCCATCAAAGTTTGGTTAACCGGGTCCAAAATGCTGCTTTTGTGTCGAGTTCGGGGTTGATGGACAAAGGTGATCACGTCCATTTTGATGCTCCTTCCTACCGGGAGTTCGGACGGCGGTATGCGGAAGTTTACTTGAAGTTGGTGAAAAAATGAAATCCTACCAGAGTGGCCAATCCGGATCTCCCGGTGAGAATGTTGGCAACTTTCCCTTGCGAGTTGGTCGATTTCCCGGAAACCTTGACGCCTGAATCGTTCAAGCTACGGTCCCCGGTCAGTTATGTATTTTCGTTGTCTCCCGTTCTGCGTCCTCTTCGCGATATTCTCCCTTTCCTTCCCAGTTGCCGCAGGAGCGGTGGAGTCGGGTCCGAAACCTGGTGAGTTGATCAATAAGAGGCCAAACATCATTCTCGTGATGTCCGACGATCAGGGCTGGGGTGACATTGGATACAATGGCCATCCGGTCTTAAAAACGCCGAATCTGGATGCGGCCGCTGCCTCCGGTCTGAGATTTGACCGGTTTTACGCGGCGGCGCCTTCCTGCTCCCCGACGCGGGCTAGCGTCCTTACGGGGAGACATCCGAACCGGATGGGGGTTTTCAGTTGGGGGATGCCGATTCGTCCGCAGGAAACGACTCTTGCCGAAGTCCTGAAACGGGAGGGGTATGTGACCGGGCATTTCGGAAAATGGCACCTCGGATCGGTGCGGGCGGACAGTCCGGTGAACCCGGGGGCAAATGGGTTTGATCGATGGGTCAGTGCGTCGAATTTTTATGATCTGAATCCAGAACTGAGCGACCAGGGAAGGGACATCAAACTGAAGGGGGAGGGCAGTGTCGCGACAGTCGATGTTGCCCTCGATTGGATTCGGGAGAAGGCGCTAGGCGAGGCACCGATCTTTGCAGTGATCTGGTTTGGTTCCCCGCATTTCCCGCATCATGCGGCACCAGAGGACGCGGCCCTTTACGCAGACCAACCGAAAAAACATCGCGAATACCTTGGTGAAATCACCGGTGTGGATCGAGCCTTCGGTTTGCTTCGCAATGAGCTGACGGCTCTCGGAATCAAAGACAATACGCTGGTCTGGTTCAACAGTGACAACGGTGCCATGCCGGTAGGGGACTCGGGCGACGCCCGCGGCGGGAAACACGCGGTCTACGAGGGTGGGTTGAGAGTGCCTGCTTTTATCGAATGGCCGCAAGGGATTCCGGTGCCGATGGTATCTCCGGTGCGTTGTTGTACGACGGACATATTCCCCACGATTCTCGAAGTTGCCGGAGTGTCGGAGACAGGTCACCGGCCCCTAGATGGGATCAGTCTTGTGCCATTGATCCATGGAGAGATGGCTCTCCGTCCTATTCCATTAGGATTTTGGAATGCCGGAATTCCCGGTACCTTTACCAACCCTGCCGGAGTCGCCAATAAAGTCTTGCCGAAAAATGAAGAATGGAGTGCGGGCAAAGTGGAACGGGTGACGCGGCGAGTGGAGAAAATCCCGAAACAGAAATTCCCCGACGCAGTGTATTCCGGTCACTCTGCTTGGATTTCCGGCGACTGGAAATTGCACCGGATTTCGTCCTCGGATGGGGAAAAGGTAAAATGGTCTCTCTATAACCTCACCAATGATCCACAGGAGAACAAAGATGTGGCAAAGGCGTATCCGGAGATTGTTGTTGATTTGAAGGTGGGCATGGAAGCCTGGTTGGAGAGCGTGGTGCAGAGTTTGCGGGGGAGAGATTATTGACTGCCTTCGCTGATTTCTGATGATAAACCGGTTTCGTCGCTACTGGCCCTTGTTCGTGGTACTCGCGTTTGCGACCGTACTCGTCCTGATCGGCGGAAACGGGCTCATGATGAAAAAGGTGGTGGCCCATCTCATTCTGCCAGCGGGCCTTCTTTGGTTGATCGGTTTGGGGGCCCTGTTTTTGCCCGGAGTAAAAAGGGGGGCTCGTCTGACCCTGGTGGCGATCTGGCTTCTTTACAGCCTCGCGGGCAGTCCCTACCTTGGGGTGTGGTTGTTGCGTCCGCTGGAGCGCCCCTTTTATCCCTTTGAACAGCCGCTTGAGAAATTGGATGCGCTGGTGCTGCTCGGAGGAGGAACCGCACTTTCTCCGGGGCGGCGACCGGCCCTCGCCACGCACGGCGACAGAATCTTACGACCGGCGACGCTCTTTTACGAAGGGCTTGTCGGCACTCTCATTACGACGGGACGCAGTATCACGGAGGCGGGAGAAGATCGACTGCTCTCGGAGGAAACCTCGCGGATCTGGGAGGGCCTCGGAATCCCGGCGGAGGCGATTCTCCCGTTGCCGGAACCACGAAACACTCGGGAAGAGCTCATTGCGGTGGCGGCTCTGATGCGGTCCCACCCCGAGTGGAAACGAGTTGGATTGTGCACCTCGGCCTCGCACTTGCGCCGTGCTTTGAAAGAGGCTCGCTCGCAACATCTCGAATTGATCCCGGTGCCGAGCGATTTCCGATCGGGAGAGATCATTTTTTCGCCGATGTATCTGGTGCCGCAGGGGCGTGGATTTCGAGATGTGCAAACCGCGCTTTGGGAATACCTCGGGGGGATTTTTTAGTGCCCTCCGGCGTGATTGCGCTTCGGCAGAGTAGTAAGAAGAAGTCGTCTCTGCGAGTAATCTTGTGGTTCAGTCCCTTCGTCTTCTTATTTCAATGACCCGTGACCTCAGATCCTTGGTTGTTTTCGCAGTTCTTTTTGTTGCTCCTGGAATCGGCGCGACGGATACGGTGCTTTTTAATCGCGACATTCGGCCGATTTTATCGGACACCTGTTTTCACTGTCACGGACCGGATGAGAAAACCCGCAAAGGAGGGCTGCGTCTCGACTTGAGGGACGAGGCCTTCAAGGTGGGGAAGTCGGGCAACATTCCTCTTGTTCCCGGCAAACCGGACGAGAGTGAGGTGCTCGCAAGAATTTTTCTGGAGTCGGATCATGAGGATGTAATGCCGCCGACGGACAGTGGGAAATCGCTCACGGAAGTGCAGCGGGCGACGCTTCGGAAGTGGATAGACGAAGGGGCGAAGTATGAGGGGCATTGGGCGTTTATCCGACCAGAGAGGCCTGAAGTGCCAAAGTCTCCAGAAGGGGGTTTTCAGAATGCGGTAGACGCATTTCTCCGGGACCGCCTCGCCCGAGAAGGGCTGCAGATGCAACCCGAAGCGGACAAAGCCACGTTGCTTCGTCGTGTCTCCTTGGATCTGACCGGTCTTCCCCCGACCTTGCAGGAGCAGGATGCGTTCGAAGCGGATTCCTCACCTAATGCCTATGAAAAAGTCGTAGACCGACTTCTTTCCTCACCTCACTTCGGAGAAAGGATGGCTCTGGAGTGGCTCGATTTCGCCCGTTATGCCGACAGCAACGGGTTTCAGAGTGACGGCAGTCGACAAATGTGGCTCTGGCGGGATTGGCTCATTAAGGCCTACAATCGCAATCTGCCGTTTGATCAATTTACGATCGAGCAATTGGCAGGTGATCTCTTGCCAAATCCTACCGAAGATCAGGTGATAGCGACGGGTTTTAACCGCAATCACCGACTCAATGGGGAGGGCGGACGGATCGAGGCGGAATGGTTTGTCGAGACGGTGATTGACCGGGTCGATACCACGGGAACCACGTGGATGGGCCTGACTTTGGGCTGTGCCCGTTGTCATGATCACAAATATGACCCGATCTCGCAAAAAGAATTCTACGAGCTCTTTGCCTTCTTTAACTCCAACGAAGAGAGCGGCGTCCTGAATCCGCAGGGAAAAAATGGAGTGAATACACCGCCTCTGCTTCGAGTTTCCAACGACGATCAAAAGGCGGAGATGGCAAAGCTCGATGCGGCGATTGTTTTGGCGGAGGCGAGGCAAAAATCAGCAGAGGGGGAAATGGCGGCCGCTTTTTCGAAGTGGGAAGCCGTGATGCGTTCGCAACTTGGTGGAGCAGACGGGAGCGTGGCCGCAGGGCCGTGGGTGTCCCCGGTGAACGCCGAAGCGAAAAGTCTCAAGGGATCGATGCTCACCCGGAAGGAGGATGGATCATGGCTCGCTTCGGGGGCGAACCCGGTGAATGACTCCTACGAGGTGAAAATCCCGATCAACGAGGGGTCTTTTGGTGGACTCCTCCTGGAGGTGTATCCGGACACTTCACTGCCGAACCAAAGTCTCGGACGTGGCTCGAACGGGAATTTTGTTCTCACCGGAGTGCAGATGGAAATCAGTGAGGATGGGAAAGAGGGAGTATCGATCCCGATCTCAAAAGCAGAAGCGGACTACGAACAGGCGGGATACGGAGTTGCCAATATCCTTACCAACGCGGGGAACTCTGAGCAAAAGGGGCAAAAAGGGTGGGCGATCGACGGCAATGCTGCAGACAAGCGAATCGCGCGACGTGCCATGTTCCTCCCCAATGGCTCGATTGCCGTGGCTGGTCGGGCGGTTCTAACGGTGAGACTGAAACATAATTCCTCGTTTGGGGATCATCAGATCGGGCATTTTCGGCTTTCCACAACAGGGCTGAACCCTGCTCAGGTGAAGTTGGATGGTGGAAACGGGCTTCCTCCGGCGATCACCCGATTACTCTCGGGCGATCCGGGAACGGCATCGGAGGCGGACCGGAAAGGCCTCGAAACCTATTTCCGCGAAAACGGGGAGCATCCTGTCAAAGCCGCCGTAGTCGCTCTCGATGCCGCAAAAGAAAAGCGGGCGCTTTATGAAAACTCGCTGCCGAGTGTGATGGTGATGAAAGAGCTTGCCGTACCGAGGGCGGCATTTGTGCTCACCCGCGGGGAATATGATCATCCTGCAGACGAGGTGGTCCGTGCCCTTCCCGCCGCGCTCCCTCCTCTCCCAAAGGGGGCGCCGATGAATCGTCTCGGCCTCGCAAAATGGCTGGTCTCGGGAGAACATCCCCTGACTGCCCGTGTGTGGATCAACCGTCAATGGGAACGTCTTTTCGGAATCGGGATCGTAAAGACTTCCGAGAATCTGGGATCTCAAGCCGAGTGGCCGATGCATCCCGAGTTACTCGACTGGCTCGCGGTGGAGTTCGTGAATCCCGAGTTCCTTCCGAAAGTGAACGGGAAGGGAGCGGTCGCTTGGGATATGAAGGCGATGCTGAAACTTCTCGTCACGAGCCGTGCCTATCGGCAAAGTTCCGCAGTTTCGCCAGATCAGATCGCGCTGGATCCAGACAATCGACTCCTCGCCCGCGGTCCTCGCTTTCGACTTCGGGGAGAGTTGGTCCGGGATCAGGCCCTCGCGATTTCAGGCCTACTGGCTCTGGCGATCGGCGGCCCCAGTGTTCGACCATACATGCCAGAAGGGGTCTGGGACGAGACGAGTCGTTACGGAGATCTCCGGGGGTACAAAGCGGATCTTGGAGATGGGCTCTATCGACGGTCCCTATATACGATCTGGAAACGAACCGGGGCACCTCCGACGATGCTGCTTTTTGATGCTCCGAATCGGGAGATCTGCATCCCGAAGCGGTCCCGCACGAACACCCCCTTGCAGGCGCTCGTTCTTCTAAATGAGGTCACTTTTGTCGAGGCTTCCCGAGCGCTGGCTGAGCGAATGATACGGGAAGGTGGCAACTCGGTGAAGTCCCGTCTTGTCACCGGGTATCGCCTCGCTTGTGGGCGGCGTCCCGATTCGGAAACCCTCGCTGTCCTTGGGAAAGGACTCGAACAGAGGCTCGCCGGATACCGATCCGATCCGGAGTCCGCGCAGGCGTTGATTGCCCACGGCGCTTCCGTCCCGGACCCGACGATCGATCCCTCAGAACTGGCTGCCTACTCGGTCACGGCGAGTGTCCTGCTCAACCTGGACCGTGTCATTACACGGGACTGACCCTCTTTGATGAACCCTTTTTTGAACGACATCGAATCGCGTCCTGACGGAGCAGCTCTCCAAGACCTCCTGAATCGACGACTGTTTTTACGGCGAGGATCTTCTGTGCTCGGTAGTGCTGCCTTGGCGGGCTTGTTGGGCAATTCGCCAAATACGGCAACTGCGGCGAGCTCGAACGGAGGGCCCGGACTACCCGGATTTCCAAATTTTCCGGCAAAGGCGAAACGGGTGATCTATCTCTTTCAATCCGGTGCCCCCTCACAGATGGATCTTTTCGATCCCAAGCCGATGATGGAAAAACAGCGGGGGAAGGATCTGCCGGAATCGATCCGGCAGGGACAGCGCCTTACGACGATGACCTCGGGGCAGAAGAATTTCCCGATTGCACCGAGCATTTTCCCGTTTGCCCGACACGGAGAGGGGGGTGCCTGGATGAGCAATCTCTTGCCGCACCTTTCGACGGTCGCCGACGAATTGTGCATCGTTCGATCGATGCACACCGAGGCGATTAATCACGATCCCGCAATTACCTTTTGCCAGACCGGTCACCAACTGGCGGGTCGCCCGAGCATCGGATCATGGCTAAGTTATGGACTCGGGACGGAAAACGCAGACCTGCCGGCGTACGTGGTCCTCACTTCTTTCGGAACCGGTCGCAAGGATGATCAGCCTCTCTATGACAGGCTCTGGGCTTCCGGTTTTTTGCCGACCCAACATCAGGGCGTGAAATTTCGCAACGTGGGTGATCCGGTACTGTTTCTCAGTGATCCGGCCGGCATGGACCGCAAAATGCGCCGCGGGATGCTCGACGAACTCGCCTCGCTGAACCGTCGTGACTACGAAGTCTTTGGCGATCCGGAAATCGATACTCGCATTTCCCAGTATGAGATGGCGTTCCGGATGCAGAGTAGTGTGCCGGAACTCACCGATCTGTCAGGTGAGCCAGAGGAGATCCTCGAGATGTATGGACCGAATGTAAAAATCCCGGGGACCTATGCGGCGAACTGTCTTCTTGCGCGTCGGCTTGCAGAGAGGGATGTGCGATGTATCCAGCTTTTCCACATGGGATGGGATCACCACGGCGGACTGCCCGCCGCGATCCGAGGGCAGTGCAGCGATGTGGATCAGCCGACCACCGCGCTTCTTATGGATCTGAAACAGCGTGGACTTCTCGACGATACGCTCGTCGTCTGGGGCGGAGAATTCGGTCGCACCATCTACTCTCAAGGAACCCTCACGGAAACAAACTATGGACGGGATCACCATCCGCGTTGCTTCACCGTCTTTCTCGCCGGAGCAGGGGTGAAAAAGGGAACGACTTTCGGGGAAACGGATGACTATTGTTACAACATTGTGAAAGACCCGGTTCACGTTCACGATCTGAACGCGACGATCATGCATCTGCTGGGCGTGGATCACAAAAAGCTCACGTTTCGCTTTCAGGGCAGGGACTATCGGCTCACCGACATTCAAGGAGAGCTGGTGAAAGGAATCCTCGCGTAAAAAGGGGCGTCAGAAGTCACGTGGTAGAGCTTGGGATTCCACTTCTCCCGCGATTCAGGAACGAAGTTTCCCTTGCGAATCAGCGAGACGCGAGCAAATACAAAGGACGCAACCCTCCTCTCGCGTTGGCCGAATCAAAAATCCCGGAAAGGGAACTTTTTTCGAAATTTTAAACAAAACCGGGAGGAAACGTCGCTTTTCAATCCGAACCTCAACGGTTTCAGCAATGATAGTAGTCGAAAATCTCCATAAACACTTTGGCTCCAAGGTGGCGGTTGACGGAGTCTCCTTCACCGTCAAAAAGGGTGAAGTTCTCGGATTCCTCGGTCCCAACGGTGCCGGTAAATCCACTACGATGAGGATGGTCACCGGGTTTCTTCCCCCGACCATCGGTCGTGTCACCATTGGCGGCGCAGACATCGAGGAAAACGAAATTGAGGCAAAATCGAAAATCGGTTACCTGCCGGAAGCTGCGCCTCTTTATTCAGACATGACCGTGGAAGGCTTCCTTCGCTTTGCTGCCGAGATGAGGCGTGTCCCTGGCAGAGAGATCAATGCGGCTGTAGACCGGGCGATCGAGACCACCTTTCTGGAGCCGGTAAGGCATCAGAGTGTCGAGACTCTTTCCAAAGGCTACCGTCACCGCACTTGTTTTGCCCAGTCGATCATTCACGATCCAGAAGTGCTGATTCTCGACGAACCGACCGACGGTCTCGACCCGAACCAAAAACAGGAGATTCGTCAACTCATCCGGCGGATGGGCGAGACAAAGGCGATTATTTTCTCGACGCACATTCTCGAAGAAGTGGACGCGTCCTGCACCCGTGCGATCATCATTGATCGTGGTCGGGTTATCGCTGACGGTACTCCCGCCGAGTTGAAGGCTAGGGCAACCAACGCCGGTGCCGTCCTCCTTCGCGCGACCGGTCTGGCCGGATCTGGGATCCGTTCGGAACTCGAAAAGCTGGAGGCTTCCGCCTCTGTAGAGGTGATCGCGTCGGACGAAAACGGAATTACCGCACGAATTACTCCAGCAAAGGGAAAAGCGACCAAACTGAGCTCTGCTGTTTTTGGTCTTTGTAAGGAAAAGAATCTCGCGGTGGAAGAGCTCCGGGTGGAGGAGGGTCGTCTTGATCTTCTCTTTCGCGAAATTACCAAGTCAGATTCCGATCAATAATCCCCCGTCTCCAGAGTTCCCACCGCATCACCTTTGAATTTATGGACGCCCTTATCACTCTCCTGTTGGATTTCGCTCTTCCGACCCTGATCCTGTCGGCCCTGTTTGTTGGTATCGTGTTTTTTGTGCTTCCGCGTGAGGTCCGCACGATTTTCAAACGAGAGCTGAAAAGTTACTTCACTTCGCCGATCGCCTATGTGCTTTTTGTTGTCTTCCTCGGCATCTCGAACACTCTTTCGTTTTTCTTCACCGGAGTGCTCGAAGGCGGAGAGGCGGATCTATTCCTCCCCTACTTCCAGTACCTCCCGTGGTACCTGGTTCTGATCGCACCCGCCGTGGGGATGCGTCTCTGGTCCGAGGAGCAGCGTCTTGGCACGATGGAGCTGATGCTCACGATGCCGCTTGCTCCATGGCATGCGATTCTCGGGAAATTTCTCGCGGCAGCCGTAGTCCTCTTTGGAATGCTGGTTCTTTCGTTCCCGATTGTGTGGACGATCAACTATCTCGGTGACCCAGACAACGGAGTGATCATGTCTGGTTTTGTGGCGACCTTCTTTGTGGCCTTGTGTTTCCTCGCCGTCACTTCGGTGATTTCGGCGATCACGCGGAGTCAGTTGGTCGCTCTGCTCGTATCCGTCGCGATCTGCATGATGCTGTGGCTCGGTGGATTGCCCCATCTCAGTGAACTTCTCATGAACCTCAAAGGTGGCTGGCTCGTCTTCTGGCCTGTCCTCAAACTCGTTAATGTCATCGGTGTCATGCCGCATTTCACGGAACTCGCAAAAGGTGTCCTCGGACTCCGTGATGTCGTCTTCTTTCTCTCCTTCATCGCATTCTGTCTTTTTGCCACGTCCGTTGCGATTCGCCTGAAGAGAGCGTGAGGGAACCCTGAACTTTAATTTTATTCGCACGATCAAGTAAATGAGTGATTCGAAAGTCAGCTCCGCCCCCAAATTGAGCCGCCGTGCTACCGCGCTGGTCGGCCTCGTTGTGGTGTTTATTATTGCCCTGCTCGTCAATGTTCTGGTAGGGAAAATCAGTTTCCGAACCGATCTGACGGAATATAAGTCCTACACCCTCTCCGAGGGAACGGCGAACATCCTCGGTCGGCTTGAGACTCCGGTGAACATTCGTTATTACGTGACGGATGACAGCAAGGTGATGAGTCCGGGGGAGCGCTCCAGCGCTCGGAGGGTCGAAGATCTTCTCGCAGAATTCGTCCGTGCCGCACCCACCAAAGAAATCGAGGTGACCAACGACGCAGGGGAGTTTGAGAAAAAGAAAGTCAAGATGCTCACCGTCAAAAAACTCAATCCGGAACCCAATACTGATGCGGAAGATTCCGCACTCATCGACGGATTGCAGGCGGGAGTTTCTGGGGAAACGAACAACGAACTCTATTTCGGCATTGCGATTCAGTGCCTCGATTCCGTAGAGGCGATCCCATTTATCCCTGCCCGTCCCGAGACGAGTTTGGAGTATGACCTCGCGAGAGCGGTCTCCAGTGTCCATGGTGGGAAGACAAAAAAAATCGCCGTAATGTCGAGCCTCCCGATTGGGGGAGGTTTTGGAGGGAATTTTCAGGCTCCGCCGCAACAGCCCTGGATGTTCTACGAACTACTGGGTAAGGACTATGAAGTCGAAGTGATCCCGCCTACAGCAACCGAAATTCCAGCCGGAACGAGCACGCTGATCGTGGTGCACCCCTTTGATATTACCGATGAAGGCCAGTTTGCGATTGATCAGTATGTCCTCCAGGGCGGCAATGTGATGGTCTTTGTTGATCCGAATTTTTTCTACGCTCGGGCGCTGGCGCAAGGACAGCCGCAGATGCCGGGAATGCCCCCTCAGGGAGGACCGGAACCTTCGTCTACGCTCGACAAACTCTTCAAGGCGTGGGGCGTGAACTTTGATGAAAATCGAGTCCTCGCGGATCTCGATTTTGGATCGGAGATCGTCCGGCGAGGAAATTTTTCGCCCACTTTTCTCACCCTGAACCGTTCTGCGCTCGGATCCGAGAATACCGACCCAGGGCTCACCGATCCGATGACCAATATGCTGAACCAGCTGAATATGCTGACTCCTGGGGCTTTCGAAGTGGCTCCCGCAGCGGGAATCACGGTGGATGCACTCGTGCTTTCGTCCGTGAACAATCAGTTGGTGGGTTCGTTTGATGCCGACCCTACTCAGGAAGGCGGCGCTGACCGCATTCGTGAGAAGTTCGAAGCATTCGGGAAGCGTCGTCCGTTGGTCGTGCGGCTTTCGGGAGAGTTCAAAACAGCGTTTCCTGAGGGCGATCCCGCAGTGAAGGCAGAAGAGAACGCCAAGAAGGGCGCTCCCGACGAGAAGAAGGCGGACGAGAAAACTCCGGATGGGGCAACTGCCAAAGACGCCGTTGCGAAGACCGATGATACTTCGCTGAAGGCGGCGACGGCACCTGGTCGAGTCCTCCTGATCGCTGACGTGGATTTCATTTACGATGCCGCCGTGGTGCGTCGGCAGCAGATTCCAGGGCTGAATATTGTCATTCCTGAAATGCTAAACGAGAATCTCACCCTGGTTCAAAATGCCGCCGAGCAAATGTCGGGCGATCCGGATTTGATCAATGTGAGGAGCCGCACGAGCGTCCGTCGTCCATTCACCAAGCAGAGTGAGTGGTATCGCGAAGCGCAACAGAAGTATGCGGCCGAGGTCGCCGACTTTAGTGGCAAGGCAAAAGAGGCGGAGCAGAAACTGAATGAATTGCTCGCCAAAACGCCCGAGAAAATGGACCAGGCAATGCTCTCGCCCGAAGTGCAGAAGGAACTGAAAAATCTTCAGGAGGAGGAAGTGAACTTTCGCCGCCGCGAACGCGAACTGCAGAAGGAAGTGACTCGGGAGTTCCGCCGCAAGCTCGCCACTTACAAGTTCGGAAATACACTCATTATGCCCATCTTGGTGATCTTGGCGGGCATTCTTCTAGCCATTTTCCGCCGCCGCAGAACAGCTGCCCGATAACCCTGTTCACGGAACGAACCGATCTTTTATCTTAATTCAAAAACAGCACGCATCATGGGAACCAAAACATTGATCCGTCTTCTCGTCGCCCTTGTTGTCATTGGGGTCATCGCCGCGATTCTGCATTTCCTCGGCTCGGGAGGCGCGGTGTCCGAAGTCAGCTCGTCTACCGACAAACCAAAAATCTTTATGGATTTTCCGATCAACGATGTCTCTAAAGTAGTCATCAGAAAGAAGGAAGGTTCAGTGACTCTCGCAAAGGGCGAAACGTCTTGGGAAGTGAGCGAAAGGGAGGGATATCCGGCCACCACCGACCCAGTCATTCAGCTTCTGCGCAAGGTGTGGGATCTCAAAATCGTCCAGCCGATCACGATCGGTCGCAGTCAATATGGACGCCTGGGTCTAGTAGCACCGGAAGAAACTGCGGAAGGGGAGGAGTCTGCGACGATTGTTTTGTTCCAGGACAAGGAAGGGAAAGATCTCGCTTCCTTGTGGCTCGGGAAAGTCTACCAACGGTCCGAAGGTCGGCCTGACCCGTTTGGAGGCGGGATGGCAACTACGGACGCTGGGCGGTATGTGAAAAAGGGGGATAGCAATTCCGTCTATCTCGTCGGCGACACCTTTGCCGATGTCAAAATTGAAGCTGCTGAGTGGATCGACAAGGGTTTCTTCAAGGTGGAAAAGATCAAGTCCCTTGAGCTTGTTACGAACGAAAAGGCGAACGATTGGAAGTTGGAACGGAAATCCGAAACGGATCCCTTTGTCCTTGTTGGCGCGACACCGAATGAAAAGCTCGATCAAAACAAGCTTTCGAGCATGCAAAGTGCCTTTTCGAATGCCCAGATGGAAGACGTTTATACGGGAGCGGAGGCGAAGGAGCAGAAGACCGATGTCAGCCTTTTTAAGGTCGTGACCTTTGATGGCTTTCGGTACGAGATTGCGGTCGGAGCAAAAACCGATCTCAATGAAATGCCTCTCTCTCTGAAAGTATCCGCCGATCTGGTGGAAAAACGGACTGCGGGAGAAGAAGAAAGCGCGGAGGAAAAAACAAAGCTCGATGAGGCGTTCAACGCATCCCTTTCGACTCTACGCAAAAAGCTGGAGCAGGAAAAGACTCTTGAGGGTCATGTCTTTAAGGTTCGTAGTTACATCGTTGATTCGATCACGAAAAAGCGTTCTGAGTTGATGGAGGACAAACCAGAGGCAGCGGCATCCGAAGAGGTCGCTCCGGGAGTGACATTGCCCGGCATGGCGCCCAGTAGTCTTCCCCCTGGCTTCCCGAAAGTTACCCCTCCTGGATTCCCTAAAATTTCTTCGCCCACTGCGCCGAAGGCCGCTCCAGAAGCTGCACCGAAGACTGTCCCGACAATTCCGGAAGGAACGCCGAAGGCATCTCCAGACGGAGCGGCGAAAACTGTGCCACCTGTTGCACCCAAGGTCGTCACCCCGGGTGCTGCGGCCTCTGCTTCACCAAAGGCTGATGCTCCCGCTGCATCTGCACCAAAGCCAGTCGCTCCTGATGCTCCTGCACCAAAGACTACTGTTCCAGCCGAAACACCAAAGGCTGCTGCTCCTAACGCCCCCGTTGCAACACCAAAGCCAGTCGCTCCCGCAGCGCAGCAGTGACGGTTTCTCGGAAGAAATTCATTTTCTCTCCCTTGAATTACGGTCGTATGGAGCGGTCAGAGTTTTTGTCTTTGCCCTTAGTATATGTGAGGAGTTTGCACAGATAAATCCTTGTAGGGCCTAGATTTTATGCTATAATTTCCATAAATATTAGTTTTTTGGAATTTTGCCAAGGTCTCCCATAGCACTCAAGAGTTTAGATGCGTTTCCGCGAACTGTTGCAGGTCCGGTCGCGGCTGGTCCGATCCTGGAAGATTTCGCCGTTGCGGGGAATGGTCTCCAGAACCATCCAGATACTCGGGGACGGCTTGCTTCGGAAATCCTCGAACTGTTTGTAAAGGGAGCCCTCTCGTTTTGGCATTGGATTCCAGAGGTGAATACATTGACCACGCACGGGAGTCTCATGGCCAGTTCGATTGAAGATTGGATGGTCTGTATCCACCCGAGGGATCTGTCCGAATTCTCCCGTTTCCTCGATCAGGATTGGAAGGCGTCTGCTCCGGTGGAATCGATTGAGTATCGGTTTAATCCAGATCGACAAGGAAGCTGGATCCGAGTGCGGCAAACCGCCGGGTATTCTGGTCGCAACAAAGATGGGTCGATTTCTAGTCTCATCGAGATTCTCACAGAAACGGGTGACACGGGTGAGTCTCCGCTGGAGACGATGGCCGGAGAGTGGATGAGCGCCGAATCAGAACTGATCCAGTTTGTTGATGCGGCCGTGAATCTAGGCATCCAGCCGGACCCCGCCCCGGTTCTCAAGTTGCTTCAAAAAGCGATCGGTGCCGATGCGATGATCTTGGTCCATTTCGGCAGCAAGATCATCGTTACCGATTCGCTGTCTGAGACAACGGACGGGACCGATCCTGATCGCTCTAGTGAATATCATCCACTCATCGAAGCGATCGCGGAGCTCGACAAGATGGAGGACAGCCATCCATTTGAATTGGACTTGGAGGAAACGGAGTCAGGGATCACTCATTACATTGTGAAACCCTTGCTCTGGGGCGATGGCGTTAGCGGTGCCCTCTGCGCGGGTTTTCGATGTCGGGAGCGTCGGTATGCCGATGCCGCCACCCATGCCCGCATGTCATTGATTTCCACCCTTGCAGATGGACAACTGGACCGTTTGCGTCGACTCCAACTCTCGGGTGGTAGACCCGCTGCGACGGAGCGGATCGTAACCTCTACGAGCCCGACCCGCGACGGTGACTCGAGACGGTCTCGTCTTGCTTCTCAAAATCTCAAGGGAGTGGAAGTTCTCCTAGTCGAAGACGAAGCAGCGGTCCGGAAACTGGTTCGTAAATTGCTGGAGCTGCTCGGTTGTAATGTGACCGAGGCGGCGAGTGGTCGTCAGGCCTTGGATCTTTGGCCTTCTCTTTCAAGCACGATTCGCCTAGTGGTTTCGGACATCGTGATGCCGGAAGGGATTTCCGGCTGGGATCTTGCACGAGAACTGCACGACCTTCATCCAGCGCTCGGAATTCTGCTGACAAGTGGATTCGGCGGAGTGCCCGCTGACCATGGTCTCGGGGAAATCTCCCAAATCGCATTTCTGCAAAAACCTTATGGGGTCAAGGCATTGAAAGAAAATTTGTCGCAGCTGATTGCTACCGAAGTCGTGAGTTGATTCTCAGAACAACTCGAAGTCGATCAAGTCATCACCGATTTCAGGTTTTGCCGCAGTGTCGCTTTCGCGATTTTTTGTAATCAGCACCGCGATCGATTGATTGCCATCGACTTGATCCACTTTCACCCAGCCGAGGATTTCACTGCCCCTGCGCACAGCAAAGCGCTGATCGACTTTTACACCTTGTCCCTGACCGGCGTTGAAGGTGACGATTCCCCAATCTTTGTCGTAGCTTGTGACCTTCGCGAGCGACGGTTGGGCGGTGACTTGGGCTTTCATCTTCTGCAATTTTGCTTCCACTTCAGGATTCCCGCCGGGAGGATTCTGTAGGGCATCACGCAAAAAATCCGGTAACTCGGCGGTGATCTCGGTCGAGGTCGATTTTTCGGCTTCCTTCGCCAGCGTATCCACATTTCCCGCCAGTTGATTGTAGCGCTCCTCGGTGCGGCGGCCTTGCTCTCGGGCCTGGTCGAGCGAGGAACGGATTTTGTTTAATTCCGGATCGACCGGGACAGGGAGAGAGGATTCGTAGGCAACTCCTGGATTCGGCTGAGCCAAGACAATCGCATTTCCCTGAGCATCGTAGACAACTCCTTCGGGGGGGAGGGAGGGGGAGGGCGGCACCGGTGCGGGAGTTTGTGCGACTGCT
>JAGPCC010000414.1 GCA_018058245.1 Verrucomicrobiales bacterium
GTTCGGGGCAGATCGGATCTACGGTACAGACGAGAACCGAGGCGAGGACCTTTACCTTCTCCATCCCTGCTCCTCGTGGTCAGATCTTGGACCGCAACGGATATCCGCTTGCGCAGAGCAAAGTGGCCTACTATGCCGCGATCAGTTATCCCTTTCTCGGGGCGGAAATCCCGGACGACGAAGTCTTTCAATACGCCGCCAGTCGCATCGTTCACGTCAACCGGGTTCTCGGAGCAAACTGGGATATCTCGCCAAAAGTGCTGGTGCAACATTATCGGAACCGCCGCTGGGTGCCGCTCCCGTTTTCCTCGGCACTGTCCGACGCCGAGGTAGATGAGCTGAATCGACAGAAGATGGAGGGCCTCATTCTCCAACCCGTCTATTTGCGGCATTACCCCCAGGGAAAGACTCTTTCCCATGTCATCGGTTATGTAGGGAAGCGCCCACCCCGGGTGACGGGACCGATTGTAAACGACGAAGATTTGTGGGGCCTCCCCATTGGTGTCGATGGACTCGAAGAATCATTTGAAACCGATCTCCGGGGCACGGCGGGTCGGGTTAATCTGCTTTACGAGGCAGATGGCACCAAGGTGAAAGAGGAGGTTCTTTCCCGACCGAGACCGGGGTTCAACGTTGTCACTTCGATCGACCTGGAGATGCAGCGGATCTGTGAACGCCTTTTGGAAGAAAAGGTGAAACGCGGCGCAATGGTCGTGATGGATGTTCACAACGGAGACATCATGGCGATGGCGACCAATCCACAGTTCGATCCGAATGATTTCATTCCTGCGATCACTCGCGAAAAATACGCGGAATTGGTGGAGGACCCGGCAAAACCCCTTTTTCCGAGAGCCTATCGGGCGCAATACCCGCCGGCGTCTACCTTCAAGGCTGCGGTCGCACTGGGATTTTTGGAAAGTGGATATATCACCCCAAATGATCTTTATCCCTGCCCGAATGCCTGGAGTGTCGGGAACCTCGTGATGCGGAACTGGAACAAAAACGGCGAGGGAAGCATGAATGTGGTCGGTGCTCTCACCCGGTCCTGCAATACCTGGTTCTACGAAGTAGCGAGCCGAGCCGGGGCAGATTCCATGAGTTACATGGCAACCCGACTCGGGATGGGGCAAAAGACGGGACTGCCCCTCAATGAGTCGGAAGGATTCATCCCGAATAACCGCTACTGGCTGGATAAACATGGCTACTTGATGTCCGATGGTGAAGAGGCAGTCATGAGCATCGGTCAGGGTATGGTGGAGGTGACTCCGATTCAGGTCGCGCGCATGATGGCCGCAATCGGAAACGGAACCCAGGTTTTGAAACCACGTCTCGTGCTACAGATTCAGGATTTAAATCATGAACTGGAAAGAACCTTTCCGGTGGAAGTCTTGAATCCGCTGAACGTCGATTCCTATTCGTTGCGAGCCGTGCAGCGGGGATTGTATGATGTCGTCAATGCCGGGAACGGCACGGGGAAAGCAGCGTATCACAAGATCACCGTTTCCGGGAAGACCGGAACAGGCCAATGGAAACCAGCTCAAAAGCAGAACCTCTCGTGGTTTGCCGGATACTTCCCCTCCAAGAATCCCATCTACTCCTTTGCCGTTGTCTATGAAGGAGACCCCGGTGAGGTCGTCAGCGGTGGAAAACAGACCGCGCCGGTCGTAGGAGCGTTCCTCGATGAATATCTGACAGAGGAGAATTACAACCGTGTTCGAGAACGTTCCACAGGATTTGAAGAGGAAAATGCGAGCGAAGTGGAGGAATATACTTCCCGCGAACCGGTGGAATCCATCTTTCGCGAAGGCGAAACCCCGGTAGTCGGTGAAATCATTCCCGCCCAAGAGGCTCCGCAAGCGCAACCCAGACCCGAAGGCGGGGGGTTCTTTCAGCGCATGTTCAAACGGAACCGCCGATAGGGTTCTTCCAAATATCTCCTTCGCCTATTCCTTCTCCGTTATTCACTCTCACACCTCTACAAAATGAATCGTTTGTCCCGAATTATTCTCCCCGTCTTTTGTCTTCTTCTTGGCACCTCCTGTGTTCGCACTTCAACGATCATCAGTGTGAAAAAGGACGGAACCGGAACGATTGTTTCCCGATATTATTTTTCACCGCAGATGCTCGCAATGATCGATCAACTGGGGTCGTTCGGAGGAGGGGCCGCAGCAGCCGCGGGCTCCGCAGGAGGGCCAAATCTCGGGATTCTCGCCGAGATGGCAAAACCGGAGGAGGAATCCCTCCGCAAAGATGCATCGAACTACGGAGAAGGCGTCCACTACACAAAACACGAAGCAGGGAAGGATGAAGAAGGGTGGCAAGGATATGCCGTAACCTATGACTTTGACGACATCCGGAAACTCCGCATCGACCAGAGTTCTGTGCCGGGTAAAGCGAAAGAATTTGTGGCAGCGTCAGGGCAGGAAATCAAAAACAAAGGGGGGAATCTTACCTTCGCGCTCGAGGGAGATGTGTTGACCGTGAAGTCCACTCTCGCATCGGCAGGCATAGACGGAATGATTGATCAGGAGCAACTTGACCAGGCAAAGCAACTCGGGATGAAACCCTCGGAGTCCATGAAAATGGCCGCAGGAATGACAGCGGGAATGCGCGTCAGTTTCTTTCTCCGCGCTCCCGAAGGCATCGCGGAAACATCCGCGCAGCATGTCACGGGTGATTTGATCATCCTCAGTGATGCCGATATTTCGAAGATGCTGGTCGATCCCGACTTTGGTGCCTTCGTCGATCAAGTCACCGAAAATCCGGAGGCAGTCACGCCAGCGGCAGTGAAAGAGCTATTTCCAAAAATCGAAGCGATGACGATAGAAAGCTCGGACCAGTTTACGGTAAAACTCAAGTAGACGAGGCTCTTCTAAGGAATTGCTTTCCACAGGGAGGCGGAAACCCTCCCTGTGCAGCAA
>JAGPCC010000415.1 GCA_018058245.1 Verrucomicrobiales bacterium
ATGATCGTTGTACACACGCGACCATCCAATTCATGCCGGATGAGCCGGCTCACCACATCCTCCAATTGGTCACTCACCCTCTGCCCATGGCCGACCTCGACCCGAGCCCCGGGCACCAGGTCCTCGATGCGGCGTTTCACTCCCTGAATCGACTTCACCCGATTGTGCAAAAAGAACACCTGCCCCTGTCTCGCTAGTTCCTTCTCGATCGCAGAGCGAATGATCCGCTCATCGTAGGGACACACCGTCGTCGCGACGGGTCGGCGATTCGGCGGCGGTGTGTCAATGATCGACATCTCCCGCACTCCCATCATCGAGAGGTAGAGCGTCCGGGGGATCGGTGTCGCCGAGAGAGTGAGAACATCGACGAACCGCCACATCTCTTTGAAACGCTCTTTGTGATGCACCCCAAAACGCTGCTCCTCATCGACCACGACGAGGCCAAGGTTTTTGAACTGCACATCTTTGGAAATCACTCGATGCGTTCCGATGACAATGTCCGTTTTTCCCGAAATCAGATTCGCCAAAGTCGTGCGTTGCTCCGCCGGAGTACGATATCGACTCAGCGCTTCGATCTGTACCGGGAAATCCGACATCCTCTCCCGGAAATTGCGAAAATGCTGTTCTGCCAGGACAGTAGTGGGAGCGAGGATTGCGACCTGTTTCCCCGACATCACCGCCTTGAACGCCGCACGGATCGCCACCTCTGTTTTCCCGAATCCGACGTCCCCGCAGATCAAGCGGTCCATCGGCTTTTCGCTCTCCATATCGGTCTTCGCCTCCTCGATCGCCCGCATCTGATCCGGCGTTTCCTTGTAGATGAACGCGTGCTCGAACTCCCATTGCCACTTGTTGTCCGCCGGATGCGCAAATCCACGGTGCGAAGCCCGCTCAGCCTGAATCGAGAGGAGTCGGCCCGCGTAGTCGAGAATCGAATTTTCCGCATCTCGGCGGATGCGGGACCAGCGCTTGTCACCGAGGCGGGAGAGCTTCGGAGCATTTTTTCCCGTTCCGATGTACCGGGAAATGAGATGCGCCTGATCCAGCTGCACAAAAAGGCGGGCACTCTCATCATACTCAATCTCAAGGACTTCCTGACTGTTCCCTAAGACATCCCGCGTCCGGATTCCCTTAAACTTGCCGATCCCGTAGTCAATATGGACAACGAGATCCCCGTAGTTGTACTCGCGCAGACTACTGACCTGCTTGCTCGCCTGGAGTTCGCGAGCGAGACGATACCGTCGCCGCCCCCTCTGATTCTGATACCGTCCGAAGATCTCCGCATCACTCAGGACCGCGAGTTTTGCATCCGGGATCGTGAAGCCGCGGCTCAGCGTCCCTATCATCGGTTTCAGAAAACCATCCTTCCAAGCCTTCTCAAAAATCAACTCCGTGAAACGTTCCTTTTCCCCGTCCGAGTGGAAGGCCATCAGCACCGTCCACTTATCCTTCCTCCACGCCGCGATCTGACGGGAAAACTCCTCCCGCCTCGCCTCCTGCAGGATGAAATCCCCCGCCCCGAACTCCCCCAGCGGATTGTCAAAACAGGCCCCGTCGAAATCCTCCGGCCCACTCACCTCCTCCGTCAGTCCACTACTGACACGGATGTGCGCAAACTCACTGTCGCAGTCCACCGCGATGATGAGGTCACCCTCTCCGAGATAATCCGAGATCCGGCCGGACAACTCCAGATTTGCCTCACTCAAGAGAATTTCACAAGAATCCACCCGACCGATCGACGTCTGCGCATCGACGTCGAACTCGCGAATCGACTCAATTTCGTCGTCGAACAATTCGATCCGTACCGGATGCAACGCATGCCACGAAAAAACATCGATGATTCCGCCTCGAAGCGCGAACTGGCCTCGTTGAAACACTTGCGCCTCCGGTTCATACCCCGCCTTTTCCAGAATCTCCCCGAATTTCTTCAATACGAGCCTGTCCTTCGGACGCATTCTCTCTGCCTGCCGCGAGAGAGATCCCGGCGGCGGCGCTCCCTCGCCCAGCGATTCCGCCGTCAGGACCACTACCGCATCCCCCTTTTCGCACGTGACCTCGTGAATTTCTTTCAACACCGCAAGACGCTCCGCCGCCGATTCCGGGTCCGGCAAGGTTTCTTCAAAGCCGGCCCATTCATACTCCGGAAGAAAGAGCGCCTCGTGCCCCCAGACCCCGAGTTCACTTTGCATGACCTCCTGAGCCTTCACCTGGGAACAAAGCACCCAGACTGCCGAATCAAGGTTACCCGCCTCGCGCCAGGCCGAGATCACCGCTGCCACCAACAGAGGCTGACCTGCCTCCGCGAAGTGATCGAATACGACCGGTGCTTCCGGTGTCGCGAGCGCCACCGCTTTCAATGCTGAAGCAAGGCGACGACTCCGCCGCAACTGCGGAGCCACCACATCCAACGCGGCCGATTCACCAAGATTTTTCAAAGGCCGGAACGCTACAGGAAAACCCCAGCGAGCGAAACTCCATTTCAAGACAATTCCGGGCGACTCTCAAAATTTCGCACCCCTGATTCCCAAACGTTCAATAATTCATTGCGGATTTCCAAAAAATCCGCTTTTCGTTATTGAAATTATGAGAAAATTCCAGATTTGTAATTTCATTCTTGCAAAAAACACTCATTCGAGCTAATTTTCTCCACGCATGTCAAAGGAGAACACCGCTTTAGCTGAACGCGCCAAGAGGGCACGTCGTATCGTCAAGAACCCGACCCTGTATAAGGTGTGTATGGGATGTGACTCCATCGTAGCCAGCAAGGTCAACATCTGCCCGAACTGCCACGCCTATCGTTTTGAGTGTGATGAAGACGCCGTCGTGACCCAGGCCCGCGTTCTCTCCAGCCGCGAACAAAATTCCGTCGTGCCCGAAGATTTACTGTAATTTCACTTTCCGGCAAGGGCAGTAAG
>JAGPCC010000183.1 GCA_018058245.1 Verrucomicrobiales bacterium
GCTCGTGTCTACGGATTGGAGAATGTACCTTCCCATACTCGGGCGACGTTTTCCGCTGCGTCGAAAGCGGACGAAGCCTATGACTTCATGCGGGTGATTCAGACGCGTCTTTCTGACTTGGGTTTTTTCGAGACGAGGAACCTCAAATTGATTTCCGGTGCACAACTCGCTGACGATCTAGCGACTTCACATCGGGGAATGAATCCGGTTCGTTTGAAAAATCCACTCAATGACGAGCAGGACTATCTACGTCCCGGTTTGATCCCCGGTCTGCTTGCGTCTGCTTCGAGAAATCAGCGTTTTGGTCGTTCCGATTTGCGGCTGTTTGAAGCAGGTCGTGTCTTCACGGCGACTCCGAAAGGCGATGAGATCGAGCACGAACATCTCGCACTGCTCATGACCGGGGCACGAGTTCCGCGGAACTGGACCGACGGGAAGCCAAAGGCGCTCGATATCCATGATCTCCGGGCGGCTCTTGAGCAAATCTGCCCGCAGGGATTGAATTTCGTTCCGGTAGAAGACGCCCGGCTCCTTACTGCCTGTAGCATTGAGATCGGGGAAGGCAAAAAAGCGGTCAAACTCGGCCTCGCCGGGATCGTGCCTCCGGCCCGGGCACGCGAACTGGACTTGGCAGCACCAGTTCTTGTGGCGGAAATCAACGTGAAAAAACTGATGGGCGCTCGTCAGGGCGGGCTTGCGCACGCCGATTTGCCAAAATTCCCCGGAAGTTCGCGCGATGTCGCGATGCTCGTTCCTGCGAATCTCCCGGCAGGCACGGTGGCGGCATTTTTTGCGGCATATGAGGAGCCGCTCTTGCAGTCCGTGGAGCTCTTTGATGTCTTTGAAGATCCTGAGGGTAAAAGACTTGCAAAAGGGATGAAATCGCTCGCCTACTCGATCCTCTATCGCTCTCCCGTGCGGACGCTGGAGGCGGCGGAGGTAGAAGCGGCACATTCTACACTTTTGGATTCCCTTAAATCAGGATTGCAGGTAGAATTCAGATAGATCGCATCCTAACAACCTACCCATTTTTGATTTTTTCCTGCAGTGTTCGACCATTACCCATCAAATACAGGCCCGGACCGTTGATACGTTATTGGGGGCTTAGCAAATCGTCGGCTGTCAGGCCTTCGCTGGAAGGCAAAAGTCGATGAGCGGCTCCCTCCCTGTTGAGTGACGGGAACGTGAGCCTCTAGATCGGGAGACGGCACAGGTGGGAAATACCTCAATCGCCCCGGTTTCTGCAAAGGAGCCGGGGCGGTTTTATTTGGCAAGCTCCGAGAGCAAGTGATCGAATTCACCGAACACTTGCTCTTTAGCAGATGAGAAGCGCTCTTGCCGCGACGATGCGACTTCATGTACCTTCCGCTCACTCACCTTCAGAATATAGGCTTGCAGTTCAAGAAGGGATTCCGGTGCCAACTCGTCGATTGCATGTTTTACCTCAATGAGGCTCATTCCTAAGTGTAATCACTAAATTTCCCGAATTCAACCCCGTCCGATTCCCTCCCATTTTTCTGGGAGCATTGAATGTAATAGAACGGTACGTCGTTCAATGCAACCTGGCTCCCTGCATCTCGCCCGCAAAGTCCGTTCTGGTCGAAAGGTCCCTGACTCGTTGAAGATTCCTACCTCCTCTCACAGCTGCTTGATCGCCTCCAGAATATCACCCGAGGTGATGATTCCCTCTTTGATCATGATGGCCGGTTTTGTGGTGTCGGCGGGATAGAGCAGATAGAGCGGCACGCCGGCCCGCCCGTGGTCGGCGAGGATCGCGGCGATGCTGGGATCTTTGTTCGTCCAGTCCGCGATGACAAACGCGACGTTGTTTTCCTGAAATGCTTTCTGAGTGGCATCGGTCTTGATCGCGAGCCGTTCGTTCACTTTGCAGGTGACACACCATTCGGCGGTGAAATCGACAAAAACATGCTTCCCTTCGGCCCGGTGCTTCGCGATCACCTCGGAGATGTCCACAGTGCTTGCCGGGGCACGTTTTGCGGAGGCTTCAAAGGCGACAAAAAGACTGAGGGCAAAGACCAGCGCCGCCGCGATCTGCGCTTTGCGGCGATAGGCAGTGCTGCGATCGTAACCGGCAAAGCGACCGACGATCCAGCCTGCAATGGCGAGGAGGAGGACGGCGGAGAGCGCCCACTGGAGGCCGGCAACGTTCAGCTGTTTCGAGAGCACTCCGATCAGCCAGACCGCTACCGCGAGCATGGGGAATCCCATGAATTGTTTGAAAGTCTCCATCCAGGCCCCAGGAGGTGGGATCATGTCGAGCAGTTTCGGGAAAATCGCGAAGAGGAAGTAGGGCGCAGCTAGCCCCAAGCCTAGGGTTGTGAAGACCAGAAACATGATGGGGCCGGGCTGGACGAGGGCAAATCCGATCGCCGGAGCCATCAGAGGTGCAGTGCAAGGCGTGGCGAGCAGCACCGCGAGGGCTCCGCTCCAGAAGCTACCGGCGTATCCCGATTTGTTGGCGAGATCCCCACCTACACCAGTCATGGAAGCACCGAATTCGAACACTCCGAAGAGGCTGAGGGCCACGATCACCATCACAAATATGAGACCAATGACAAAACCGGGCTGTCTCAGTTGCACGCCCCATCCGACGTCATCGCTGCCGACATTTCGCAGGACGAGGAGGACGGTCGTGAGAATCCAGAAAAAGACGAGGATGCCGAGGGCAAAGGTGAGGGAATGGGCGAAGACCTTTTTTCGATCCTCTCCCGCCTGGCCAACAAAGGACATGACCTTCAGTGAGATCACGGGAAAGACGCAGGGCATGATGTTGAGAATGATTCCACCGAGAAACGCGGCGAGGAGCATACCGAGGAGTCCGCCGCCAAAGGGCAAGGTCTCCGGAGCAATGGGGGCTGCGGCCACGACGGAGGGAACGTCAGGCCCGGTGCCGGTAGCGGCGGAGGCGGTATCCGCTGCCCCGGTGGTGGAAAGGAGAAATCCCTTTTTCCCGTCGATCGTTTCCGCTACGAGGAGTCCGGAGAATTCTCCCGGTGCCGCCGAAAGAGCCTCCGCCTTTGGTGCTGAGATTGTCACGGTGTCGTCTGCGGTAGTGACGACAGCATCGCTGAATGGGTCGAGCACGGAATTGAGAAGAGGGAAAAAGGCAAATTTGGCTCCAACTGGGAGTTCGGTTGCAGGAATGGTCGCTGTCAAAACGAGATCTCCTCCGGCGAGATTCACTGTCATCGGCCTCTGCACCGGAAGAGGCAACTTTTTGACGAACGAGGCGATGAGGTCAGCCTCGGGAGATGGGACTGCCTCCTCTCCGACCGCGAGGGAGATGGAAAGATCCGCTTTTCCCGGAACACAGGTGTTGGGGTCGCACATGAGCCATTTGGAGATGCCGGTGAGGGTGAGCGTGTCACCGGCTTTTAGCCCTGCGGGTGGTGTGATCGTAATCGGATGGATGACGGTAGTCTCGTATCCGTAACCCGCTTCCCGAACCCCGAATCCATAGTCGAGCACGAATTTTTTCGGAACAGGGAATCCCAGTTTTGCGGCGGTGAAGCCCGGCGGCATCGTCAAGTCCAGAGAAGTCGGAATCCCGGTCTCTCCCGGATTCGCCCAGTAAGTATGCCAGGTCGGGTCCATCACGAACTGGAGCCCGAGAGTGAATGGCTCGCCCGCTTTGATCGTGGAATGGCTCGAAATGAGGCGCGCCTCGACGTATTGGTCACGAACGGCAAGGGATTGCGCGGTGACGGGGGCCTGCAAAAAAAACATCAGCGCAGGGAGGACGAAGGAAAGAAGTCGAAAAGATGCCATATCGGGAAAGGTAGACGGGAGAAACTGGGATAGCTTACCTTTTCGATACGGAAAAGCGATTCTCAAGTGACGCTTGTGCGGGGTAGGTTTTTCCGCTATTGCGCTCGCGATCCCGTTCAGAAATATCTCGTAGAAACTTTCAAGGCTGTCTATAAATGCCATGGTCTGTGCCGCTCGTAATGCTTCGATCACTATCATGAAACTCCCGCTCGTCCTCTCTCTTCTTTTCTTCCCGATCAGCTCCCTCCTTTCCCAGGATACTGCTCCGAAACCGAAAGAATATCCGCTCGGCCCTGATTCGGAGCGCCGGGATGGAGTGCCGCAGGGAGTCGTGACAAAACAGGTGTGGAAAAGTGAAATCTATCCGGGAACGATTCGAGAATTTTATGTCTATGTCCCGGCCCAGTACGATCCGAATGGTACGGCGAAGGCGGCGGTGATGGTTTTTCAGGACGGTCACACTTATGTTGACGAGAAGGGGCAGATTCGCGTTCCGGTCGTGTTGGACAATCTCATTGCAGCGGGGGAATTGCCGGTGATGATCGCGATTCTGGTGAACCCCGGTTGGTTCGCGGAGAGTCTCAGTACACCGCAGAAGTGGAAGGCTCCCGAAGGCGTCGCGAGCAATCGTACTGTGGAGTATGATTCGCTGGGGGCTCAGTATGCTGCGTTTTTAGAAACGGAAATCCTCCCGGAAGTTGGGAAGACCTACCGGCTCACCGATGATCCAGAGCAGCGGGCGATCTGTGGGATGAGTTCGGGTGGCATTTGTGCGTTCACGGTGGCTTGGGAGCGTCCAGACCTCTTCCGCAAAGTGTTGAGTCAGATCGGAAGTTTCACCAATATCCGGGGCGGGCATGTCTATCCGTCGCTGATTCGGAAGACCGAGCGGAAACCGCTGCGAGTTTTCCTACAGGACGGATCCAATGATCTCGACAACGAACATGGGAATTGGCCGCTTGCGAATCAGCAGATGGCGAAGGCGCTCGCATTTGCGGGTTACGATTTCGAATTTATTTTCGGAGAAGGGGCGCACAGCGGAAACCATGGTGGCGCGATTTTTCCCGACTCGATGCGTTGGCTCTGGGCAACGAAATAACCCGAAAGTTCTCGCAAGATCGGTCGGACTTAGGGAGAAGCGACGTTCATTTTCCGAAAAAACCGTATCCTGAGACCAGAGAACTGCGTATTTGCTTTGGCGTAGCGCTTGCATTCGCGTTGACATCCTCGGAATAAGAGCTTTTTTCCCCCCATCATGAGCGACGACCATTCTGACTCTAAAGCAAAGATCACTTCTCTCTTTGGGAACACCTTTCTAATTCTTGTACCGATCACTCTCATTGCGATGCTCGGGATTGTAGGGGCGTCCTTTATCGGTGGGATGAAAAGGAAGCCGGCCAAGGCCGCTGAAGTGACCGCAACGGTGCCTGCTCCTGCAACCGGTGCTGCTGCCGCGACCTCTCCTGCCCCTGCCGCTGGAACTCCAGTGGCCGCGACGACTCCTGCTCCTGCTGCGAGCGGCGCGGGAGTGGACCCTGCCGTAATGGCCCTCGGGAAGACGACTTACATGATGTGCGGAGCCTGTCACGGACCGGACGCAAAAGGTTTGCAAGCCGGCCCTGCGCTAATGGCTCCTAGTCTAGTGGGGTCTGAGATGCTTCTCGGAGACCCCGACAAGCCACTTCTCGTAGTTCTCAAAGGAATCGCGAAGGAGAATATGGACTTTATGGGTATGATGGCCCCGCTTGGTGCTGCTCTGGATGATGAGAAACTCGCAGCAGTGCTCACCTACCTCCGCAACGACCATGGGAACAGTGCTCCCGCCGTGACGGTAGAACAAGTCGCTGCCGCTCGTACGAAGTTTGCGGATGTCAATGCACCGGCCGGGGTGAAGCGCGCGGAGATCGATCAGATCGTCGCAGCGCACAAGTAAGAGAAGTTCATTCGCCCGATTTTCGGATCGGGCGAAACTGACGGTTCTCGGGGGAATATCGGAAACCGATTTCGGCCATTCGCTTTTCTAGCTTCTCACGGTCGAGATCGTGACTGGAAACGAGGTCTTCCAGATCTTCGAAATCGTTTCGGAGTGCCGTGTTCAAGAGCCCTGGAAGGAGATTCGGGTCCATCGTTGCGAAGGCGCTCAGCTTCATGTGAGAATCAGAAAGGGAGGTCAAGCCTTGCGCAGCAGGATCGCGTCAGTATCGAACTCGCGATTCAAGATATCGCTCAAGATCACGATGGGATTGCCCGACTCGATCAAATCGTGCGCTCTTAACAGATCGACCGCCCGGTGGATGCTTTCCTCGGGATGATCGGCCATTTCCATCTGAAACGGTGTGACGCTGCGGTTCATGACGAGGGAGCGCACGACCCGATCATCTGGCGAAAAAGCAAAGATCTCGGCATGTTCCGGGCGCTGCTGTGCGGCAAAATTGGCGAGAATACCGCGAGCTGTAAAAATGATGAGGCAGGAATTTTCCAGCGAATTGGCGAGAACGACAGCAGATTTCACGGTGAACTGCTTCTCGGTAGTGAGTTCAATTTCTTTGAAGAAACCGGCACCGGGCTCCCGCTCGATGCGTTTTGCGATGCGATCCAACATCTCGACGCACTTGACCGGGTATCGTCCGATAGACGTTTCTCCGCTCAGCATGACGGCGTCGGTCTGTTCGAACACGGCGTTCGCAACATCCGAGACTTCTGCCCTCGTTGGGACAGGATTTTCGATCATGGACTCAAGCATGTGGGTCGCGACGATGACCTTTCGCCCGATCCTTGCGCACTCCCGAAGGATGTTGCGCTGGATCACCGGGAGTTCTTCAATGTGAACCTCGATCCCGAGATCGCCACGGGCGACCATGATCGCATCGGATTGGGTAATGATGTCGGTGAGATGCTTGACCGCCTCTTGATCCTCGATTTTAGAAACTATGAGAGCCTTGCAGTCCCGCGCTTCCAATTGCGAGCGTAGGAAAACGACATGTTCTGCATCACGGACAAAACTGATCGCGATATAGTCCACATCGAGTTCCGCCGCGAGATCGATGTCCCGCATATCCTTTTCAGTCAGCGGTGGGAGATTTACCCGGATGCCAGGAAGATTGATGTGCCGACGGGATCCCATCTCCCCTTCGGTAAGGACTTCACAGGTGAGTCGCCCGGTCTCGATCTGCAGCACTCGAAAGTGAATTTCCCCATTGTCTACGAGCATAACGTCCCCGACGGAGACATCGTTGTGGAGACCGTCATAGTTGGTCGTCACAGATAGGGGTTTTGAGGCGGCGAGATCTACATTACGAAATTCGACGATCGCTCCTTTTTTCAGGGAGAGTTTTCCGTCGACTTCTCCAGTGCGAATCGATGGGCCCTGGAGATCGACGAGAATCGCGACAGGGATGCCGAGCGCGGACGCCTGCTCCCGAATCGTATGGCTGATCTCGCGTACCCCGTCATGGGTCGCATGGCTCATATTCAACCGGAAGATCCCGGCCCCGGCAGAGATCAGATCGTGGATTTTTTCCGGGGAACTCGTCGCCGGCCCCAGAGTCACGATGATCTTTGTTTTGCGACGGGTCATAAAAGTCGACAGGGTCTCAGATTCCTAAACGGACGAGACGTCGGTCCAGACAGGGTTGAGTCCAGAGACGAACAGGGTTGCCTGCCTTTTGGAAATCCGAGAAATCCGGTCGGTCGTTCAATGCTTGTCCTCTTTGAGGAGGAATTTGAACGCCAATACTCCGGCGAGCAGAAATACGATAGCAACACTCAGTCCTGTTAAAATAGCCATGGGTTGAATTGTAGTCACAGTTCTCGAAAATGCCAATTCGAAGATGTATCGAATTGTGCCTCCGGTTTCAGCTAGTGGCAGCTTTTGGGGACGATTCCGGCTGCAACCCTTCCCGTGAGGAAGTTCGTTCCATGATCCAGGAGATGACTCCCATGAGCATGAATACGCCGAGGACGCTCCAAGAACCAAAGAGCGCACCCCAGACTCCCTCGGTGAATCCGTAGCTGTGGAGTCCCACGCCGAGGTTGTTTACCCCCCACCAACTGAAAGTCACGAGCATGGCTAGGATGAGGCTATTCATGTGAAGTCCGATCTCACGAATCCAACCGGCCATGCGTCCATGGAGGATGACGAGGCTCCACAGACAGATCATGAGAGCTCCGTTTTCCTTGGGGTCCCAGCCCCAGAATCGGCCCCAGCTGTAATTCGCCCAGATTCCTCCAAGGACGGTGCCGACGAGGGAAAAGAACAGGCAGAAACAGATCACCCCATAGTTCATGCGGGTGAGAGTGCGGTAGAATTCTTTGTTCGGCTTGCCGCGCAGGGTTCCGATGAGTTTCGCCGGGAGATAGATCAGGGCAATGATGGCCGAGACCAGCCCTGCCGCATAACCGATGTTGATGATCGTCACGTGCGTGGCGAGCCAGAAGTTTGTGTCGAGCACTGCCACTAGCTGAGTAATCGTGTCGGTAGCCTCTTTCGCCTCATATTTCATCGAAAGGAACATGCCAACGACTCCGGCGAAAACGGCGACAAGCACTCCGATGCCGACCCGAGTGAAATACTCAAGGAGAAGACCCAGTAGCACTGCGATGCCAGTGATGAAAAGGACAGTGTCGTAGAGATTCGTGATCGGTGGACGCTGGCGAATGATGGACCGCAGGGTGACTCCGTAAATGTCCAGTGCCAGTCCGATTACGGTGACAAGGCAGGTGATCAGCACGAGGGTCTTGCCCGCTTTGCTGCCCGGCGAGAGCCAACTGAAAGCGAGGAGGACAAAAGCAAAGACGAAACAATAGAGGGAGTAGGTGAACCATTTCCCCCGATAGAGTGTCACCTCGAGTTCGGAGTGGATTCCTTCACCACGCGACTCGGCAATCGCATCTTGTGAGGTGCGGAACGATTGGAGGGCCTTCAAAAAGGGACCTTCTCCCTCTTTTAGCGCGTTCACGAGAGTCTGAATCGTGCTGAGTTGTTCCCGCACCCAGGGCCTTTCCCCTTTGGATGCCAGCCCTGCGAGCATCAGGTCGCCGGCGGATAGCCAGACTTCGTTGTCTTTCTGTTGGGGAGGGAAAATGTTTAAACCGCGGGCGGAGTTCGCGTGAAAAAAGAAGAGTCGAAGCGCACCGGAGAACATGCGCTCTTCTTCAGAATCCCCGGGCGTCTGGCGGACGGTCTGGACCAGTTGGTCCAGGCTCATTTCCGGCATTTTGTCTATCATTTCCGACGTGTCGAGACGCTTGGCGAGTTCCGTCAGTTCGGGAGGGAGGATGTTCTCATTCACGAGCATTTCTCCTTTTCGGGCAAAGCCGAATTGTCCGACGAGATATTCGAATGAGCTGATGTTGCGACCGAGAGTGAGGATCATTCCTTCCACGCGACCGAGTTCATATTGCTTATCTTTTTCACTCTTTTCGTACTTTTGCTGCTTCTCGGCATACTGCGCTCCCAATTCGGCGAGTTTTGCGCGGCCAGGGAACAGTTCGCTGTAGGAGTAGCGATCACGTTTGGACTTCGGGGAGACGCCGATCTCGACCACGGCGGCGGAGTCATCGACGATGAATACGGGGATCTCCTTGGCGAGGTCTCCGCGGAAGAGCACATCAAGAAGCCAGGCGGCGTAATGAATGCGGTGCTTCTCGCCATCCTGGGTCTGAAAGGAGACGGTCGACTTTCCACTGAACTGCAAGAGTGTAAACCGGGCGACGGTGTAAAGAGGTTTTACCCGTCCGTCTTGCTGAACGAGAAGATTCTCAAAGGTGTGAACGGTCTCTTCGCTCCACGGGACATAGTTTTGGAGGGAGGATTTCGGAGGCGTTTGCGCATTTAGGTCGACTGCAGAGAACCCGAAAATCCCGAGGGCAAAGAAGGTGGTTAGGAGCTTTTTCATGGGAGTGCCGAGGTGGCTTTTTTGTTTCGCGAGCGAACCGTAAAGTTCACGAGCATGATCAGAAAATGGATCGAAAGCCCGATCCCGGTGATGATGAGAGACCAGAGCGGCCACTGGTCGGCGGGGTTATTGGCCACCGCGAATTGGGAGAACATTTCGTCGCCGGGCATCGATCCCGAAGGTCCGAACGATTCCTGGAAAAATGTGTATCCGCCATGGCGCATCGGTTCGTTCATCTTGATCTCGAGGGCCTTGTCGGGCTCAGAATCCTCGAGCCGGGTGACTCGGCTTTCATAGTTCCGTGCCGTGCTGACTCCGGGGTGACGCTCGAAGATGAATTTGTCGAGGCGCACTTCGAAGGGAACTGTCCACGATTTTTTCAC
>JAGPCC010000416.1 GCA_018058245.1 Verrucomicrobiales bacterium
AATTTTACCGCAAACAGTGGAATCCGGGAATCGGACGCACGGTTTCCAAGGTCATCACTCACCCGGCGGCGAGAATCTACCGGGATACCCCTGCCGCAGCGGTGGAAAAGGGACTTATCGGGCGGCGTTTTCTGGCGAGTTTTGCCCATGGAAAACAGATGATGTTCGAATTTTCAGGCGGAGCCTGGCTCAGCCTCCATCTCGGGATGTCTGGAGAACTCTCTACGGCAGAACCTGATCAGGAGATTCGAAAGCGAGATCATCTCGTTCTCTTCTTTGATGAGCTTTCACTGATCTTTAGTGACTATCGTATGTTCGGGAAAGTCACCCTAGATCTCACCGGGGGCGATGCTCCGGAAAGTTGGCGCAACCTCCCACCCGAAATCATCGGAAAGGGATTCACTCGAAAGCGGGTCTCCGATTTTATGCAACGATTTCCGAAAACGCCGCTAAAAACTCTCCTGCTCGATCAGCGCGGATTTCCCGGGATCGGAAACTGGATGGCCGACGAGATCTGTTGGCAACTCCAGATCGCCCCGCAGACGCCAGCTGGATCGCTTGACGATACGCAGATCACCGCGATTCGGAACAGGACTCGGCTGGTCTCCCGTGAGTCCCTGCGGGTCATCGGCGAGAGCTGGAACGATCTACCAGACTCCTGGCTCATGAACCATCGTTGGCGGGACGGAGGCCGCTGTCCCCGTCGGGAATGCCACAGCGAACTCCGTCGCGAAGACCTTCGTGGCCGGACGACCTGCTGGTGCCCGGTTTGTCAGAAATAAACTCCATTCCAGACAATCCGACCTCACGGCGCGAGCATTTTCTCGACCGCTTCGACGGACAACTTTTTCACGGGAAGTTCAAAACCGAGCGTGTCCCGGTTCGGCTCAAATCCGTTGCCATTGACGTCGATGAAAATCGGATTGTTGTAGGCGCAGGGTTGCAAAGATGACTGAGCGCTCGATCCGAATCCACCGATGAGGGAGCTTTTCTCTCCGATCGCTACGACAATGATATGGGCATCCTCGCTGAGATCGAGAGTAAGTCGATGATCGAACTTCACGACTCCGTCGCCGAACATATCAGCGTGATCGGCACGGGTATAGTTGTAGCGGGGGTCTTGTCTTCCGTTCACGAGTTTTTGCAGTGCCAATGGTGAATGGTGCACCCGCAAGCACCCAGGAAGCACTGAAGTTTTGAGTTTCGAGCCCGTCAACGAACTTCCCGAAGTAGGCGTATCCTCCGTCCGCTTGTCCATCTCCGTCCCGGTCCACAAAATTCTCGCTCATGTCCGGGTGATGGACCTGAACCCAGCGCCCCCCCTTTTCATCTGGATAGGCATACAAAGGCGTTTGCTCCTCCAGCTTGAGAGTGATGCGCGCTCCAGGAGCGGTGTTTCCGTTCGAATCCGCAATCGTTACCGCGACAGAACCCTGCGGTGCCGTTTTCCGACGGGCCGCAACAAGCCCTACCGCTTCCGCAGGAGAAATGCCGACGGCTAAAAAACGAGCCACCTGGATCGTCTCTCCGGATCGGAGTGTGGTTGCCCTCCCCGTATAAGCCTCCCATGTTCGGGCCACGAAGGGGAAGATCCCCAGAGATGAGAAGCTCCACTTTGTCGTTCCTCAGGACAAAATCGCCGACAATCCCATCGGCCTCTTTTCCAGTGGGGCGCTCTTCGAAATTTTGAGCACTCAATTCTAACACTTCCACTGCTGGAAGCTCCGGTGCGGACACAAAAGCAAGGAACAGGAAAAACGTCGTGAAAAGTCTGGCAGGATCCATGATTCGAAGGTTCGGAAAATAGAATCCCATAAAACAGAACAAAATCAGCCTCATCCGGGTATATCGCTTCCCTCCTTCCCTCGCTCGCACTCAATCGAGATCGTTGGTGATCTCGTCGGCATAGAGGTTCACGTGACTCATAATCTCCAAAGAAGCAGAGTCTTCCACCCCGATCTCCTTGAGAGTGTCGATGAGGTGTCCCGTGAAACGATTCAGGTCGTGTCGACTGATCGCCATATGCTGGTGTACTTCACGAAGAGGACGACCAGCGTAATTGAAAGGCCCACCTGTTGCAGCGGCAAAAAAGTCCTTCTGCATTTCGATGAGTTTCCCCATCGGAGCGTGCTTGAAGTAGGGTGCCAGTTCGCCATCCGCGAGGACTTTTTCGTAAAAGCTATCGACCAGAGTGCAGATTC
Source organism: Verrucomicrobiales bacterium (assembly GCA_018058245.1). GTDB lineage: Bacteria > Verrucomicrobiota > Verrucomicrobiia > Verrucomicrobiales > DEV007 > Arctic95D-9. The sequence goes on from JAGPCC010000416.1 coordinate 2,202, forward strand.
TTTCTGCTCCACCGATTCTGTCAAAGAGTGTGTTTTCAGGTTCCATCAGCACGTAGAGAAAGACGGCCAAAGGCCTTTTAGAGGATAGTGTTCGGACGGGCTCTTTCCATCCCTTTGTTTGCGCAAACACGGGATAATGAATTCGTATGGCGCTCCGTGTCAGTCCAAAAGGAGTTTTCCGATGTCATGCAGTTCATCGGGAGAGAGCTTTTGCACTTTTCGATCATACGAGAGCAGTCCGTTGATTTCGCCTTCGACGTCTGTCGTTTGTGTGTAGATTCCGCCCGCGATGCCCTGTTTTTTCAGGTCTGCGAGGAGGCGGATGGACTCGCGATAGCGCTCGATCCATTCCGCCTTGTCCTTCGGAAGCCCTCCGTACCCCCAGTTCTTTGTGTTTGGATTCCAGAGGTTACCTTCCACCGGGAAACCATGTCCGCCGAATTCGCCGACGACTTTGACATACCCATCAAATCGCCCGTTCTCGCCGAGTTCAAAGGGAAATCCAGGATTCGGATAACGATGCTCGTCGACGATGTGACCGACGGGATACCAGTTCCCTCCGCTCGCAGCGTTGACTTGGCGGCTCGGATCGTAGGCGACGATCCACGGGACGATTTCAGCGGTCTGATGCTGCCCCCAGCGTTCGTTGAAGGGAACCCATTGCACGATACAGGGATGATCGTGGAGGTGATCTATCATTC
>JAGPCC010000184.1 GCA_018058245.1 Verrucomicrobiales bacterium
GCTGGAGCCATTCCCCCTGGTCCGGTCACGACGATGGCGAGTGCATCTGGGGACGTGGTGCGATCGACATGAAAGGATTTGCAGTGATGGCCCTCGCCGCGTTCGCCAAGCTGAAGCAGGAGAACCTCCCGATCAACCGCGACGTGATTTTTGTCGCCGTATCTGATGAAGAAGCAGGGACACGACTCGGCTCCAAATGGCTCGTCGACGAACGCCCCGATTTGCTCGGGGATGAGCCCGAATATGTCATCAACGAGGTCGGTGGGTTCACCGTTCATCAAGGAGGAATGCGTTTTTACCCCGTCCAAGTCGCGGAAAAAGGGATCGCCTGGCTGAATCTCTCCGTCGAAGGCACCCCCGGACACAGCTCCCTGCCCTCGACCGACAATGCCGTCTCCAAGCTCAGCCGCGCCATTGAGGCGATCTCCGCCGCGAAGCTCCCCTGGCACGTCGGTGCGGAAGCGACCGCATTCCTGAAGGGGTTCGCGCAACCGCAGGGTCGGCTTGCCCGCTTAGTCGTGCCGCTCCTCACCCACCCCTTTTTGGGTCCGCTCCTACTCCCCCTCGCGATTCCCCACGCATCCCGTCGCGCCTCGATCGAAGCGATCCTGCGCAACACTGCGAATCCGACTTGCCTCCACGGGAGCGAATCGATCAACATGTTTCCCGGTCAAGTCTCCGTTGATATCGACGGTCGCCTCGCGCCCGGTCAGACCGCCGACGACTTGATCCGCGAGCTCACGGAAGTGATCCGACCTGTCCTCGGCCATGATTTCGAACTTTCGGTTCTCCAGGAATCACCCCCCGTCTCCTTCTCCACCGATACCGCACTTTATCGCGAGATCGAACGCACCCTGAGCGCCGCCGATCCCTCCGGGCATGTCGTTCCCTCCATCATTCCCGGATTTACCGACAGTCGCAACTACGCCCGCCTCGGTGCCCAGTGCTACGGATTCTACCCGCTCCAGCTCCCCCCCGAGCTCGACTTTGCCTCCCTCTTCCACGGAGACGACGAGCGGATCCCGATCGCAGGTTTCCACTGGGGGATCGAGACCCTCACCGGTATGCTGCGTCGCTTTCTCACGACCTAACATGGCATTGTTGACCGGGAAACGGGGATTCATGGTGAAACTGAAGGCCCCATCTCCCCATCTCCCCATCTCCCCGACCGTCGATCCGCAACTCACCGTCGCCGCCTTCGTAAGAAGGTGGCCAGCCCGCCTCAACGAGCAACACCAGAAACAAACCCGACCCGCCCCTCCCTCTTTACGTATGGGAAAGAAAAATCAGAAGTCGTGAAGACGATCGCCGAAAAGATAGCCGAGCTTGGTGGTAGGCAGATTTCCCTCTCGTCCGCGATTTCAGGACAAATCCCGCAGTGCAGGGAAGACCGACATCTTTGGTGCCCTTTCCTACTCTATCTATGTCCAAACTGTCGCGGGGAAATTCAGAAAATCCCCCCCGAAGAGAATGAGGCTTGACGGATTTCCCCCCGGCACCGTAAAATCCTCTCCGAACCACCGCCGACACCGCGCCTGCGTTGCACCGAACCGGCAAAGCCGGTCGGTGAACAGCAGGCGGAGGAATAGCGGGGTGGACTATTAATACTGTTCGCCTCAGAAAATGAATCGCTTTGCGCTATTTGCCTTCTCTCTGTCGCTAACAGCCTGCGAGAAGAGCGATCTTCCGCAGCCACAGATCACCTTTGATCTCACCGAACCTGCCTTTCAAGAGTTTCCAGCTACCTCTACCCTCGAAGCGATTGGTTCCATCTCAGCGGAATCCCACCATCGAGTCTTGGTCGAGTTCAATCTTCAGGATGGGCGATCACTATTTGTGTGCTCAACAGGAAAAGTGTTCTATGAGATCGGGATTCACATCGAGCCTCCACACATCCAACTACGATACGATGGCATTGCCTTCAACGCCGAAGAACTCACACTGATCGAGGCCGAGAAGCGAGTCGCGAAGTATATGGAAGCAGCGCGCATGACCGATTCAATCCCTGTGTTTATGATTTCTGCTTCGTCCGGGTCGACCAACTCGAGGTTGGCACAAGTTCTCGACATTCTGGCCGGCCACGACATCGTTCACCTCCTAACCGAACCAGGCGAACAAACCGTCGTAGCCAATCCGCCACCGCCCCAAGTCGGTACACCCTACGAAATTCGACCGGAGGATCTGTTTCAGACTGGCGCTCCCTGAGGCGGATGGCTAGACTTGTCTCTGTCATAAGATGAAAATCCACCTTCTTTTGCTGATTCTTCCACTTCTGGCTGCTGCTGAGGAGTTCAATCTTCCGGAAGACTTCGTTGAAGATCCGACTCGTCCCGATGTTCCTCACAGTTTCTCGGCAACGAGAATGTATTTTGAAGAGAAGTCAGGGATTCAGGCTAAGTATCGTGCTCGTCTTGCTGATGCCATCAAACACGCCGATGGCGCTGAGATATTACTACTTAATTTCACTCCCGTTAAGGAAGTTCCAGAAGGTAAGGAGGAGAAGTATTTTCCCATTCTGCCTTATGGGTCCCACACCGAGATTCTAGACCGGAAGCGGTTGGATGCTGATAAGCTCGCCCAATTCAGAGATGCTACAGTCAAGCTACTCCAAGAGGAAAATGACTGGGGCGGCGGGGCATTCTGTCACTTTCCGATCCACGGAATTCGGCTCTTTCGTGGTGAGGAAGTAATCTTTCAGACTTCGATCTGCTGGAAGTGTATCAACTACTACATTGAATACCCTGATGACTTTGAGACGGCTTCTTGGGTTGGATTCGAGGGCAAGCTGATTAAGGAATTTTTGATGAGCGAGATGCCTATTCCGAAGTCAGAGGTTGAACGATTTGAATCGCAATTCGGAACCAAAGAAGAATCCAAGACCGAATCGGGTAGGAACGGGGATTGAACCCACTCCCCCCACACCACCGGCCATACGGGTTTGATTGCGCTTCGCTTGCCGCTTCGCGGTGCCTTTGGCATCCATTTGACTTCGCTCCGCTCCGTCTATCTCCACTTCGTTCCGATTCCTTCGTCGATTGTAGCACGGCGGTTCCGGCCGTCTTATATCACTCCGAAGAGTGACGAACGTGCGATGCCTCTCCTTTCGGAACAGCAACGCTGTCGCATGATCTCTCTTTGATTCGCTTCGCTCACCCTACGTGCTGCCTGCGGCAGTCTATCTCCGGTTGACTTCACTTCGTTCCGTCCATCTCCGCTGCGCGTCGATTCGCTCCGGTTCTTTGCCTGAATCCTCCCCATTATCGGCTCCCCCTGTCGGGTTCATCGCCTTGGAGAGAAGTTCAGGTCGGATCATCGAACCGGTTCGGTCCTTCCTGTGTTGTGCTTGCGAGTTTGATTCACTGCGTTCCCCTTCGGGCTGCCTTTCAGGCAGGCTATTTGCCTCCACTTACGCTCCGGCTACCTTCGGTTCCGCTGCGCTCCGATTCCCACGGTCGGTCGCCCTTCCGCAGTTGGCTTCAGCTGGTGTTTTTCTTTCATGGTTTATACACAGGGCGACCGGGCACCGCGTGCTTGAACCCCATTAAGATTGCGCCTATGCTGGGCACACACACGGCGAGGGTGGCAAGGCTTCGCCTGCCACCACCTAACGTTCGGCTCAGAAATACGATATGTGGACTTGTAAAATGTGCGGAGCATCGGTCGAGGACGACAGCTGGGAATCCTGCTGGAAGTGTTCGACTGCCAAAAATGCTTCCGATGCTGAAATCAGCAAGACTAGAGAGCGAATTGAGAAGGCGATGGAGTGCCTGCGATGCGAGAGTCCAATGGAATATTCGGGAACAAAACAGTTCCATGAGGGTAGTCGCATCGGAGTATTGGGGGATCTTGCAGAACTCTTTGTGGGTCGGGAGAGCTACGATGTGTATTTTTGCACTGAGTGCGGGAAGGTAGAGTTTTATATCGATGGGATTGGTGACGCAAAGCGGGGCGAAAATACAGCCTAGCATAAACGCAGCCGAATCGGGTAGAAGCAGGAACGACCCTTAATCCCGCTCCCCCCACACCACCCGGCCTGCGGGGTTGATGTCGCTGCGCTCCACCCTTCGGGCTTGCCCTTCGGACGGTCATTTAACTTCGCTCCGATCCCCATCTCCCCTTCTCCCAAAAGCAGGACGCGCAGAACGCAACTGAGCGCATTCACCCCAGATCGACTCTCTTGCTAAAAAGCTACCAGCTAAACACATACCTCCTCAACGCGCCGATCAGTTCATCCACCTTGTTCAGTACCTCCTGCATCTGGGCGGGGTCGTATTCGCTTGTCGCAGTTCCGCCGATCTGGGCGACGGAGTTGCTGTTGTTGCTCGTGCCGCTGATCGCGGAGAAAAGATCGTTCTCGCTGACCTCTCCCGGCGGACCCTCCACCCCCGCCCCGCCGTCATTTCCACGCGGGATGCCAAAGGAAAAGTGAACCGCCGTCCCGTCAAAGGTGCTCTCCACCGTCGCCGGGTTCCCCGGTTCGAGCATGCTGACGCCGTCGATCTCCGCCGCCGCAAAGGGTGGACCCGTCGGACCCGGAGTCCCGTTCGTGCCATTCGTTCCGTTGCTCCCATTGCTCCCCGGCAGACCATTGCTCCCCGCTGTGCCTTGCGGCAGACCAAAGGTGAAGTGCAGCGTATTCCCCACCACCGAGAGCCCCACCGTCGCCGGGGAACCGGGGGCACCTGTCGTGACACTGTCGATCTCGGCTGCAGTGATCGTACTGATCGCGTCGATGAGGTCTTTGAGACAGTTCAGCTGAGAACGCATCTCGACGGCATCGATCTCGGTGCCTTCTTGCGGGAGAGTAGGGTCGTAGGCCATGGCGGAAAAATCAGGCACTTCCCAAAAACGAAAGCGTGCAAACAGATGAATGGGCCGTCCCCCCATGATGGTGGAGAAGATGCCGGGAGCGCCGAGAAAGGTTGACCCATGATCGGAATGGCATCATGATGTCACTATGCGGACTACAATCAACATCAGTGATGGCATCCTGAGTGAACTGCGCGAGATCGCCCGGCGGCGGCGGCGGCCCTTTCGCGAGATCGTTGAGGAAACTCTCCAAACTGGCCTCAGCGCGGCATCCTCGCCTTCGACGCAGAGCAAGCCAGTGCGCCTCCGGACCCATCGGGTAGGCATCAAGCCGGCCTACCAGGGGCTGAGCCTGAACCAGCTCTATGACCAGATCGAGGCGGAGGATGCCGGAAAGCGATGATCATCCCCGACGCGAACCTCTTGATCTACGCTCACGATGAAACCTCTCCCTGGCATGGGCAGGCGCGTGCTTGGTGGGAGGCGACGCTTTCCGGCACCGAGCCGGTGGGCCTCGCGTGGGTGGTGGTACTGGCGGTAACCCGCCTGCTGACGCATGCGACCATTTGCGAGAATCCCCTCACGCCGGCGCAAGTCCGCGCCATAGTCGGAGATTGGATGAGCTTCCCGCAGGTCCGTCTCATCCACCTTTCGGAAAACGCACTGAACCGCTTTTTCGATCTGTTGGAGGAAGCGGGTACGGGCGGGATCCTATCCACCGATGCCTTGATCGCCCTGCATGCCTTGGAGCATTCCGCCACCATTGCGAGCAATGATCGCGATTTCGACCGCTTCGCAGGCGTGAGACGGATCAACCCTCTCGCATGAAGACCTCTGTTTCCACCCCCTCCGTCTCCGTAACCTACGCTCAGGATGGCAGCTCGACGCGCTCGAACGCGCTCGGGATGCGTCCGATGCAGGAGCGCACTTACCAGAAACGCGGCGAGCAATATCTGTTGATCAAATCCCCCCCGGCCTCGGGCAAGAGTCGGGCGCTGATGTTCATCGCGCTGGACAAGCTAGCGAATCAGGGCCTCAAGCAGGCGATCATCATCGTACCCGAGCGCTCTATCGGCGCGAGCTTCCACGGTTTGGCGGCGAGCCCCGCAACATCGGGCGGGCGGAGGACGAAACGAGGCGAGCCATGAGCGACACGCCCGCCAGCCTCACCCCTCCGTCGGAAGAGTATTCCTCGTGGCTTGCCGAATTGAAGGGCCGCATTCATAGGGCCCAGCAGCGCGCCACCCTCGCGGTAAACCAGGAGATGATCCTGCTCTATTGGCAGATCGGACGGGACATCCTGGCCCGGCAAGCAGAACAGGGCTGGGGTGCGAAGGTGATCGAGCGGTTGGCCGGGGATCTCCGTGCCGCCTTCCCAGAGATGAAGGGGTTTTCTTCCCGGAACCTCAAATACATGCGGGCCTTCGCGGAAGCATGGCCGGACGGGGAACTTGTGCAAGCGGTGCTTGCACAATTGCCGTGGTATCACCAGTTGGCGCTGCTGGACAAGCTGCCAGGCCCCGAAACCCGTCGCTGGTATGCGTCCAAAGCGATCGAGCACAACTGGTCTCGCAACATTCTCGTGATGCAGATCGAGTCCCGCCTGATGGAACGGAGCGGCACGGCGGTGACGAATTTTGCCCTCACCCTGCCGAAACCGGAGTCGGATCTCGCGCGGGAATCGCTGAAGGACCCGTATCGCTTCGACTTCCTCGGACTGACGGAGGAGGCGCAGGAGCGGGAGATCGAAGGGGCTCTGGTGAAGCACGTCACGGACTTCCTGCTGGAGCTGGGCGCGGGCTTCGCCTTCGTGGGCCGGCAGGTGCTGCTCGATGTGGGCGGCGACGAGTTTTTCATCGACCTGCTCTTTTACCATCTGAAGCTGCGCTGCTACGTGGTGATCGAGCTGAAGGCCGGCAAGTTCAAACCGGAGCATCTCGGACAACTGAGCTTTTACCTGACGACGGTGGATGCGCAGGTGAAGCACCCGGACGACGGCGCGACGATCGGACTCCTCCTCTGCAAAAGCAAAAATAAGGTGGTAGCCGAATACGCGATGCGCGACAAGTCGCAGCCCCTCGGTGTGGCCGAGTATCAGCTCGTGGAATCCCTGCCGCCCGAACTACAAACCAGCCTGCCAAGCATCGAGCAGATCGAACGCGAACTGGCAGACGACGAAGATGACGTTTCCGACGATTCCGAAAACCTATCATGAGCGATCCTATTCCCGTCCCCTCCGTCTCCGTAACCGTAACCTACGCTCAGGATGGCAGCTCGACGCGCTCGACGCGCTCGACGCGCTCGACGCGCTCGACGCGCTCGACGCGCTCGACGCGCTCGAACGCGCTCGAACGCGCTCGGGATGCGTCCGATGCAGGAGCGCACCTACCAGAAGCGCGGCGAGCAATATCTGTTGATCAAATCCCCCCCGGCCTCGGGCAAGAGTCGGGCGCTGATGTTCATCGCGCTGGACAAGCTGGCGAATCAGGGTCTCAAGCAGGCGATCATCATCGTACCCGAGCGCTCTATCGGCGCGAGCTTCCACGATGAGCCGCTCGGCAACGATGGATTTTTCACCGACTGGAAGGTGGAACCGAGATGGAATCTGTGCGACGCGGCGGGGTCCGACAACGGCAGCAAGGTGGAGGCGGTGAAGGCCTTCCTCGATGCCGGGAACGCCGACGCCGCCGTTGGCATGGAAGGTTCTGCCGACGGGGGCGTCGGCGCTCCCAGAGTGCTGGTCTGCACCCATGCCACCTTCCGCTTCGCGATGGACAGGTTCGGACCAGAGGTCTTCGACGACCGGCTCCTCGCGGTGGACGAATTTCACCACATCTCGGCGAATCCGGACAACCGCCTCGGCGAACACATCCGCCAGATCATGGCGCGGGACAAGACCCTCCTCGTGGCAATGACGGGATCGTACTCGTCGAGCCGAAAAGCAAGGAGGCGGAGCGAATCTGCCGGGAGGACCTGAACGAACTGGTCGCGGCCTTCGTGCAGGACAAGCCAGCGCTGGAGAAGGGATTGTTTGATGAGGAACTCGTCCCCGAGGAGCTGACTCAGGTGCGGATGGGCAAGATCATCCAGGAGAAGTTCCCGAATCTGGACGATGAGGACCGCGAGGCGGTGCGCCAGCATGCCGTCGCCGCCTTGAACGTCGTGCAGCAAGCAAAGAAGGCCGGGAACGCCGCCGCCCCCGTCGGCATCTCCGGCAATGCCGACGAGGGCGTCGGCGCTCCTGGGATGCTCAACACAGCGCTGATCGATGGGATAAGGAAGTTCGCGATGGACATGCGTGAGCTGGACATCGATCTGATCGACCGTATCAATCCGTTCAGCGAGGCTTACGCGATCCTCGCCAAATCCATGAATGAAGACAGGCTCAGACTGGTCGCGCAAGTGATCGCCGCGAAACGGACGAACTTGACACCCGAGGAAGTGAAAGATCTGGCGATACGGGCTTTTCGCTTTAAGAAAGAACACGGTCGCCTGCCTCAACACGGAGAATCCCGGGATATCTTCGAACGGCTCTATGCGGTACGCTTGGACCGAATACGCGCGTCTGTAGAATGCATGGATGTGCTGAAGGGACGAGATCCTCGCGGGCTTCTCGAATCGACCACCGCGATGCGCGAGGCGGGAACGGTGCGTGAAGATACCACCGAGTATGGCGTGAGCGGGGCTGCGGATGCTGAACCGAGCGACGAGGAACTAGTGAACTCTTTGCGTGGGGTAGACGCCTCGTCGAGTGACATCGAGGAACTCAGTCACGTGCGCTCACGGGAAGAGATCCGCGCGGCGGAGGAGGTGGCAAAGCGGAATCCCTGCGAGGATTTCACGATGTTTCGTCCCTTGTTCGAAAATATTCAACGCGACCTCAAGACGGGGTCTCGCCAAACCCTGAAGTACAAGGACAACGCCGCCGTGCAAAGAGGCGATCTTTTCATTCTCGACGGGCAGAAGATCCTGGTGGCAGAAATGGGGGAGGAGTTTGTAAGCGAATATGGTCGACCGGATCGAAGACTGAGGGTGATCTACGATAACGGAACCGAGAATGACCTTCTCGTTCGTTCGCTCCAGCGTGCCTTGAATAAGGACAAAGCGAGCCGCCGGATCACCGAAATTGACCTCGGGCCACTCTTCTCGGGTGAGGAAGAAGAGGATGACTTGCCGACGGGGTACATCTACGTGCTGAGGAGCCAATCGGAACACCCCTTCGTCGCGGAGAATCGGGAGGTGATCCACAAGATCGGCGTGACTGGCCGAGACGTGAAGGCCCGGATCGGCAACGCAAAGAAGGACCCTACCTATTTGCTCGATGACGTGGAAGTCGTAGCAACTTTCAAACTTTCCAACATCAACCGCAAGCGATTGGAGGCATTACTCCACAAGTTCTTCAGTCGGGCGCGGTTGGATGTCGAACTAAAGGATCGCTTCGGCTCTCGAGTCGAACCGAGGGAGTGGTTCCTCGTTCCCCTTGCGGTGATCGAGGAAGCGATTCAGAAATTGATGTCGGGGACGATTGGGGATTACATCTACGATCCCTCCACTGCTCAGGTGGTGAAAATATAATGCCCGGTCCGAACCGGCTCATGAGTCCCGGTTCGTCGAGCATTTACTATCGCTGAGGTGGTGCCACCTCTTTTACGACGGAGCCGTCTTTTTCACTCATCACGAGGAGAGCCAAGGCACTGACTTCTTCCATCTCATTTGTGCTGAGACTGACGTAATCAAATTTCCCGCGGAGATCGGTGTAACCGTCTTTGAGGAAACGCACTTCGCCGTTCTTCATCCGGGCATAGACTTTTAAATAGACGCTGCTCAAGGCCGAGTTGTCCCCTTCCCGGCGGACTTCGATCTGGCCGTAATTCGGAGAAAGTTGAACCTTCAGAGTGTTGGAATAGATCGCAAGGGATTGGGTCTCGCCAGCCCCGACGACCTCTACGAGGACGTTCCGGCTCGCAAACTCCTCGGGCACGACAAACTCGGTCACGGCGGTATCGGCGGCAAGGGGCATCTTCTCCGACCGATTTGGTTTCACAAAACGAAACTGACCGCTCTCTCCAGAAACGAAGGGTTTGCTGGAAAAAAGGAACTCGAGGTCCATCTCGTAGTAGTTCACTACGACCGATTCCATGTTCTGGTGTCTCAATTTCACCGAACGCCCCAAAGCAGAAAGCTCAAGAAACGGACCTTTGGAGGAAAGAGTTTCCAATTGCTCCTCT
>JAGPCC010000185.1 GCA_018058245.1 Verrucomicrobiales bacterium
AACTTGAAAAAACACGTCATCAAGCAACTCACCCAGCTCGAAGCAATCGACCGAGATGAATTGCTAGAGCAGCGTTATCAAAAATTTCGTCAATTCGGGGAATATCGTGAACGCGGGCGCAAGGTGTAACTCGTAAGTATTTCCGAAAGACTTCACAATCGACTTGATTCACCTCCATCCTGACCCATTCTTTCCGCATGAATTCTCTCTCCCTCGGTTTTCTTTACCTCTTTGGACTCTCTTGGCTTCTTTGTGAAGTCTGTGTCAGCGCCAGCGGTGGCAATTGGACTCCTCTCTGGCTTTACCTGATTGGGTTCACCGTCATGTTTGCCATTCTTGGATGCCTCCCTCTGTCCACGAAAGCCATCGAGACCGCCGGTCCGATCTTTGCCTTGCTCATTGGGGGCTGGATTCTCTTGTATGCCTTCGGTTCGTTTGATAAGGGGGTTGCAGGGGTAGCGTTCCGACTGCTGCTCGGCGTAGGAATGGTAGGCCTCGGTGTTCTCGGTTACGCGACTCGCAGATCCGAAGAAGCTCATTGATCCCTTTCTCGGGATTGATCTTACGGCAATGATAGCGACGTCCGGCGAGCCAGCCGGTCGAGTGGAGGTGGAAGGCGTTGCCGCAGTATTCCTGCTGCTCGAATCTTCTCGTGTTACCTCTCCGCAGGTCTATCTGGAAACGGGCCGTCATCTGGGTTTGCGGGAGCGATGTCGCGTGGAGAGGGTCCCCTGCGAGATTCTTTCTCGTGAAAAGTTGGATGAACTCGCTGGGTTTCGAGTTCATCGCGGTGTCTTTGCGACCGCGTTTCGTTCGGGTCCCGCCGATCCCGACGGGCAGTTCCTTGAAAGTGCGAGCCGGATTCTTGTCGCATCGGATTTTGGTGACCCTTGTGTTCTCGGGACACTTGTGCGTACGGCGGAGGCATTCGGCATAGACGGTGTCATCGTGGAGAGAGGAAAGGGAACCGATGCACTGTCTCGAAAAGCAATTCGGGCTTCAGCTGGTGCTCTCCTGCGGCTCCCAGTTTTTGAGGTGAAGTATCTCGAGACGACGCTCGCGCAGTTGGATGAAGCGCAGTTTGTGCTTTTGGGTCTGAGTCAGCACTCGGAATCCGATGTTCTGTCGGCGGTTCTTCCCGGCAGAAAAACGGTTGTGATTATCGGTGGAAATGAGAGGGATCTCTCGTCGGAGATTCTGAGCCAATGTGCGCAGAGAGTCCAGATTCCCACGAAACCGGGTAGCGCCAGCCTCAGCATCGCAGCGGCCGGAGCTGCGATGCTTTACGAACTTTTTGGCAGGGCGAACTGAGAGCGGGAGGATCCCTACTCTTGCCGATTTCTCGTTACCAGGCCTCGCGAAGGAGTCTCAGGAAATTGCCGTGGAAGAGTCCCGTAATATCTGCATCGGAATATCCCCGATTTTTGAGGATCGTTTCGATGCGCTGGAGATCGGCGATGGTGTTGAGATCTCCTGGGCTTTGCTCCCGCCCGAACCCGCCATCGAGATCGCTGCCGATTCCGACATGGTTTGCATTTCCCGCCAATTGACAGATGTGATCAATGTGATCAGCAATATGTGCGATGACAACACCAGTGGACTCGGGCGTTGAGGTTCCACGAATCCAACCGGGTACCATCATCCAAGCGTCAAAAACGGCACCGAGGACGGCTCCTCGCTCAATGAGAAGACGAATTTGTTTATCGGAAAACTGGCGTGGATCATCGACGAGGGTGCGGCAATTCGAATGGCTCGCCCAAACGGTGCCCTGGTAGATATCGAGTGCTTCGAAAAAGCAGGCATCACTGAGGTGGGTCACATCGAGGATGATCCCGAGTTCGTCCATTTTGCGAATGAGTTCCGCACCTCCGGGGAGAAGTCCTCCCACCTGATCGTGCCCGAGCGCGTATCGTCCGCGGCCATAGTGTGCCGGTCCGAGCGCTCGCAGACCCGAGGCGTAGGCCTTTTCGAGGTAGTCGAGGGATACGATCGAATCGGCACCTTCGAGGCTGAGGACAAAACCGATCGGTGCTTTGGCTGCCGCCGCAGCGACGGGATCTGCCCAAAGCGCGAGATGAGCATCGAGCTGGGCCAGCGTAGTGATTTGCACCATCTCCCCGAGATCACAGAGTGCTTGGTAATAGGCGAGTTGTCCCTGGGTCATGCCCCACGCCTGTGCCGGTGATTCCCAGCAGGCAACGGATGCGCTTGGTTTCATACATCCGCCGATCTGCGTCGCGACACAAAGTCCGATACCGCCTTTCCGCATTTCATCGAGGCAGACGGTATTGGTCCCTCGGCCTTTGAGATCCGTCCGCCCACTTTCATTCGCCCGGATCTCCGAAATGGGGAGTGTGAGGTCACGATTCCATTCGAGGGCGTTGAGACTCAGGTCAAGATGGACATCAAACAGTAAATTCATGGCTTATGGCTGGAAATTCGAGGGATTCAGGTTCAGAATAGCGGGAGAAACTTTCAATCAAATGAAAAACAACCGCACGCTTTGCATTGGATTACCATTTTTCCTCACACTTTGCAATGCACAGGATGACGCCGCATTGACTGGAGCCGCCACCACGACTCCGGCCGAAACGGCGGTCGCGATGGGGTATGCAGCACAGGGGAATGTGGCCATGAACGAGGCCCTCCGAAAGGCCGAATTGCAGGCGGCACTACAGAAAGCGCGGGAAAAACGAGCCACCCAACAGGCCATGGTCAATTACGTGCAAAAGCCGGAGCCGATCACCACGGCGGAGCAGTTTCTGGCGGCACACCGGCCTCCGATGCCTCGGAGCAGCGGTCCTAGTGAGGCTGCGGTGGCGTCGCGACAGCGTTCCTACGTCCCCGAGTTCGAAGCGCAGACCGGACGAGCTGAATCGGCGCCGAGTGTCCCCAGCGAGTCCACAACGACTCCTCGCAAGCCCGGATTGTTCGACCGTTTGAAGTGGAAAAAATCGAAATCGCAGGAGGGGAATCCTTCGTTTGCGGAAATGCCGGCACCTCCGCCGTCAGAATACCCGAGGGGAATGGTGGACTCGTCGCCGGCTGCCGAAGGGATCGCGCCTGGTGCGGTACCATCAAGTGCTCCCGCAGCAGTTGCCATTCCGGACATGACGCAACCTGAAAAGCCGGGATTTCTGGGGAGATTGTTCAAACGGGAAAAAGAATCTGCAACGGTCCTGCCGCCGTCTTCCGCCACTGCATTGAGTCCAGCGACGGGCATACCGCCGCTTGCAACGGAACCGGACGGCGAACCTGACACAGTGACTTCAGGTGGCATTCCCTCGCCTCCGGGGTTTGATGCTCCGACGACACCTTCCGCTCCAGCCCCCACGGCACCGACGGATTGATCATTTGCCGATGCAGTAGAGTCGCTTTTGGGAGCGAATCAAAAGTACTCCGTTCGAGACAGCGGGGGTGGCGTTAAAAATGGAGTCATCGTCCGAGATCCGGTTTTGGGCTAACACCTCAAGTCCCGCACGAGACGGCTCGATCACGAAAGTTCCGTTGGCGCGACTCACCGCGTAGATTTTTCCTCCGGCCAGAATCGGAGAGGCGTAAAACGGTTTTCCGCGTCCTCCTTCTCCGTCGAGATTGGGAATCCGTGATTCCCAGAGAGGTTCTGAAACTCCGGGTTCTGCCGCAAAAGCAATCCCACTGTCTGATACCCAATAAAGGACGCCGTCTTTTTCAACGGGCATCGTCATGTAGGTTGCCGGTTTTTGTGTGTCATAGAGCAGTTCTGCCGAACGGTCACCGGTCCCGCCCGTTTTGATCGCCACCCTCGCCGTGCGGGGAAATCCGCCTGAAACGGTCAGGATATCGCCGGAAAGATGAGTGGTGTTCGACATGTTGCCGGGAAGGTTGTATTCCGCAAACCAGATTTGCTCTCCTGTCTCCGGGTTGAGAGCGATCCAGCGGGTGGGGGAGGCGAAGACCAAGTCGGTGCGCTGGTCACTAACAGGAGCAAGAACGGCGGTTCCGTACGTTTCCTCCATCGTGCCTGAATCAAAGCGCCAGACTTCTTTGCCATCGAGCTTGTGGAAGGCAATGATGGCCCGGGTTTCGTCTCCGGCAGGTACGATGAGAAGGTCCTGATAGAGAATCGGACTCGAGGCCGATCCCCATTGCTTCCTTGAAGAGTCCGACCCGGTTTTCGCTTTCCAAAGTTCCTTTCCCTCAAAATCGAAAGCATAGACCCCGGCTTTTCCGAAGAAACAAAAGACAGATTTCCCATCGGTCACAGGGGTATTGCTCGCCCAGCCGTGTTCGTTGATGTAGCCCCTTGCAGGATCTTCCGTGTAATCAACCGGGATACGCTTTTCCCAAAGCGGCTTTCCGGAACGGAGATCGATGCGCTGCAAATGTCGTTCCAGGGATTCTCCCTCACCGGAGTAGCTCGTCACAAAGACGGAATCTCCGGAAATGACAGGAGAGGAGCTGCCGGGACCGGGAAGGTCGAGGCTCCACTTCAGGTTTTCGGTTTCACTCCATTTGACTGGAACTGTCTCGGAGCTGATCCCCTGCGCGTTCGGCCCGCGAAACTGCGGCCAGTCAGCATGAACCGGGGTGATTCCAAGGAGGAGGCAAAAGAGGGGGAGTCGTGATTTTCGAGACATAGTAGTAGAACGGCTCTCGCCGCGTTTTGTTTTAGGAATATCAATTTTTAAATTTTGTTCTTCTATCCTCTATCCCCGTGCCTCCCGACCTCGTGCGGGGATTACTCGGATCGGAGACGAGTTCGGACGGCGTTTCCGGCTCAAAATCGAAGAGGTCGTTGTCTCGCCGGGATCATTTGCGATGTTGTGGATTTCAATTCCGAACATACCGATCATTGGTTCGCGGCGTTTCGATGACCGGGTTTCCGGAAAAGTCCATGGCATTCCAGCCAATGTCATCAAAAGGGAAGAGAACAAAATTCGGCGCTCTTTTCCGGGCGGTGGCGGCGGATGTCTTTCCCGCCGGAAGAATGGTTGTGGCGGGAGCTGGATGTGCGTTCGATCGGGTAGCGTCCGGCTCGGGGGTGGAAAGGTTCTTTGGCTCCTTTTTGCGCTCCGTGTCATTTCTTTCGGGACGCATTTTGCCCCTCATGCCTCGTTTGCCCCCCATCTTTCCACCTTTCCCGGGCTTTCGATCACTCAGTGAGGGAGGGTTTTCGGCATCAAAGTCAGGATTGGGTGTCGGGAATTGTGCATGAACATCAGCCAGATAGGTATCCATGCGAGCCTCCAGTTCGGCGATCTTCTCTGGCATGGATCCGGCAAGATCGTTGGATTCGCGGATGTCCCGACTGAGGTCATAGAGGTGCAGGGAATGATCCTCGTAAAAGCGCAGCAGCTTGTAGTCACCGAGCAGTAACGCGGTATGAGGAGTGTCTCCCTGGTAGTGGGGAAAGTGAAACACCAGTTCCTCTCGGGGGCGTTTGACTGGAGTGTTCTCTCCCCGCAGGAGTGCCGTGATGGTTCCTCCCTCGATCTCTTTTGGTAGTGGCTCCGTGACTCCAGCCCACTCGCAGAAGGTCGGGAAAAAGTCGTAACCGACCACTTTCTCATGACACCAGGAGTTCGCTGCAATCCCCGGACCCCGCACAATGAGAGGCACGCGGATTCCGCCCTCCCAGACACCGCCTTTTCCGCCGCTCAGCGTTCTCTTCGTCGAGGCTCCATTGTCGGACATGAAGAGGACGATCGTATTTTCCGAAAGACTCAGGTCTTCCAGTCTCTTGAGCAACTCGCCAATGCCCCGATCGAGATCCTCGCTGAGGGCGGCAGTGCCGATCTCTTTTTCGTTTCCTCCAGGAAGAAGGGCGGCGTATTTTTCGAGCAGTGCCTTCGTCGCGTTCTGTGGATAGTGGACTGCATTGTAGGACATTTGAATAAAAAAGGGCTTCCCGGCTTGTTGACTCTTTTTCATAAAATCGGCGGCCCGGGTACCCATTCCAAAGATGTCGACCGGATTGGGGGCGACGTGGGGCGCGGCATCTTCATTGCTGGTATCCCCGTCGCTTTCGTCATATCCGTGCGATTCGGGACCGCCGCCACCGATGTGCCATTTACCGTAGTGGGCGGTCGCGTATCCGGCGGACTGAAGAAGCTCCCCGATGGTCGTTTCATTCGCCTCGATGTTCTTCCGGATTTGTGGTTCGAGGAGTTTGAATCCGTATTCAGGCGGCGCGGCCTTGGTCCACTGGCATTGCGCGGGGCTTTTGCCGGTCTGGAGGCTGATCCGGGTCGGGGAACAAACAGAAGCCGGGGAGTAGGCCTGGCTGAAACGCATTCCCTCACTCGCGAGTCGGGCCAGGTTCGGTGTTTCGACGACGCTGCCCGCAGAGTCCGGCATATCCGGATGCATCCGGCAGGAGAGACCGTTCCACGCCTGGTCGTCGGAGAGGAGAAACAGAATGTTGGGCCGGTTGACCGGTGCCGCGTGAATGGTCGCGCCTGCGAGAGCAAAGAAGAGAAAGGCGAAAATGGTCTTCATGGGAGTCAGGAAATTAGATCTTCCTATTATTGCCGTTCCAGTTTGGGGCGGGGTTTGCCACTGTTTGTTCCTGAACTTGCATAGACCACGCTGAGATCCGCTGTCGCGAGGATTTTTCCCTCCATGGCGGCGAGAAGAACCTCGCGATTGACGGAAGAGGGCGATCCTTTGATCTCCGGTTCGGTGGAAAGGGCGTAAAGATGAAGCACGTAGGTTTTGTCTCCGGGACCTTTGGAATGCGGGGGTTCGTAACCCGTTTCACCCCGGAATCCAATTCCTTCTTTGCCGATGCCGGTGGCGTTTTTTGCCAGACTCTGCAACTTTGCGGGAATGTTCCACAAGACCCAATAGCCTTTCATTTCATCGCCCGGTGCGAGGTGGTCCATGATCAGAGCGTAGCTTTTCGTGTCAGCGGGAGCGCCCTGCCACGCGAGCGGGAGGGTCGAGCCGGAACCCTCCCCGGTGTAGTCCATCGGGAGGCGACCTCCGTTTTCCACTTCCGGGCTGGTGAGGACAAAACCGTCGGTTACGGATGGATTCATGGCACTGCCGCCACCGGATGGTGTCGGCGGAGGATTCATGCCAAAATCACCCCTACCTTTTTCCCCTGCACCGGGGCGACCGGTGGCCTCTTCGTGGTTCAGTTTCCCATCCTGATTTGCATCGAGCCGCATGAGACTCGCTTCGGCATCGCCGAGTTCCTCTGCGTCGATGATTCCATCGTGATTGCTGTCCAACGCGTTCAGCAGGACGTCGGGTCGAGGGCCTCCGCCGCCGCCGGGAGGCCGTTCTGGTCTGTTGTCACCTCCACCATTTCCTTCTCCACGCGGACGCGTACTTGGCCTGTCTCCTCCTTCGCCGCCTTCAGGACGAGCGGTGTAGACTTCCCTTGTCACGCCTTTCGCACCATTGTCGAACTCAAAGGGAAACGTGCCGTTTTCACCGATGTGATACCGCACCGAGTGCTTTTCACGATTCACTTCGTAGCTCAACTCATAGGCATTTTCACCCGTCTTCGCGAAACCCGTAATCTCGGCACCTCTCAATGCCTGAAGCGCCTCCCGAACCGGTTGAGCGCGAGGTTGTGGATCGACTTGGCCTTCGGCCTCGGCGACTTCGCCATGAAATCCACCGAAGACGTAGGGATACCCGGAGGAGGCATGATAGTGGTAGCCGCTTCCGTCGTGTTCATGACCGTGACAGTCGTCGAGATTCTTTGGTTCGGAACCACCGGGCTCCTTCAGGCCCAGGATGGGATAACCGTCGAGTGCATAGGCGACCGGCTTACCGGCTCCGACGATGGATTCGAGATGCAGCGGAGCGATATGATAATGATAGTCATCGGCTCGTCCACAATGGCCGCCCCACTGGTCGAGTTCTCCGATTTCATAGGAGACTTCCCCCCGGTTGTTTTGCGGGTTGAAGATCGGAATTCCATTTACGCCAATGGCAATGGCTCCACGGAGGAAACGGCCGTCTATCATCGCCGGTTCCGCAGCCGGCACGGGTTTCAGCGGAACTCGCCATGCGTTCTCTCCGACGTAAGCTTGTGGAAGCGGCACCTGCTGCTGCCACGCGGTGATGCCGATCATCATGTTGTGATCCGGAACCCCGTTTCCTTCGATATAGAAAAAGTCGTCTTCCCAGGAGAGACCGAGGCGTTTCTGAAAGGGCGCAAAGGCTTCGACTGTGACCGGGATGGCACCAATCGGTCGCTCCAGAGTACTGCGTCCGGGGAACGTTGCCGTGAAGGGATGCAAGGCTGGAGCAATCGCTGCGATCGCAAGAGGGATCAGGACGGTCGTAAGTACGAGCGTTCCACAAACTGCGAGGAATGTGAGGATGTTTCGGAGAAATGCGGATGATTTCATAAAAATGTCAGGGCTTGGAGGTGCGGTTCGAGGCATCGATGAGACCACGCGGCCAGGCGGGCGGGAGTACGGATCCGTTGGGAGGAGAGGGGATCGTGGTGCGGAAAAGGATCGTGTTGTCGAGGGCGAGGTCGGCGGTCCAGATCCATTTCGCCCCGGAGAAGTCATTTTCGTAGAATGGCTCTTTCGGATTCACCGCTTCCTCCGTGTGCTCGACAGCGTTTTCCCACCGGGAATCATCAAAGTCGACCTCAAACCAGTTTTCCGGGATGGGATCGTGGTGCGTTTTCGGGTTGGTCATGTCACCGTTGATGGGACCGTGGAAGAAATTCTTTGCCTTCCAGCTTGCGTTGGTCACGGTGCCGTCGCCGAATTTCAGGATAAAACCGCCATCTCCGAGATTGGTGTTGTCGTACTCAAGTCCGGTCTCCGGATCCGCGTTGTCTTTTGCCATGACAGCGATGGTCATCGGGTATTCCGGCAGAATGTCGACCGACACGACGTTATGAGGAATGAACGAAATCGAGTCCACCGCGACAAGGTTGCCGTTGAGGTAGAGCTGGAACCAATTGTCCGCGTAGACTGTCGCCTTTACGGTGTCCGAGATTTTCGGTTTGTTGATTTTGGGACCTCCTTTCGGCCCACCCTTGGGGCCTTCCTTGCCGCCGTCTTCGGGGCGCGGGCGTTTGCCGGGATCCTGCGCGACGGCGGAAGGAGTGACGGAGAGAAGCGAGAGTACGGTGACGAACGAAAGCAGTATCGGATTCAGATTCATACAAAAGGAAACCATCCCAAGATGATGTCTCTATTACCGGAAGATTACAAAAGTGAAATTTTTGGGATTTTCACCCGACAAACCATTTTGCCCGGTTCCGCTCGTAGCCCTACCGTTCCTCCGTGGACGCTGATGATTTCGCGAACGAGGCTCAGTCCCAATCCGCTTCCGGAACCCTGGGCAGTGCTCGCGCGTTGAAATCGATCAAAGACTTTCTCTTGTTCGGACTCCGGAAGGAGCGGCCCGGAATTGGTAATCTCCCAATGGGCAAAATTGCCTTCGTCAAAGAGACGACAAATAAGCTCACCTCCATCGTGATTGTGTCGCACTGCATTGGAAAAGAGATTGAGAGCGACCTGCTGGAGAAGAACCGGATCTCCCGAAATCAACAGCCCGGGCGCGATCTCACTTTGTATGGTGATGTCGCGATCCTCGGCAAGGTAGCTCGCGTCCTCAAGCCAGAGGTTCAGTTTTTCACTGAGATCAATGGCTTCGCTACTGAGTTGGAGGTTTCCTGCGTCAGCACGGGAGAGGAGAAGGAGACCTTCCAGGATCGATTTTTGCCGGTCAGTTTGTTCGAGGAGATCCGAGTAAACAGCCTGCGCGGTCGAGTCATCGCCTGAATCCGCGAGCGCCCGTTCGAGCGTTCCCCGCATGACCGCGAGAGGTGTTTTTAATTCGTGTGAGGCATCGGCACTGAAGCGGGTTGCCTGATGAAAACTGCGTTCAAGACGGTCGAGCATCGCGTTGTACTGATCGATGATCCGTGCAAATTCGAGATCGACCTGACGGGACGTCAGTCGGCGATCGAGGGCATCTGCGGAGATGTTTCTCATCTCCCGTTCCAATGCATCGACC
>JAGPCC010000417.1 GCA_018058245.1 Verrucomicrobiales bacterium
GTGTAGACGAGACCCGAATCAATCACGGCACTGGCGCGAGGACCATTGGCAAAACCGTAGCGATCCGTGTAGCTGACCGGGTAGCGATAGGACCAGAACTGCTGCCCCGTCTCAGGGGCGAGACACTGCACGACCTCCTCGTCTTCGAACCGATTAAAAGTGATGAGCCGACCTGCTGCGATGACCGGTGAGGTGTAGCTCGTGCCCTTGGCCATTTCCCAGACGACCTTGAGACCGCTCTCCGGGAATTGATCGAGAAGATGGGTCTCCGGCGTCTTGCTGTTGTCCGTGGGACCGAGAAAGCGTGGCCAGTCGGCAACCACCGCTTCGGGGGAGAGAGGTTTCGGCGGACTGTGAAAGGTGAGTCCCTCAAAGGAAATTGGTTTTGTCGAAGGGGCGGCGGCGGGGACCACATGAACCTCCGGCGGGGCGGGATCGACGAAGTCGGAAGCAGAAACGAGGGAACTCAAGAGGGTCATGCCGATCACCCAACCCTGTTGAGTTTTGCGGGAAAAGAAGCGATCTCGGAAATACATTGTCATCTCCGCGAAAGTAAATCGAACTTGGCCTCTCTGCCAAGACTCAAACGCGTTCTTTCGAGGAGAGGTTTCTCAAAACAATGCAGGGCCCACCGACCGGGTGGACCCTGCAAGGAACCGCTTGTTTTTGACTGTAACTACCGCTTAGCTGATAAGGAGGAGATCCTTGGCAGCACAGATGTTACTGGTATTGTTTGTTTCTCCACGCGGAATTCCGTTCAAAGGATTCTGCTCAAAAACGCATTTATTTTTCTAAATTTGGCGACACATTCCATTAGTGTTTCATTTTCAATCTCTTATGGCTCGGATACTTTTAGTGGAAGATGACGAGGACAACATCAGTCTCCTCACCCGGCTGCTTGAGCATCACGGACACAGCCTCTCGATTGCGACGGACGGAGAAGCGGCGATCATGCTCTCGCGGGAGTTGCTCCCTCAGGTGATCCTCATGGATCTGGAGTTGCCGATGAGTCCCGACTCTCACCCCGATCCGAACGCGGGGCTCGAAGCGACTCGCCGGATCAAAGCCGATCCTCTCACGGCCAGTATTCCGGTGATCGCCCTCACCGCCCACACGATGGCGCAGCATCAAGCTCGAATTACGGCTGCAGGTTGCGATGCTTTCCAGGAAAAGCCGATTTTTCCCTTCGAAAATCTTCTTCGAAAGATTGATTCGTTCGTTCCTCGCGATGCCTGATCAGATCTCAAATGTAGCCTTGATCGGCACTCTTCTCCTGATCCTCTGGGAGCTTCTGGCTGTCGTCACGATCGTGAATATCGTGATGAAAACACGTTCGTCCACCGGAGCCTGGGGGTGGTCGATGGCGGTGCTCGCGCTGCCCTTTTTTGCGGTACCGCTCTACTGGATCCTCGGGCGTCAGCACTTTCGAGGATACGTCGAGAGCCTACGGGAAGCACGAAATGAAAACGAAACTGCATTTTTGGAATTCACGGAAACTCTCTCCCCCCATTTTGCCCAACTGGAGGGAGACGACCTCTATTATGCCGGTGTTCTCGAACGACTGAGCGAGCGGCGTTTTACCAATCACAACGAAGTCTGTTTGCTGATCGATGGGGAGCAAACGTTTGAGGCGATCTTCGAAGCAATCGACTCGGCCACGGAGTATATTTTGATTCAGTTTTTTATCGTCAAGAACGACGGTCTCGGGAATCGACTGCGGGAAAGGCTGGAGGAAAAATCCCGGGCCGGAGTCCGTGTGTATTTTATCTTCGATGAGATCGGGAGTCACAAGTTGCCCCGCCACTACGAACGATCCCTCCGAGAAGCAGGGGTCGGGGTGTACCCCTTCCATTCGACGCAAGGGCCAAGCAACCGGTTCCAGATCAATTTTCGGAATCATCGCAAAATCGTGGTCGTCGACGGTCGGGTGGGTTTCGTCGGTGGCCACAATGTCGGCGACGAATACCTCGGCCTTTCGAAGCGGTTTGGAAAGTGGCGGGATACCCATGTGAAGATCTCGGGCCCTGCCGTGATGAGCCTGCAGATGGTCTTTCTCGCAGATTTT
Source organism: Verrucomicrobiales bacterium (assembly GCA_018058245.1). GTDB lineage: Bacteria > Verrucomicrobiota > Verrucomicrobiia > Verrucomicrobiales > DEV007 > Arctic95D-9. Next base: position 2,066 of record JAGPCC010000417.1, read on the forward strand.
TATTGGGCTTCCCGGATGATCCCGCCGCTCAACTGGACGACGGTGGAGGAGTCGGACGGCTCCGGCTGCGGTGGGATGCAGTCCATCGTGCTGACGCTCCCGACCGGACCAGTCGAGAGTATTGAAGGCGGCACGATTTTTTTCCTGAATGCGATCACGCGCGCCCGCCATCGCATCTGGATCACGTCGCCCTATTTTGTCACAGACGAATCGATCCGCTCGGCCCTGCAAATGGTCGCGCTGCGGGGTGTCGATGTCCGGGTGATGATCCCGGAAAAACCGGACAAATGGATTCCCTGGCTCGCGACCTTTGCCTACCTCGGCGATATGGAGGCGGCGGGCGTCCGGGTCTTTCGATACCAGCCAGGATTTCTCCATCAAAAGGTCTTTGTGGTCGATGATCGCCTTTCCGCTGTGGGCACCGCGAATCTCGACAATCGATCCATGCGGCTAAACTTTGAGGTGAGCATCGTGGTACTTTGTGAGGACTTTGCCAAACAGATGGAGTCTATGCTCGAAGTCGATTTTGCCCATTGTCGGGAAGTCGGAGCGGATGACTACAGTCGGCGAAACTGGTGGTTCCGCGTCGCGGTGCGATTGGCTCGCCTCGCCAGCCCTGTATTGTGAAACACGTGATGTCTGCGATCTCCGGATACTTCGATTACAATGCCACGACGCCGATGAGCGCGGCGGCGCGGGCGGTGTGGCAGGAGGCAGCGGAGCAATATTGGCAAAATCCCTCGAGCCTCTACCGGGAGGCGGCGGTCGCCAAGCACCTCCTCGAAGATCGCCGGGAGCAGCTCGCCGATGCC
>JAGPCC010000418.1 GCA_018058245.1 Verrucomicrobiales bacterium
GGATCTTCGCCGGGATACCAGTTGGACACGTCTCCGAGGCTCGTCCCGCAGACGCAGTATTGGACAAATACGATTTCTTTCCCGGAATGTTTCCGCAGGGCTTCGGCGAGACCGGTGCCGGAGACCGAAGGGTGCAGCGCCTTGATCTCGGTCAGTCTGGCAGTGTCAGGACGACTCGAGCAATCCATCCCGAAGTAGTAGATCGGCGAAGCGGCTTCCCCGGGCACACCCGCGAGATGGCTCAGTCGCCATCCATTCGATTGACCGGCGACAATGTAGACGTCTGCGGAGAGGGCGACGTTTGTGAGCAGGAGGATCGAGGCGATACGAAGGAATGTACACAGGACAGATTTCATGCTTTGCACAATGGCCGAAACGAGGGGCTCTGCGCAAGGTTTATCAATCGCCAAATCCGTCAATTTTCAGTGCGATTCAATTCACGCAAGGATCTCGTTCGCGACATGCCCGTGTACATCGGTGAGACGGAAATGACGCCCCTGAGAGAAAAAGGTGAGTCGCTCGTGATCAATTCCGAGGAGATGCATGAGTGTCGCGTGGAAATCGTGAACATGGACGCCGCCTTCGGTCACGTTGTAGCAGTAATCATCAGTGGTGCCGTGCGAGTATCCTCCTTTGACGCCTCCTCCGGCCATCCAGAGGGAAAAACATTTGGGATGATGGTCCCGGCCGAAGTTGGCGGGATTGAATTTGCCCTGACAATAGTTCGTGCGTCCGAATTCGCCGCCCCAGATGACGAGGGTATCGTCGAGGAGACCTCGCTGTTTCAGATCGGTGACAAGAGCGGCGGAGGCCTGGTCCGTCTCTTTGCATTGCACTTTTAAACCGCCGGGAAGCCCGCCGTGATGATCCCATCCCGGATGATAGAGCTGGATGAACTGGACTCCCCGCTCCGCGAGGCGGCGGGCCATGAGGCAATTCGCTGCAAAGGTCCCCGGGGTGCGGGCATCCTCCCCGTAGAGTTGGAACGTGTCCTCGGATTCGGTCGAGAGATCGGTCACCTCGGGGATGGACGTCTGCATTTTGAATCCCATTTCATACTGGGCGATACGGGTCTCGAGCGCGGTGTCGCCCGATTTCGCAATCTGGATGCGGTGCAACTCTCCGAGTCGGTCGAGCATGCGGCGGCGGGAGGCGAGGTCGAGCCCTTCTGGATTGTTGAGGTAGAGAACCGCGTCTTTGTCAGGGCGAAACTGTACTCCATCGTGTTCTCCGGGAAGAAATCCGCTGCCCCAAAGTCGGCTCACGAGGGGTTGTCCCTTTTTGTCTTTCGTCACCATGACGACAAAGGAAGGTAGGTTTTCATTGGGCGACCCCAGTCCGTAGCTGAGCCACGATCCGATGCTGGGGCGGCCCGCGATCTGGGATCCGGTCTGCATGAACGTAACACCCGGGCCATGATTGATCGCTTCGGTGTAGAGGGACTTGATCACCGTAATGTCGTCTGCGATCGCCGCCGTGTGAGGGAGCAGCTCGCTCATCCAGGTTCCGCTCTCGCCGTGTTGTGTAAACTGGAACGGAGATCCGACGAGCGGTAGGCTCGACTGATTTCCCGACATTCCGGTTAGGCGCTGCCCTTTGCGAAGGGAGTCGGGGAGTTCTTTTCCCTGTTCCTCATTCAGCTTTGGTTTGTAGTCAAAGAGGTCCATCTGCGAAGGGCCTCCCGATTGGAACAGGTAGATGACCCGTTTGGCTTTGGGTGCTGAAGTGAGGTAAGAGGGCGAGGGGATCGAAGCGGATGCCGGATTGAGCAGGCCACCGAGAGCGAGGCTGCCCAGCCCTCCGCCGAAGCGAGTGAGGGCTTCACGACGGCTCATGCTAAAAGGGGAATCGAATCCGGAACAGGGTTGGTTCATGGGGATAGCAGGGTTCGGTCAGCGTTTGGAGTCAGCGTTTGGAAATGCACTCGTCGAAGTTCAGGAGTGTCGAGATAATCGTCGTGGCGGCAGCGATCCGAGCGGGTTCGTTTGTTTTCGGTGGGAGGGAGTTGCCCGTGGCGATCAGCGCGGAAGCCTCGTCGGGATGTTGGGTGAAATGGGCGACTTGCTCCTCGTAGAGTCCGCGCAGCACTTTCCGTTCTTCTTCCTCTGGATATCGGCTCGTGAGGCGGCGAAAGGCTTCAGTGAGGAAGATGGTTTCATCATCGCCGTGCGTTTTGATAAGAGTCGCCGCGAGGGTTCGTGCCGCTTCGACAAATTGTGGCGAGTTCAACATGACGAGTCCCTGAAGCGGTGAGTCTGTTCGCTCGATTTTTACCTGACAGACATCCCGTTTGGATGCGTTGAGTGTGGTCATGAGAGGAGACGGTGCCGTTTGTCTCATGTAGGTGTAGACACTGCGACGATACAGCCCCTCACCTGTATCCGGAGTTGCGGGTTTGAAGGCGGCGGCGATGTCGTAGGGTTTTACCGAGGGGCCTCCGACTTTGGTCACGAGGAGACCGCTTACGGCGAGAGCATTGTCCCGCAGCATTTGTGCGGTGAGACGAGCAGCGGGATACCGATAGAGAAGGGTATTCTCGGGATCCCGTTGGGCGAGTTCTCCGGAGGCTACGTCCGAGCTCTGCCGGTAGGTTGCAGAGAGCACGATCTGTTTGAACAAATGCCGGAGATCCCATCCGTGGTCGATGAAGTCTCTCGCGAGCCAGTCGAGCAGTTCCGGATGTGTGGGAAGACGTCCCTGACTGCCGAAGTCTTCGACCGTGGAGACGAGACCGTTCAGAAAGAAACGCTGCCAGTAGCGATTCACTGCGACCCGTGCGGTGAGCGGATTCGCTTCGTCTATCGTCCAGCGTGCAAGTCCGAGACGATTTTTCGGGGCACCTTCCGGGAGAGGGGGGAGGAATCCAGGCACGT
>JAGPCC010000419.1 GCA_018058245.1 Verrucomicrobiales bacterium
TCGTGTTTTTGCGGCGAGGGCGAGCTGGTTCACCCTCGGGATCACGATCAGTTTTCCTTTCTTCAGCGGCCAGTGGCGGATCTGTTCTGCGGCGAGGGCTCCTGCCGGTTCATCACCGTGGACCCCGGCAGTGAGGAGGAAGGTGGGACCGGCCACTCCTGAATCGACGGCAAACCAAGGCGTTTCCCAAGGGGTGCCGGGGGCGATCGTTCCGCTTGTTTCTTCCGCGAGCGAGTTGCCCGTGACTGACAGGAGGATCGCGGAAAGAAGGCAGGAAACGGATTTCATGTTCTCCGAATCCTGATCGCTTCATCGCAAAAAGACGAGAGCGGAATCGCGTCTGCGGTCAGGTCGGGTCGGGTCGTGTTGACGGTGCACGGTCTCCGCGTTTCAGATTTGCCACCTGATAGGTCGGATCGTCCGGGAGCACGATGATGTCGATCATGCTGCCTGCCTTTTTCAAGAGATCGCGACAGTTGGCGCTGATGTGCTGGAGGTGCAGGGTCTTGCCCTCCGCCCGATACCGTTCTGCGAGTTTGCTCAGGGCCTCGATTCCGGAGTGATCCCAGACGCGGGAATCCATCAGATCGATGATGACTTCGTCGGGATCGGTCGCGGGGCTGAACTCGTGGCTGAAATCCTGAATCGATCCGAAAAAGAGCGGACCGTGGAGGTGGTACACTTTTACTCCATCTACCCGGATCTCCGCTTCCCGGTGGATGTGACGAGCAGACTTCCAGGCAAAGGCGAGCGCCGAGACGATGACACCCGAGATGACGGCGAGGGCGAGATTGTGGGTCACGACGGTGACGAGCGAGACGAGAAGGATCACAAAGGCATCGGCTTTCGGAATTTTTCGCAGAATCCGGATGCTGGACCACTCGAACGTGCCGATTACGACCATGAACATCACCCCGGTGAGCGCTCCGAGGGGAATGCGTTCGATGAGAGGGCTTGCAAAAAGAATGAAACAGAGAAGAAACAGTCCCGCCGAGATGCCGGAGAGCCGACCGCGCCCGCCGGAACGGATATTGATCATGCTTTGCCCGATCATGGCGCAGCCGCCCATGCCACCAAAGAATCCGGTGACGATGTTCGCGACGCCCTGCCCGACGCATTCCCGGTTGCTCTGTCCGCGGGTCTCGGTCAGCTCGTCGATGAGGGTGAGAGTCATGAGGGATTCGATCAGTCCCACGGCGGCGAGGATGAAGGAAAATGGAGCGATGAACAAGAGTGTGTCCCAGTTCATCGGGATGTCGAAGGACACCAGTTGAGGCAATCCGCCACCGATGGAGGACATATCACCAACAACGAGTGTATTCAAATTCAGCCCGATCACGAGGAGACTGACCGTGAGGATCCCAACAAGTGAGGCAGGGACCTGCGTCGTCAGTTTTGGAAGAAAAAAGCTGATCGCCATGGTCAGGAGGACGAGTCCGAGCATGAGAACCATCGCACTGCCATGCAGCCAGGGTGCTCCGGGGACGGTCGGGCTCTCCGTGAACATAGGGAACTGCGCCTGGAAAATGACGATCGCGAGTCCGTTCACAAACCCGAACATGACGGGCTGGGGAATGAGTCGCACAAAGCGCCCGAGGCGTAGTGCACCGCAGACGATTTGGATGATCCCCATGAGAATGACGGCGGCAAAAAGATACTGGAGTCCGGCGTTGTCGCCGAGACCGAGCGTGACACCCCGTTCGTTTCCAATTTTTACTAGCCCCACCATGATGACCGCGAGGGCTCCGGTCGCTCCGGAGATCATGCCGGGACGGCCTCCGGCCACGGCCGTGATGAGACAGATCATGAACGCAGCATAGAGGCCGACAAGCGGGGGGACTCCAGCAATGATCGCAAACGCGACCGCTTCGGGAACAAGGGCAAGGGCGACGGTAAGGCCTGAGAGGAGGTCGTCTTTGGTCTGAAGACGATTCCCGAATTTGCGGTAAATGAGCTGGATCACGACAAGAGTGCTGAGAGGTGGAAAACGACGGATTTCGAGCCAATCCCGAGCGAGGATGGTCGGAGAAGAGGACAAGAAGCGAATTGCCTCCGCGCCAAGGTAGCTTTCTTACGACGCGAATGGAAGGCTCCGCAAGAGCTAATTTGAGGACGCGGGCTCCACTGGCCCCTGAGAACTGGTAACACCTGCCTATGGGTTAGGCCTATGGGGGCGTTCCCGATTCCGTTGTCTCCAAAAACCGTTCCTTCCCCTTTTTCCAGTTCGCAAAGACCTTTTGTGCTTTCTCCTGCTGGGGTTCGGTGAGGAATGGCAGGATTCGTCCGAGTGACTTTCCGGTGAGCTCGATGTCCGATTTGATATAGGTCTTCCGGTAGGCGTATCGCAGATCGAGAGTCTCCTCCACGATGGGTTTGATCTTTTCGATTTGATCAGGCGTGAGGTCCAGTTGCCGCGCGAGATGATTCATCACAAACTCGCGGGATTCTTCGTCTTTCCAGCCTTCGGCGAGCGGCATGATACGAACGATGACGAGAAAAAGCGCGATCGCCCCGCAGAGAACTCCGGCTCCGAATACCGCAGCGACCCCGCAACCCGCCTTGCACTTTGCTTTTTTATCCATCTCCGTTCAAATCGCAAAGGGTAGATAATCCATCCAGTGGGTCATAATTCCGCCGACTCCTTCGGGAAGAGTCTGGTGCTGCATCACGAGGAAGACAGTGATTCCGATAAAAATCGGGAGGCAAGCGGCCGAAAAACGCCAGGAAAATCGTGCCACCCAGTCGGTCAGGGTTGGCTCGGTCGATCTCATCGCGGCAAGGAGGCGGGTTTCAAAACCGAAGTTCCCGGCTTCACCGAAGGGGGCGAATCGGGCGGCCTCGTGGAGGAGGG
>JAGPCC010000420.1 GCA_018058245.1 Verrucomicrobiales bacterium
TCGCATCCCCGATCCCGTCACAGAGGAGCGACCCCAGATTCATGCTCGCGGTGAGCAGGGTATCGAGAAACTCTGCGCCCGAAGTGGTCACGGGGATAAGGGTATCCTTTAGCAGAATCGGGTGCTTTGCATCCGCTCTCGCCGCGAGGAGACGGAACGCGGAAATGACCGGCAGATCGAGCCCGTCCGCCACGGTGATGAGGGTGATCTTGTCCGAGGCGTTGAGGGCGGCGATGTCCGCCTCATTGCGAGGGTCGAGTGCGAGCACGCCAGAACTTTCGAGAATGATCTCAGGTTGGAAGTCCCCGAGCTTCGCGAGCTTGTGGGCGACGGCGTTCCATTTCGACTGTGTTGTGAAGACGCGAACGGTCTCCTCCCCTCCCAACGAGATTCCCTGAATATCGATTTTTGCGGAGGCGCGCCGACGATATTCGAAGGGGTTCCAAGGCACTTCTTCCCATCCGAGCGAGGCGATCGGAATAGGGTGGTTTTCCCGAAGGGTCTTAATTTGCGCCGCGAGGGCTCGGGCCACAGGGATTTCAAAAACGGCATCTTCGGTGAGACTGACACGAATTGTGTCGCCGATCCCGTCAGCGAGAAGAGACCCGATTCCGATGGCGCTCTTGATCCGTCCGTCCTCTCCGTCCCCGGCCTCGGTCACCCCGAGGTGAATGGGGTAGTTCCAGTCCTCACCGAGTTCACTCAGTCGGGCCACGAGGAGCCGGTAGGCTTCGATCATCACTTTCGGATTGCTCGCCTTCATCGAAAAGACAAACCCGTGATAGTCGCGCTGCCGTGCGATCCGGGCAAACTCGAGTGCGCTCTCGACCATGCCGAGCGGCGTGTCGCCAAAGCGATTCATGATGCGGTCACTCAAAGATCCGTGGTTCGTCCCGATTCTCATCGCCACGCCACGCTGAATCGCCTCGTCCACTAAGGGGGCAAATTCTTCTTCGATCCGGCTGAGCTCTTCCGCGTATTCGAGGTCTGTATATTCGCGGATCTGAAATTTCTTTTTGTCGGCATAGTTACCCGGATTGACCCGAACTTTGTCGACCCATTTCACCGCTTCCATCGCGGCGTCCGGTTTGAAATGGATGTCTGCCACGATCGGAACGTCGCAACCCCGCGCCCGAATCCCGGCGACGATGTTCTCCAGATTTTCTGCGATTTTTTTGGTTTGGGCAGTCACTCGTACGATCTCGCAACCAGCCTCCGCCAGTTCGATCGATTCCCGGATGCAATCTTCCGCCTCACGGGTATCACTCGTGAGCATGGACTGCACTCGCAACGGGTTTTCACCCCCGACTCCGACATTTCCGATGGCAACCGGTCGGGTTGCCCGGCGCGAAAGGCTCAGCGGGGACGAAGAGTAACGCCGGATCATGCAGGTTTGACTACGAGGGGCAAGAACTCCGGGGCCGGGGTGTCATTCTCACTGGAAGCATCGCCTTTTGGCACACGATCTCCGACATCTTTTAGGGTAACAAAGGCCATAAAACAGAGGAGAAGGAGGACAAAGGCCGTTTGAACCACCTCGAGGACCTTGAACGGGATCGCTCGCCGGCTGATCCATTCATAAGTGGCCATGACGATGTGTCCCCCGTCGAGGACGGGAAAGGGGAGGAGATTCAGGATCGCCAGATTCACATTGAGGAGGACGCTGAACCAGAGCGCGAGACGCCAGCCGTCATTGTGCTGAAAAAGATCGTAGTAAAGTCCCATGATCCCGACCGGGCCGCTGAGGTGCCCCGCTTTAACATCGGATTTGGGTGAGAAAACGGCCTGCAGAGTTTTCACGATGGAGTTGACGCTGTTCACCACTTGAGTCGCAGGGCTTTCCCGAACGAGAGTGCGAATTCCGTCTCGGTCCCACTCCACGCCGATGAGAGCTCTCGTTCCTGCGACTTCCGGAACTCGTGGAGAGATCTGGCTATCGAGGATTTTTCCACTGCGAAGATAGGTAATCGGAAAGGTCTTTCCGACTTCCCAGTTGAACTCGCTCACCGCGCCGGTGGAGGCGACCTCCTTGCCCGCAACGCTTTTGATGATGTCTCCCGTTTGAAGCCCGGCTGCCTCCGCCGGGCTATTCTTCATGACCCGCCCCACGACAGGAGAGATCTGCGGGTAAACCCCGATGGTGCGCAGGGCAGGACGCGAACTCAGGTAGGCCCAGGATTTTCTGAACCAGGATCCCTCGACCGGCTTCGGTGTAGCTTCGGCTGGGCGCTCGACGACGACCGACATCTCCCCGGCTCCGGGTCGCTCAAAATCGACTTCGATATTCTGATTTTCGCTCGAGATGATGGTCCACATGATGGAGCTGTCCATGCCCTGGAAGCGGAGCACCTTCTGCCCATCGACAAAGGTGATCCGGTCGCCGGGTTTCAGCCCTGCTTTGTCCGCCGGAGACTCCGGTTCGACTGCCCCGATCGTGGTGGTACCGACGGATTCAGTGACGGGTTTTTTCACAACCCAGACGATCATCGCAAACACGACCGCGAGGAGGAAGCTGAAGAGCGGCCCGGCAAAGGCGACGATGATCTTGTCGAGCGGTTTGATCGGTGGAAGCTGTTTTTGCGGAGCCTCACCATCCACTTTTCCCTCGATGCTCTCCATCGGTGCCATCTGCGGCAGTGAGACAAATCCCCCAGCGGGAATCGAACCGAGACCATATTGGACGCCATTGTAGGTCTTTTTCCAGATGGGTTTTCCAAACCAAATCTGGAAGCGGTCAATGTAAAGTCCGCGCCACCGCCCGGCCAAAAAATGCCCCCACTCATGGACGACGATCATAATGTTGAACATCATGATCACGAGAAAAAGAACGCCGATAAAGCGAAGAAT
>JAGPCC010000015.1 GCA_018058245.1 Verrucomicrobiales bacterium
GAAAGGCCGCCTCTCCAGCAGTTCGGATACCGTATCACTGTATTCAGGTGATACTGTACAGGTCAGAGCTGGATATGTTGATAACTACATCAGATTTCAATTGAATGAAAGCGGAACCACTGCCATGAATTCGATCTTGAATCATTTGTTGAAGAAAGAAGATGAAACTACCGAAGTTGGGAAACGGGCGAATATAGAGAAGCGGACCATGGGAAATGAAGTCATTGCTCCTCAAGTTATTTCAAAAATTAGTTCCCTCGATCCTACGGAAAGAGCAGCAGCCTTGGTTATCGCCGCTCATCTTACTAGTGATCGCTCCACGATGAATTCCGTGCCCGATACAGATGGGAAAATAAAGAACTTTTCCGAAAAATTCCTCGGCTATATTGACTATGGTGAAATTTGCCTCAATGGGTTCAATTTTTCTAATGCTGACTTCTTTAATGCCGGTTTTCAAAGTTCATCGTTCAAGGGTGCGAATCTTAATAGGGCGAAATTTGAGCGATGCACATTCAAGGGGGAAACGAATTTGTCAGAGATCAACAAGGTTCCTGTCTTAGCTAAAGAAGTCCAGAGAGAGGGCGTGAATTTCAACGGCGCTCAGTTCGATGGGAAGGCGACTTTTAATGATTCTGATCTTACTCGAAGTAGTTTTGATAGAGCTCCCACGATTTCTGAACCTGCGGGAACAGTTCTAAAGTTCGGAGAGGAAGTTACAACGTTCTTCAACGAAGTAGAATTTGTCGGGGGTAGATTAGACAATTGCTCGTTTTCGGGAGCTGTTTTCAAGAATGCGAAGTTTACTGAGATTACGGTCGATCAGCCGCAGGATTCATCCGACGGTCAGGCTCAGTATAGCATCAATTTCGGAAGTGCTGGATTAGAGAAGGCGACAAAATTTCTCAATGTCACAATATTGAATTGCAACTTCCCAAAATCTAATTTCGAGGGCGCGTCTGTTGGAGTGTTGGCAATTGCGGGTCATCCGGGAGATGATAATGTCAAATCAAAATTTAATGACTGCAATTTTGCAGGGATTACGGCCTCACCTACGATTTCTCGGATCACCTTTTCCAACATCGATCTATCGCGAAGCCGATTTTCTCCGACAACGTCCGAAAGCGTGGTGAAAGGAGCAGACCTCAAAATGGCAGCTTTTGATTCTTGTGTACTGGACAATGTACATTTCGGAAGTGCGATTTTTTCAGAGCGTTCTACTTTAACAGCCCCTGCGACACTTTCAGGGACTGTGATCACTGGCTCGTCTGGTCAAAGAGGTAGCCTGAAAGGCTGTACTGGCAAGGGGACCGTATTTGGGCCTGACGAAACCAACATTCCATCAATGGAAAATTGTGAGTTTACGGAAGGCTCCTTTTTGGGGGGAGTCAAGGATCCCGAGCTTATCAAAACGGTGAAACTGGAGTATTCGTTTGTCTCTTCGGAAATCGCTGAACAATATACGAGTAAAAGGCACACCTTCGGAAAAGTTCCGCCTGGCTGGTTTTTACTCGTCGTAAAGCCACTAACGTCTGATATAACTAGCTTTACGATATCAGATGTACTTACTGCTTCTCCAACTGAGGACAATGAATACATTACAAATCCAAAACCTAAGTATATCGTTGAAACGTTGAGAGGTAAACTGGTGCGTTTGGGTCTTCTTGAATTCGCGAATGAAGCAGCTGGAGAAGCTGTGAAACTGGGTCAATCTCACATATTCAGTGACGAGGAGATTAACACGGCGCTAAAAGCGCGCTACCCAGGCATTACCATAGTTCTGCCGTCGATTTACTGATAATTCGCGATCTTCCAATCTACGTAAATCCATGACTCCGCTTCAACCTTGCGACTGCAAGTCCTCCTCTAGTTCCCCGCCCGACACCGTCCCCGTGGAAGCCTTCAATGCGCTGAAGCGACAGTTAACCGAGCTTTCGGAGATTGTCCACGGCCTTGCGGTGAATCAGGCTGCTGCCTCACCCTCTCCGGCGGCGGACTCGACTCGTTCCCTCGTTCGGAGCAGCGGGGATTCCCTTGATCAGTGTGAGCGATCATCCCCTGCGGCCTTAGCTCTTCGCAGCACCCGGATTATCGGTGGAGAGGAGACAAATCGTTTTCCCCATTGCGCCTTTATTGGGCGCCGCACTGGTAGTGCCCGGCCCGAGGAATGGAGTTGGTTCTGCACCGGGGTTCTCATCAATCCTCGTGTGGTACTGAGCGCGGCTCATTGCCAGCCAAGCGCTCCCGATGTGGTCGCGTTGAATTCACGGGGATTGCATGACTTGGGGAACCGAGTCGAAAAAATAGGCATACTAAAAAGCATCGTGCCTGACCGCTATGGACGAACCGGGCGGATCGCGAACTATGATATTGCCATTTACATTTTAGAGAGTCCAGCGGGGACTGCTCCGGTCAATGCCGCCAGTGCTAGTGATCTGCAAAACGCCCGTCAGGTGACTCTGGCAGGGTTCGGCAGAGATGACATAAGCAGCTCGCGCGGCTTTGGCGTCAAACGTGAGGTGACCGTGGATATTCGCTCCCTGCGGAGGGGTCATGAGAATCTGGATCGTGAAGAGGCCCTGTATGGGTTCGAGTCCGACGATGAGTTCGTCGCGGGCAGCCCGGTGATGGATTCCTGTAATGGGGATTCCGGAGGGCCTGCCTACATTGCAGATCCGAGGAATCCAAACGAGTGGCTTGTGGCAGGCCTTACCTCACGAAGCACGGCTGACAGTCTAAGCGCATGCGGAGACGGAGGAGTTTACACCCGGATCGACTCCCACTGGGACTGGATCGTCGAGGTCGCGAAGAAGTTTCTCAGGTAGCCCAAAACAACGCCCCATTTTATCACCTCAAATAAACACGACCCATGAAAACGATTACGGATCTTATCAAGGAATGTTTTCCCAAGCTGACACCAGCCCAACTCAAGCGTTTCGCGGAACTAATGCATCCCGATGCTGCCACCAGGGAAGAGGAGCAATACGAAAGTCTGTCACCCACTGCGGAGTCTCAGGATAAAGACGAAAATGAAACCTATCAGATTTTAAATCTCACCGATGGGATAGACGGCGGTCAATATTTGGTTTCCTGGAAGTCTCCCAATTTGACAAAGCTGCGCCTCGTCCACTGCGACACGCTGCTTTTCCCTTTGCCGGTCAGTGTGATCTTGCCGGAAAATGTCCAGCGAGATCTTTCGGAACAGCTGGTTCAGTCCCTGGCAACCGGCAGCGGCATACCCTTGAACAAGGTGGACATCCCGCTCCACGCCACCGCTCTCAGAGGGGGCTACTCTGACCTGCCGTTATTAAGAGGCGGCGGGCAGCGGGGAATGTTTTCTTGGATGAAGGGACTCTTTGACCGTGACAATGACACCCCTGCAGTGACTAACCCTGAGCCACCTTCGTCGGAGAAAGAACTCAACGATCACCTCCTGACAGTCGCCGAAGCTCAGGTGAACATTCTCAGCAGCAAAGAGGGGCCTGACGGGGGCAACCTCGCCTGTGTTTGGGCGGTCGACAAAATATTTGAGATCGCCTTTGATCGAAGACTCACGCGAAGTTTGAGCACCGCTGTGATTGATGAAGAATTGTCTGATGGCAAAGGACGATTGGTGGAGGAAAAGAAGGCCAGACCGGGGCACATCATCATTTCCCCCACGGGAACCGGTAACGGGCATGGGCATATCGGAATACTGGGAAAAGACGGGAAGATTTACTCCAATTCGAGCTCTCGGGCGAGGTGGGAGCAAAACCATACTCTGGCTTCGTGGAAGAAACGTTATGTCGAGGACAAGAAAATGGCGTTGCGGTTTTACCAGGTTCTGCCAAAGACGGCGGGTGTCCGCGCCTCCGCAGCACTCGGCGCACGAGCGTCTCTTACCACGGCGTGTGATGCCATCTCGGTGAGGACCATTTCGTCGGAGGCTAACTCCGCCTTGGCAGGCATCGACCGTTATTGGGCGGCGAAGCGAGCCGAGGATGCAAATGTGCGTGGAGCTGGGATCCCGCTCGTTGCGGAGGGAGATTCGTGGTTCGATTTCAAAATTACGCGGGATGTGATTGACTGGTTGGAGAAAGATTACCGCTATGACATTTCAAATGTAGCAAAGGCGGGAGCTTGTCTCTATGAAATGGCCTACGGTGAGGACAACGATCAACTTTCGGACCTCATCGAGCGTGATCCCAGCCAGTTGGCGGAAGTAGTTCGCCTGATCCATGAAAAGAAACCTCGCGCAGTGTTGCTCTCGGGAGCTGGCAATGACTTTGTCGGACCCGAGTTTATCATGTTGATTCACCATGTGCTGGCCAAACCAACCGGCGTGAACGCCATGGTCGTGCAAGGCCTTTTCGATAACGAAATCGAGCCTGCGTTTCGAAGAGTAATCGCCACGGTCAAGGCCGCCGCAGAGAGGGAAGGCCTGGGCGATATTCCCATCCTCGTTCACGGCTATGATTACGTCTTCCCTGACAACCGGACTGCCGCCAATTTCCTTATCAAGAGGATCGGCCCTTGGATGGGGCCTTCGTTCGAGATGAAGGGTTATCCCCTCAACAATGCGGCAGACTTGGAAAAACGACGTGCCCTAGTGAGGGTTCTCATCGATCGCGTTTATGAAATGCACGCAAAGATCGCGCGGGATTTTTCAAACATCCACATCGTTGATCTGCGTAATACGTTGACGAATGTCAGTGATTGGCATGATGAGTTGCATCCTTCCCGTGACGGATTTCGCAGAGTGGCGACCAAATTTCACGAAACGCTGACTCATGTGTTGGCTCGCAGTGCCGTCCAAGACACGCGGGCGACGGTGCCGCGAGGGCTCGACTTACAAGCGGAAATCAATGTCGGCGTGGCTCCGATTCAAAGCGCCGATGCATCACCTCCCTACCAAGTGCGGCTGGTCGAACGCGGGTTGGATTATTCGGCCAGGCCAGAGTCTTCGGCATCCCTCTACGCAAGGGCTGAGGACGCTAGAAACCGTGAAAATATTGATCGGTGGACGAGGATAGATCCAATCAGGGGGCTGGACTACCTTGAGCAATTGCGTGAACGCATTGTGGACGACACCCAAGGGTTGGATTCCGTCATATTAACCCGCAGTTTTTCGGTTCAGAACGGATGGGACTCCATAGAAACCACTTTGAGCGAGAGCTTGCGTTGGGTCTCTTCCGAGGGCACGTCAACGCGCGGCGGAGCAGTGCGCAGCATCCCTACTTTGGACCAACTGCGAAGCGAGTACCTCAACCTTTACCAAACGTGCGTCATTCGACCAGCGAATGCATCCACGGTTGATTGGTATAAGAACCGTATCAACGCTGGGCGAACACGCTATCAAGCAATCGGTCAGGAGCTCAACATTCCTTGGGAGTTCATCGCGGTTACTCACTCGCTCGAAGCGAGCAATGATTTCTCAAAACACCTCCACAACGGCGATCCGCTTTCAGCACGAACCGTCAGAGTGCCGGCGGGTCGCATCCCTGACGTCTCTCCGCCGTATAGCTTCGAACAGAGTGCCCGCGATGCTATGAAAATGAAAAACTATCATCTACAATCGGATTGGAGTATTGAAGCGGTTCTCTACCGCTTGGAAAGATACAACGGGTGGGGTTACCGGGGTAGAGGCATTCATACTCCCTATCTCTGGAGTTTCTCAAACCATTACACGAAAGGAAAATTCGTTAGCGATGGAGTATTCGACAAAAACGCCGTTTCGCGTCAAGCCGGGGCCGCTGTCCTGCTAAAGACCATTGACTATCCCTGAGCCTCGGTAAACTTCGTCCACCCCATCGAACCCGTGATGAAACCCAGTGACGACGGCCCCCTCGACCTCGCCGGTGAGTTGTTGGGGAGCGTGTTCTCCGGCGACGAATTCAAGCCCCCGCCTGATCAGGTTGCCAGCCCTATTTTCACTGAAAAAACGAACTCCGGGAATCTTGCTGATACGGGCCGGCGGAATGGAAACGATCTCTTGAGTGGATTCACCGTCTCAAGGAGTCACCGGATGAATCTTGAGGTGGAACTGATTCAGGGTGACATCTCCCAGGCAGATACTGAGGCCATCATTCTAGCCAGATTTCAGAACATGGATCTTGGCCGGGCGGCGCTTGCGGTGGATGAGCTGATGGGTGGGGCACTGACCCGAATGGTGGAGCGACGCATGTTCAACTCGAACGTCGGAGAGATGTTTATACTACCGACAGGGCGGCATCCGATCCGTGCCGAGTTCGTGGCCGTGGCCGGGCTAGGCAACAGAAATGCCCTTATCAAAGAAGACGGTAGTCTCGCTTGGGACCTGCTCGAACTGGTCGCGGAAAACTCAATGCGCACTCTTTTGGCTGCGGGAGTTTCGGAGTTCGCGACCCTCTTGTTTGGCAACCTTGCCGAGGCGGGCCCCAGATTGATGAAAGAAGGGATGCGACGCTTCTTCATCGGGTTTCTGCGAGCCATGGGCGAAATGGGCCGGAATCAACGTCTCCGTCGGATTCTTCTGTGTGAAGCCGATCCAGAACGCTACTCAAATTTGCGTGTCTGTCTGCTTGAACTGCTGCAAACCCCATTATTCGAGAATATTCAGGTAGAGGTCAACGAGACGATCCTGCCGATCCCTTCCGTACAAGAGCACCGCAGCATGATGGCTGCCGCCGCTGGGGAAGAGGGACGCGATCCTGCCTACCTGATCGTTACGACGGGCCAAGTGGATTCGGAGATCGAGTTTGTCATGACCTTCATTTCTCCGGAAGGTCGCTCGACCGTGCCTCAAGAGCGAATCAGAATCTCGAAGCTAGCCCTTGAGAATTTGCTTCAGGCAATAAGTCCGCAAATGGCACAGTCAGGGGCCATCACGGAAACGCTTGTCGAACGGGTCGGCGCGGACCTGTCCGGTTTGTTGTTGCATCCCAATCATTTGGCCATCCTTGCGTCCTTGGAGGATTGTCCTTTGATCATCGTTCATGACAAAGAAGCCTCGCGCGTGCCATGGGAAGTGTTGAGGGACGGCGGGACGAATCGACCTTTTGCCTGCGGAGGAGGTATCAGCCGCCAGTATGCTGCCACGAATCTGTCAGTAGCAAAGTGGGGCGAATCGCTTCGTGACGATGAAACGTTAAGCGTACTGCTGGTCATCAATCCGACCGGCGACCTCGATGGAGCAGAGCAGGAAGGCAGGGAAATCCACAATATCCTCGCGACTATGCCTGGAATCAATTTCGGCGAAGTTAACGGTCGACAGGCTACCAAACGGACACTTCTGGAACATTTTCGTTCGGGGCGCTACGATGTCATTCATTTTGCCGGGCACGCGTTTTACGACGCCGCCTCCCCGGAGAACAGTGGCATTCTTTGCGCTCGTGATGAATCAGGGGGCGACGCTGTGATACGCGGAACTGACTTAGCGTCAATGGGGCGGCTGCCCATGCTGATGTTCTTCAACGCGTGCGAGAGCGCTCGAATTCGGAACGTAGAGAACAACCTGATAAAAGTTGCCGGCGCGGCGGAAGCCATCATGCGAGGTGGTGTTGCCAATTTCGTCGGAACGTATTGGCCGGTCTCCGATACCGCAGCGAGCGTCTTCGCCTCCACTTTCTACACCAATATCTGTATGGGGTGTCCGCTCGGCAAGGCGGTCACAGCTGCGAGACGCTCGGTGTTGGATGCTCGGAGCGGAGACTGGGCCGACTACCTGCATTATGGGCAGCCTAATTTTATAATCAAAGAGAATTCCAAGGGGAAGACTGGAACTTCCGCCGCGTCGCTTTCTTAGTGCTTTCTCCAACCATTTTCAGCAGTCAGGATAAAATCGATGAAGAAGTCAGGGCTAAATCTTTCCGATGAACTGAATGGTACGTTCAAAGAGAAATCTCCCGAGGGGTTTACGGCCATCCTCAGGGATTCGGCGGTGAGCGGCGAAGTTTACAATGACCCATCACGGCCTGATCTGGAGATCTTCATCGCCGAAGGTGACATCGTTCACACCACCTCGCGACTGATCTTACTCGGGCAGTTTATCGGCTCTGAACCGTCCACGGCATGGCGTTCAGTAGATGAGGCGATGGGAAATGCCCTCTCCCGGCTCAGCAAGCGACAAGCGGGAGTGGGACCGCGTGGTTCGTTGGATGTGGTCCCTACAGGACGTTATTTTATTATGGCCGACTGCGTGGCCTTCCTCAGTCTCGGGTCCATCACGGACTTCGATGCAGCGGGCGTTTCACTGGAGTCCGCAGTAGAGAATGGCGTGAGAGGCCTCCTCGTGTGTCAAACGGATGAGTTTGCCACCATATTAATCGGCGACAATCCGCCGCAGATGACTTCCGATGAAGAAAAAGTCCGCTTTTCCCTTACTCACATGCTGGCCGGATTTCTCCGAGCGTTAGCCGGAGAGTCTGAAGAAGGGCGAAGGTTCCGTCGTTTGACGATCGCCGAAACGGACAAGAAAAGGTGTGAGATGATTTATAGAATCATTGAACAATTCAGAGGCGAAGGTTTTTTCAACCGCTTCGGAGTTAACTATGACGTGAAGATAGGCAGGGATAAACTCACGGGCTCAGCACACAATTTCGAAGGGCACCAATGCAATCAGTTGTGGTTGAGCAGTCAGAGTGGAAGCGTTGATCGCATTTCTTTTACCTTTCGTCCGTGGAAACTCGGCGCGGCACTGCTCAAAGAGACTGGCAACGGGTTCGATCAAGTATCGTTACAAAAGATTTACAGACTTGTCGGGTTGGGGGATGATTTGAACGTTGATCCTGCTCAAGACACTCGACCGGCACCATCATTTTCATGGGACGGACTGAATGAGTTGAGCGCACAGGTGACCGCTCTGATCCCTGAGTCGATTCGCTCGCAACTTGCGAGGAACAACGAGTCAGATAATGCCGGGCGGCGACCCAGGTTGCAGTTTCAGGATGATAACGGCAGTGCTGCGATTCCCTGGGAATGTATCCGTGTCGGTGAAACCTTTCCTGCGTTGCAGACCGGGGTTTCGCGCTTGTTCACGAGTCCCAAGGCGAGGGTTTTGGAGTCACTTCCTGATCTCAAGGAATTCAGGATTCTTTTGGTCATCAATCCAACGGGTGACCTCCGCGGGGCTGCCACTGAGGGGCGGGCAATCGTCGAATTATATCGGTCTCAAATGCCCTCCGCTAGCTTTGAACTGTTGATGGAGGGGGATGCCACCATCGCGTCGTTGACCCAAAAATTGAATAATAATCCCTATCATGTGTTGCATTTTGCGGGACACAGTGGATACAGCCATGGAAGAGACACCAAAAGTTCCGGACTGCTCATGAATGACGGTTTTTTTACCGGGGAGCACGCCAGTCTTCTAGAAAAGTCACCAGGTCTGGTGGTTTTTAATTCATGCGAATCTGCCAGAGTCAGCCGCCTTGGTCCATCAGAGGATGGAAGTGGCGCTTCCAGCCCGAGTCTGCAAGATGCCGCCGATGGAGCGCTGACCATTGCTGAGGCATTCATCACTGCGGGTATTGGCCATTTCATCGGAACATTTTGGCCTGTTCAGGATCAAGCTGCGGAATTGTTTTGCAGCGAACTTTATAAAAACTTGGTTGGCTGCGAAAAAATTGGCGATGCTGTAGTATCGGCTCGCAATGCATTGGCCGATCAAATGATGCCTGACTGGGCTAATTACATCCATTATGGAGATCCCGAAGCAGTTCTGTTCTCAAAATAATTTTCAATTTTCCCAGCCAGGACTCATCCCGAGCGACAGATAGACCGTTCGCGGGCCGACCTGCCCGCCTCGCTTTTCCTTCGCCAAATCGCCCGTCGCGAGCTATCAGCGTGATTGCCTATCATCTCCCGAGTTGGATCCGTCGTCGGCTCGCAGCACACGGAGATACCCGAGAATGGAAAACGGCGCGTCGCATCCTGAGCACGCATTCGCTGGTCTCGACCCGCCTGCCGTCTGCCGTCTGCCGCACGGTGACGGTCGCACGGTGACGGTGCGGAAACCCAGCCTGCCTGACGCCGATCAAGCGCAGATCTTCGGAATGCTCGGAGGGGACTGGAAAACGATGTGCCCCGCGACAAAAACGGAAAGAAAACCGGCAACAATTTTGTAGTGCCTTTTGGTCGGAGGTTGAGGGTTTACGCAGGTTTTGGGCGTGTGATAAGAAACTTGGGCTAAGGCAGAGGCTCCGTGATCGCGAGAATTCCGACGAACCAGTTCGTTTCCCGGATCGGGGCGGTCTCGCCCTCGATGAAGACGTAGGAAATGTCTCCGTCAAGATAGAGTGCATTTGGGCAGTTGAGTTTGTCGCGAAACAACTCTGCAAAATGGTACAAATTACTCATTCCCAGATCGCGGTCCAGGATCGAGCACACGAAGATGATTTGTCCCGTGGTGCTCACCCCCACACCATTTCGATATCTCTCGCTTGTCGAATCCGGAGTGAGAACCGGATGAATCTTCGTCTCCTGTACCAGCAGCGGGCCCGACTGAGTCGCGAGGACGGGTTTTTCGTTCAGTGCGGCATAGCGAGTCGTCTCCACCACTGCGGCACTACCATCTGCTCGAATGAAAAAGACTCCGTTGGGTTTCAGAAAAAAGTTGGGGGTGAACTCGCCTTCCCGCGTTTTGACGAACTCGTTGAGATTCAGTTTGGTGACTGTTTTTCCGTCGGCAATGTGAAGTCCGCTCGGGAGAAAGGTTCCTTCGAAGATGCCGGAGTTCATCGCGAATTTCAGGCGACGACCTTTTGCTCTGATTCGTTCATCGAGTTTCGGAAAGGTGTTGGGTTCTCCGCTTTTTTCACTGAGAAACAGCTCGATCTTCTCCGTTCCGGGATCTACCCGGTAGACAAAAAAATTGGCTCCGGCATGTTCGATTGTCTCTCCGAAAGTGAGGGGAGGGGTCACGCCCAGAAGGAGCGGAACGAGAAAAAAAGGGCACAAGAGGGTTCGATGAGAGGTCATACCCAGTTGAGTAAAGGGAGTCTCGCAGGTACTGTCAATTCGATTCCCTTCCCCGGAGTGGGATGAGGTGTCGTGTAGATTCCGCAATTCAGGAGTTGTCAGCAGGGCAGTTTCTTGTCACTCTCTGCGCTTTCATGGATAGTTCGATTTACCCTTTCTTTACTCTTTTTGTAGGCGTCGCAGTGGTCATAGGGATGATCATCGGGCTACGAATCAACGCTTTTGTCGCTCTGATCTCCGCTGCGCTGGTGGTCAGTTTTATGGCGGAGGGGGAGGTCGCGGACAAGGTCGCGAGGGTAGCGACGGCATTTGGCAATACGGTCGGAGGGATCGGGATCGTAATTGCGATGGCGGCGGTGATCGGGAAATGCCTCATGGCGAGTGGTGCGGCGGACCGGATCGTGTTGGCTTTTTTGAAATGTCTCGGGGAGAAACGGGCTCCGATCGCACTCGCGGGAAGCGGTTTTGTCCTTGGAATTCCAGTATTTTTTGACACGGTCTTTTACCTGCTCGTTCCATTGGCCCGCTCGCTCTATCGCAGGACCGGGAAAAACTACTTGCTCTACGTCCTCGCGATCTCAGCGGGCGGAGCGATCACCCATACGCTGGTCCCGCCGACGCCGGGGCCGCTCCTCATGGCGCAACAGTTGGGAGTCGATTTCGGGGTCATGATCGGGGTGGGAGCTCTCGTTGGTTTGCCCGCAGCGATCGTTGGCCTGCTCTTTGCACGTGCCTTGGACCGCCGCATGCCGATCGAGATGCGCTTGCTCCCGGGGGATGAAGCGGAGCCGACCGTGGAAACGAGCAACCGGGCGCTGCCAGGGTTGTTTGTCTCTCTTTTGCCTATCATTCTCCCGGTGGCTCTGATCGGTTCGAGCACGGTTCTGGAGACGGTCGCCAACAATGAGCGCGCTGCTCAGGTGAAGGCGGGGGAGATCAAGGATCTCGGTGCGTTCTATACGATAGTGGAAGGAGCGACGGAGGGGCCGCTCACGGCATTTCAATCCGCTCTCCCGCCGAAGGGGGAAGCGACTGCAGCGACGGTCGCTGTCGCGATGAATGGGGTGCTGAAAAACCGCACGGCGATTGCCAGTGGGCAGAATCTCAGCAAGTCGAATCTCGCAGTGGTGGAGCATGTCAATCGCGAGGTGATCGAAGCACAAATGCCTGAGTCCATTCTGGCCCGTCATGTCTGGAAAACGCAAAAACGGAAAGCGTCAGATCTCAGTCAACTCTTCGGAAATGCCAACCTTGCCCTGCTGTTATCAGCGGCAGTTGCGGTGCTGCTCTACCTGAGAATGTGCCGTCCTGGCAAAGAAGCGTTTTCCGAAACGCTCGAATCTTCACTCATGAGCGGTGGTCTCATCATCCTGATCACCGCCGCAGGCGGGGCATTTGGAGCAATGTTGGGCGCGGCTAAAATCGGTCCGGCGATTGAGTCTCTCTTTCCCGCTACCTCCGCCTCTGCCGGGGTTGGGTTGCTCTTGCTCGCTTTTTCCATCTCTGCGCTTCTAAAATTCGCCCAGGGATCGACCACGGTGGCGGTGATCACGGCTTCGGGGATGATCGCGGCGATGACAGAGAGCATGAATCTCGGTTTCCATCCCGTCTATCTCGCGACCGCGATCGGCGGCGGCGGCCTTGTCGGCTCATGGATGAATGACAGCGGATTCTGGATTTTTTCGAAGATGAGCGGACTGACGGAGCTCGAATCACTGAAATCGTGGACCCCGCTGCTCGCCGTGCTTGGGACGACCACCTTTGTCATGAGCGTGATTCTGGCCTATTTGCTCCCCCTCGTTTAATCTTTTGACGAATGGCAGGGGATCGCGACAATGCGCGGTGCCGATTTACCTCCTTGTGCCTGTATTTGCCGCGATCATCTATTCGCTCGGCTCGATCTCGATCAAGCGTGCGCTCAAAGAGGGCGTCACGCTGGATCAGTCGTTTCATCTCACGAATCTGGCGCTCGGTCTCATGTTCCTTCCGCTGATATTTTTTGAGCAAAAGGAGGTCATCGACTGGACCCAGATCTGGAAACCGCTCACGATGGGATTAACGTTTTTTTTAGGGAACTGGCTCACGTTTATCGCGATCCGGCGCGGCGATGTTTCTCTCGTGACACCGATCATGGGCACGAAAGTGGTTTTTGTGGCGATCGCGGTGGTGGTGCTGACCCACAGAATGCCGAGTGCC
The DNA here is from genome assembly GCA_018058245.1 of Verrucomicrobiales bacterium. Taxonomy (GTDB): domain Bacteria; phylum Verrucomicrobiota; class Verrucomicrobiia; order Verrucomicrobiales; family DEV007; genus Arctic95D-9. The sequence goes on from JAGPCC010000015.1 coordinate 13,126, forward strand.
GCGCTCTGGATCGCCGCGATTCTGACGACGATCGGTATTTTTGTGATGGGAATGGCCGACTTAAAAGGGGGGAGACATATCGCGTTGACCATCAGTCTGGCGCTCGGCAGTGCGATGATTTTTGGCTGTTGTGACGTGCTCGTAAGTTGGTGGTCGGGAGGGTTTGGTGGCCCGACGTTTTTGGTGGTCGCGTCCGGTTCGATTTCGCTCTATTCGTTGCTTTTATGGCTCATCCAGGGCCGTCCTGCGCTGCTCCCGAATGAAAAGGCGAGGGTCTGGACCGGGTGGGGTGCCTTTCTCGTGGGGCTGCAAGCGATCTTCATGGGACTCTGCCTTACCTTTTATCAGGACGCTACGAGAATCAACGTGCTCTATGCCTCGCGGGGGCTCTGGGTGATCGTCCTTCTGGTTGTCTTTGGTCCGATCCTCGGAAATAGTGAACATCGTGACTCCGGGCGTGGTTTTCTCTGGCGGGTCGCAGGCACGGTGATCCTCACGGTGGCGATTGTGATTGCAGTGGCAGATCGGGGCGCTTCGAGTTGATGTTTTCTAGTGACAATGAGTAATTTCGAAATCCCTTCCATCGTGGGAATGATCGCCGGGAACGGCATCTATCCTGCTATTTTTGCAAAAGCAGCCCGGAAAGCGGGTGTCCCGACGCTCGTAGCGGCGGCTTTCATTGACGAAACCAGCCCGGAACTCCAGGGACTGGTGGATCATATTGAATGGCTCCGCGTGGGGCAGTTGGGAAAAATGATCAAACATTTCAAGGCCCATGGCGTGACCCAAGTCGTGATGGTCGGACAGATCGCTCCCAAAAATCTTTTCGACCTGCGTCCCGATCTCCGTACCCTGAAGATGTTGAGTCGGGTCAAAGAGCGGAACGCCGAGTCGCTCTTTGCTGCGATCGCCGGGGAGATGGAGAGCGACGGCATCGGCCTCCTTCCCGCGACGACATTTCTCGAAGATCTGTTGCCTCAACAGGGTCACGTCTGTGGCCCGACCCTGTCGGATCGACAGGAAGGCGATGCTGCCTTCGGTTTTCGTATTGCGAAGGAGATGAGCCGTCTCGACATCGGGCAGACCGTGGTCGTGAAAAAGGGAACCGTCCTCGCCGTGGAAGCCTTCGAAGGAACCAATGAGACTCTGAAACGGGGAGGGGAGCTCGGGAAAGGAGAGGCGATGATGGTAAAGGTCTCGAAACCGAATCAAGATTTCCGCTTTGATGTTCCTGTCGTTGGCCCTGCGACGATCGAGACGGCCGCGGAAGCCGGGGTCAATGCGATCATCGTCGAAGCAGGGAGCACGCTCCTGCTCGGGATCGAAGACGTTTTCCGGCTCTGCCGAGAAAAAAAGGTCAGTCTTGTCGCTCGAAGCGAGTGATTTCCGGCAGGAAAGGTGATCCGCAGTTGCCGCAGTGGCTTGTTGCTGGCATAGGATGACTATGAGCGTAAAAGTCGGAGTCGTTGGTGTCGGAGCGATCGGTCGGAATCATGCCCGGATCTATGCCGGGTTGGAGTCCGCGGATCTGGTTTGTATCTACGATGCAAATCAAGAACACGCGCGAGCGCTTGCCGCAGAATTTGGAACCGAAGCAGTCGATACGGTCGACGAACTCGTCGCACGAGTCGATGCAGCTTCTGTCGCAACCCCGACGGTGACGCATCGCGAGATCGCGACGATGTTATTGAGCGCTGGTAAGCATGTCCTCGTGGAAAAACCGATCGCAGATTCGGTCGATGACGCCCGTGCCATGATTGCCCTCGCGAATGAGAACGGCTGCGTCCTGCAGGTCGGGCACATCGAGCGATTTAACCCGGTGATGAGCCAACTCGAGGCTCGCCTGAATTCCCCCAAATTCATCGAATGCCACCGGCTTTCACCATTTCCCCAACGCAGTCTCGACATCGGAGTCGTGCTGGATCTGATGATCCATGATCTGGAGATTGTCCTCCACCTCGTAAATTCACCCATTGCCGCGATCGACGCGGTGGGAATCGCCGTTTTAACCCGACGCGAGGACATTGCAAACGCCCGCATACGATTTGAAAATGGTTGTGTGGCCAACATCACGGCGAGCCGCATCAGCCCTGAGCGTCTCCGGAAAATTCGTGTTTTCCAGAGTGATGCCTATTTGTCGCTCGATTATCAGGATCAGAGTGGTTGGATCTATCGCAAAGACGGAATGGAGATCGCCAAAGAGGAGGTTCTCGTGGAACGCGACGAGCCACTCAAGTGCGAACTCACCGCCTTTGTCGATTGTGCGGCAAAAGGCGAGCAGCCGAGAGTAAGTGGTCTCCAGGGAGCCGCCGCACTTGATGTGGCACTCGAGATCACACGATTAATCGAAGAAGCGGGCTGAGGAGAGATCAGGGGGAGGGAATTTGCGGGCAGAGTCATCCCGTTTCCTTAGAATTACTCTTCGGATCAATTGCTCTTCGAATCGCGCAGGAGACAGCCGAGTCGTGCATGTCACTCTACACAGGTAATCGCGTTTCTCGAAATTGAGAATTAATATTAATAAAATTAAAAAAATTGATTGTCATTATTGTTAATTTATTTTAAATTTTAAAAGAAATTAAAAAATAATATCCATTTCCTCCAATGACCCGTATCTCCTCTTCCTTTTGCGCTCTCTTTCTTGTCGTTCCATTCGCGACATCCGCCTTGGCAGATGTTTCTAGTCAAACTCGAGAATACCGCCCGCTCATCGCTAAGGCGGTGCGAATCGAGATATCCAACAAAGTGGATCAAGCTGCCGCCACGGACGCATCGCAACTCCGCCGTGATGGGTGGAGCCAGTTCGACCGCAAGCATTGGGAGAAAGCGATCGATTTGTTCCTTTCTGCACTGGAAAAGGAACCCTCGGACCAATCCGCCGCCGAAGGGCTGACAATGAGCCTCTATCAGTCTGGAGACTATGCCTCTGTGATACGTTTGGGGGATCAACTGACGGAATCCATGCCGGATATTAAGAGAATCATTGCAAGGACTCTTGAGGCTGACGTCCTCGCTCTGGTGAATCAGGATCAGTTGGACCAGGCTCGCAAGCTTCTTGCACATTTCCCAGGGGAGGACGTGTCATTCCTCCCGGCTCGGCAGGTTCTCGGGAGAGCGGTGGCATTGGAATCAGAGATTACAAAAGAAGAAACCGCAACGACGACCGTCGAATCAATCGCAGGGAATTGATCGGGCCGCTCCACGGTGGACGCTCCCACGGTGGCCGCTCCCACGGTGGCCGCTCCCACGGTGGCCGCTCCCACGGTGGCCGCTCCCACGGTGGCCCAAGCTCATGCCAAAAGTTGCGGGAAGTGGGTGATTTCGGAAACGGCTCTTCGGAGCCGTTTTTTGGTTGCCGAGGAGGCGGAGATATCAGGAGTGATGCCCTGCCAAAGTGGTCTTTTTCCAGGTTTCTCGGTGATTCAGCGCCCAATCCACGATCGCAGTTTCAAATCCTACATCCGCGCCAGCCTGTTCGCTTTTGATCCATTTGTGCTTTAGGATCTCGTCTCGTTCCGCGAGAAAGCTCTGGTAGAGAGACTGATCGGGGGCAAGCGGTTCAGCAATGGGATCGGCCATGGTGGATAGGTTTTCCATTGAGTTTTCCACCATATCCCAGAGATTTCAAACGTTTCCGGGGCTCGATGTTCTGAATGGCCGATGCGTTTCTTTTCTCCCTTAATTTTCTGGTTATTTTATTTATTACCTGGTTCAGGCCTTGGTGCGGACAACTGGCTCCAATGGCGGGGACCGAATGGCAATGGAATCGCTTCGTCGGAAGCTGAGCCTCCGCTGACCTGGAGAGAATCGGAAAACGTGCGCTGGAAAACCAGAATTCCTGGTCGAGGACATTCTAGTCCGATCATACTGGGGGATCTCGTAATTCTGACGACAGCGACGGAGGCGGGGCAGTTCGTTGTTGCCTTTGATCGAAGCAGTGGACAGGTTCGTTGGGAAACGTGTGTCCATGCAGGGGATCTTCCCACAAAACTTCATCGGAAAAACAGTCCCGCGACCCCGACCCCTGCTTCGGATGGCGAGGCGATTTTTGTGACGTTTCACCAGTCGGATCGTATTTTCCTCACCTCTCTGGACCGCTCGGGGAAGGCCATCTGGCAAACCGATACAGGAGCGTATCAGTGCGATTATGGATATGGATATGCCCCCAGTCCGACCATTTTCGGGGATCTTGTTCTGGTTTCGGCTGAATTCGCGGAAGGTGGCTTTCTTGCTGCGTTCCGGAAGTCGGACGGTTCCGAAGTCTGGAGAACGGATCGCAAAATCAAGACAAGTTATTCCTCACCCATCGTGGCTCGGATCAATGGGCTCGATCAGGTACTTCTCAGCGGAGGCGATCGAGTGTGCAGCTACGACCCGAGCACCGGAGCGCTGAACTGGGAACAGAGCGGTTCGAGTAAGGCGACGTGCGGGACCCTGGTCTGGAGCAAGGATACGGTCTTTGCCAGTGGCGGATTCCCCAACAAGGAAACGATCGCGGTGCGTGCTGGAAAGAACCCGAAGGTGCTCTGGAAGGATGGGGATTCCTGTTACGAGCAGTCTCTTCTCTATTATGAAGGCCATCTTTACGCCCTGAATGACAACGGAATTGCAAGTTGTCGCGTGGCGGAAACCGGGGAGGAAAAATGGAAAGTGCGGCTCGGAGGTCCGGTCAGTGCATCTCCGATTCTCGCCGGGGGCCGGATCTATGCCCTCAACGAGCGGGGGATCACCCACGTGTTTTTGCCGGATCCGGAAAAGTTCACCAAACTCGCGGAAAATCACCTCGGCTCCGAGGGATTCTCCACGCCTTCCTTTGTCGGTGATGCTGTTTTCTTGCGGGCAGTCACGGGTGGAGCAGATCGGGAGGAATGGCTCTACTGTCTCGCGGCGGATCAATGATTCCGTGAAACGAATCACCCCTGCCCCTGCGCTTTCGCCCAGGAATCACGGAGCCCCACGGTCCGGTTGAAGACGGGGTTCTCCGTTGTGCTGTCGGGGTCGACGCAGAAGTAACCGAGTCGCTCCCATTGGACGGTGGTCCCTGGTTCCAAAGAGGCAAGTCCTGGTTCGAGCTTTGCGGATTCGACCACGGTGAGGGAATCGGGATTGAGGTGATCGAGAAAGGACCCTTCGCCGCGATCCGGAGATTCGGAGGCAAAGAGCCGGTCGTAGACCCGGACTTCTGCGGAGACCGCATGAAGGGCGCAGACCCAGTGAATCGTTGCCTTGACCTTGCGTCCGTCCGGTGGATTCCCCCCACTTCTTGTTGCCGGATCGTAGGTGCAGCGGAGTTCCACGATGTTGCCCGCAGCGTCTTTGATGACCTCTTCACAACGCAGGAAATAGGCGGCTCGGAGACGCACCTCGGCACCGGGGGAGAGGCGGAAGAATTTCTTTGGCGGATCTTCCATGAAGTCGTCCCGCTCGATAAAAATCTCCCGAGAGAAGGGGATTTCTCGAACTCCCGCAGCAGGATTCTCTGGGTGGTTGTTCGCTTCGAGCATTTCCACCTGATCTTCTGGATAGTTTGTTACGACGACTCGGATCGGATCGAGCACCGCCATAAAACGGGAGGCCTCCTGATTTAAAACCTCCCGGACGGCATTCTCGAGGAGGGCGTAGTCGTTGGTGCTCTCGAACTTGGTGATCCCGATGGTTTTGCAGAAATTCCGAATTGCGGTCGGCGGATACCCACGGCGGCGGATTCCGGAGAGGGTCGGCATGCGCGGGTCGTCCCAGCCCTTGACGTATCCCTCATTGACCAGTTGGAGCAGCTTGCGCTTACTCATGACGGTGTAGTTGAGATTCAGGCGGGAGAATTCGATCTGGCGGGGGCGCGAGGGAACCGGGAGATTTTCGAGAAACCAGTCATAGAGTAGGCGGTGATTCTCAAACTCCAAGGTGCAGAGGGAGTGGGTCACATACTCCAGGGCATCACTCTGTCCGTGCGTGTAGTCGTACATCGGATAGATGCACCACTTGTCGCCGGTGCGGTGATGCTCGGCGTGGAGAATGCGGTAGAGGACTGGGTCGCGCATGTTTAGATTCGCGTGCGCCATGTCCACTTTGGCCCGCAGGACCATGTGGCCATCGGGAAACTCGCCGGCTTTCATCCGCTGGAATAGGTCGAGGCTCTCCTCGCTCGGCCGATCGCGAAAGGGGCTCTCGATGCCCGCGTTTTGCAAGTCACCACGGTTGCTCCGAATCTCTGCGGCGCTCTGTTCGTCGACGTAGGCTTTCCCGTTCTTGATCAGTGCCAGCGCCCATTCGTAGAGTTTTTCAAAGTAATCAGAAGCAAAGTAGAGGTGCTCGCCCCAGTTGAATCCGAGCCACTTGATGTCTTCTTTGATGGAATCAACGTATTCCACTTCTTCCTTTGTCGGATTTGTGTCGTCGAATCGCAAGTGGCAGCGTCCCCCGTACTCCTGCGCGATCCCGAAGTTCAGGCAGATGGATTTTGCGTGACCGAGGTGGAGATACCCGTTCGGCTCCGGGGGAAAGCGAGTCACGGGAGAGTCGTGCTTTTCTGCGGCGAGATCTTCGTCGATGATCTCACGGATGAAGTCTTTGGAGGAATGGGTCGAGAGGCTCATGAAAGTCGGGCAAAGCGGAAGCTAACCGGTTTTTGAAAGGGTGCAACGAGATCGCCCTCTTCTCCGGTCGGGAAGTGGGGAAGGGAAGTGGGGCCGCAAATCAATTTAGTCCGTCGAGAGGTCCCCAGACATTCGGGCCGTCTGGTTCGGACATTTCTTCGTCCTCGACGACTTCGTTATCGGAAAGGAGATACGATTTGGAGCAGACTCGATCTTCGGTGCCGTCGTCACATCTGGGATTGGAAGGAAGTCCGAGCAGGAAATCTTCGCGAATGATCTCCTCCAGTTCAAAGCTGCGCTGGCCGGGTTCGAGATCTAGTTCAGAGGACCACTGCGGAAAATCGGCGTCATAGTCAAAGTCCTCCAAGCAAATGCCGCACTGGAGGCGGAAGGGAGCGCGGAGCGAGCCGTTGATGATGATGACCTCGTCGAAGGCATAGATGTCCGCGCTGTAGGAGATGGGCCCCATCGGTGTGATCGTATCCTCCGGGGGAAGATCGAAAATGCTGTCCGGCAATTCGCCCTCCAGATGCAGACCTTCTTCCGGGATATCAGAGATGAAAATTTCCATGTTCTTCCTAGAATCAACGTGAATCCTGCCGGCTTGCAAACAGTTCCATCCCGGAACGCGGAAATTTTGGCGAATGGGAATCCAAAATGTCCATATTTTGCGGCATGGGATCAATCACAGGTTGAAAGCGGAATCGCTTTCCTCTATACCCTTCCATATGAGTCGTTACGCTATCGGTCTGGATTATGGAACAAACTCCTGTCGTTCTCTGCTTGTTGATATTGACAGCGGCGAGGAACTTGGGTCCGTGGTCTTTCCATATCCTTCGGGTAAGCTCGGTATTCTGAGCGATGTGGCAGATCCCAATGTCGCGAGACAGAATCCACAGGACTACCTCGACGGACTCATTGCGATCGTCACGGGAGCCCTTGCGGAGGCGGGGGAGGCGCGTCCGGGATTTGATCCGTCCGAAGTGATCGGTCTCGGTATCGATACGACCGGCAGCACGGTGATTCCCGTCGACGCACAGGGCACTCCTCTCGCTCTTACCAAGGAATTTACAGGAAATCTGAACGCTCACGTTTGGCTCTGGAAAGACCACACGGCCTTTGACGAGGCTGCCTCGATCACGACCCTCGCGAAGCAATTGAGGCCGCAATATCTGGCGAAGTGCGGGGGTGCCTACTCCAGTGAGTGGTGGTGGAGCAAGATCTGGCGCTGCAAAAAGGTAGATCCTGCGGTATTTCAAGCAGCACATTCCTGGGTCGAGCATTGCGACTGGCTCCCCGCCGTCCTTTCTGGGAATGAACGACCCGACCGGATCAAACGCAGTGTATGTGCGGCAGGTCACAAAGCCATGTTCGCGACGGAATGGGGGGGGCTTCCTGACGAGGAGTTTCTCACCGCGCTCGATCCTGCACTGGCCGATCTGCGCGGGCGTCTCTACAGCGAAGCCTTTTCCTCCGATGTCAGCGCCGGGGAATTGACGGAAGAATGGGCGGAAAAACTCGGATTGCGGGCGGGAATCTCGATCGCTGTGGGTGCGTTTGATGCCCACATGGGAGCCGTCGGATGTGGGGTCAAAGAGGGAACTTTGGTGAAAATCCTCGGGACCAGCACCTGCGACGTCACCGTCCTGCCGAGTGACGTTGCCCTCGGTGAGGTCCCGGGGGTCTGCGGTGTGGTCGATGGATCCGTCCTGCCAGGGCATTACGGCGTGGAGGCTGGGCAGTCGGCGGTTGGGGACACTTTTCTCTGGTTTGTAAATCATCTCGTACCCGATACCTACGGCGCAAGCGTCGGAGAAAAATTCACCGAGATGGAACGCAGGTTGTCCGTTCTCAAGCCCGGCGAGAGCGGTCTGCTTGCGCTGGACTGGAACAACGGAAACAGGACTGTTCTTGTCGATGTGCGACTGACCGGGCTGATCCTCGGTCAGACGCTCTACACCGAAGCGCACGAAATTTACCGAGCGCTCATCGAGGCGACCGCGTTCGGCGCGCTCACGATCATCCAACGGATGGAAGACTATGGCATTCCCATCCATGAAGTCATCAATACCGGTGGCCTCGCGGTGAAAAATGCCACGCTCATGCAGATCTACGCAGACATCCTCGGCCGACCGCTCAAAGTCGCTGCGAGTGACCAGACCTGCGCACTTGGCGCTGCCATCTTCGGGGCGGTCAGCACGGGGCAGGTTACGATTCCTGAGGCGCAGGCGACCAATTGCCGCATGAGAACCCGCGAATATTTTCCCATTCCAGAGAATCAGAAAATCTACGAGCGCATCTATGCGCTCTATCGAGACGTTCACGATGCCTTCGGGAAATCGGGATGGGAGGGATCTCTCCACCATGTGATGAAAGATCTCATCACGCTCCGGCAGGAGCAGCGGAGGTAAAATCTCCCGCTATTCTTGACCCCGAGTCGGCGGGAAAGAGTCAATGGAGCAAGGCGGAGGGAGAAGCGAAGCGGTGCCCTGCTTTGGCTTGCGCTATTCCGGCAATCCTTTCGCTTGCCAGACGATGCGAGGTTTGCCACCATCTTTGATACATCCATGAAAATTGAAACCTTATGCCTTCACGGCGGTCAGACTCCTGACCCGACGACCAATTCCCGTGCTGTTCCGATCTACCGCACCAGTTCTTTTGTCTTTAATTCCACGGAACATGCTGCGAATCTGTTCGCGCTAAAGGAGTTGGGGAATATTTATACGCGACTCCAGAATCCCACCACAGACGTGCTCGAAAAGCGCGTTGCGCTCCTCGAAGGCGCTCCGGAAATGGGTGGTCTGGGTCTCGCTTCCGGAACGTCTGCGGTCTTTTATGCGCTCATCAACTGCGCCCAAGCCGGAGACAATATCGTCTCTGCCCGCAATCTCTATGGCGGCACCTACACACAATTCAATTCAATCCTTCCCGCTCTTGGCATCACCGTGAGGTTTGTCGATTCTCAAGATGTGCAGGCATTTGCCAACGCCATTGATGACAAAACCCGCGCCATTTTTTGCGAGAGCGTCTCGAACCCGGCGCTCGAAATCACCGACATCGAAGCGGTCTCTGCGGTAGCGCGTGCGCACGGGCTTCCGCTGATCGTTGACTCGACTTTTTCGACTCCCTACCTCAATCGTCCGATTGAGCACGGTGCCGATGTCGTCGTTCATTCTCTCACCAAATGGATGGGAGGTCATGGCACGGCGATCGGCGGCGTCGTCGTAGATTCCGGAAAGTTCAATTGGGGGGGCGGAAAGCACCCACTTTTTGATGAACCGGACAATTCCTATCACGGTCTCCGCTGGGGGCATGATCTCCCGGCCCCGCTCGCTCCGCTCGCCTACATCTTGCGCATGAGAACGGTCCCGCTTCGGAATCTCGGGGCTTGCATCGCACCTGATAATTCCTGGTTCCTGCTCCAGGGGATCGAGACGCTGCCTCTGCGGATGGAGCGGCATTGTGAGAACACGCTCGCAGTGGCCCGGTATTTGCAGAAGCACGAGAAAGTGGAGTGGGTTCGGTTCCCAGGGCTGGAAACTGACTCCGAGTATGCAAAAAACCAAAAATACCTTCGTGGGAAAGGCGGCTCGATGGTGGTCTTTGAAATCAAGGGCGGTGCCGATGCCGGGAAGAATTTCATCGAGAATCTGAAGCTCTTTTCTCACCTCGCCAACGTTGGCGATGCAAAGTCCCTCGCGATTCATCCTGCTACGACGACCCACTCCCAGTTGAGCGAGGCAGCCCAGACTGCCGCTGGCATCACACCGGGGCTCGTTCGTCTCTCGATCGGTCTCGAACATATCGACGATATTCTGGCGGATCTCGATCTCGCATTTGCCTCTTCCTGACCTTCTTAATCCTCTCCTCCATGACAAAACGACGCTCCCTTTTCGGTCTCTTTGCTGTAGCCGTTTCGGTAGCGGGGACTCTCCACGCCGCCGAGGCACCCAATATCATGATCTTTCTGGTCGATGATATGGGCGAGATGGATACCTCGGTTCCCTTCCTCACCGATGCGGACGGGAAACCGAAACGATATCCGCTGAACGATTACTATCGAACGCCCTCGATGGAGCGGCTCGCGAATCAGGGGATACGATTCAGCCAGTTCTATGCGATGAGCGTGTGCTCGCCGTCGCGAGTCTCGCTCATGACTGGTCAGAATGCTGCTCGCCACCGCACCACGAACTGGATCAATCCAGACCAGAACAATGCGGGGCCGAACGGGGCACCTCACTGGAACTGGGAAGGGTTAAAAAAGAGCGATGTGACTCTTCCTGGCATCCTGCGCGAGCAGGGCTACCGAACCATTCATGTGGGCAAAGGACATTTTGGACCCCGCAGTTCCGAAGGGGCCGACCCGATGAATCTCGGTTTTGAAGTCAATGTTGCCGGTTCCGCGATCGGGGCTCCTGCCAGTTATTTTGGAATGCAAAATTTCGACAGAATGAAGAAGGGGAAGGCCATCCCAGGACGCGGCAGCATGGCGGTGCTGGGACTCGAAAAATATCACGGGCAGGACATTTTTTTAAGTGAAGCTCTCACCCTTGAAGCGAAAGACCGGGTTGCTCAATCCATCAAAGAAGAAAAACCATTCTATCTTTATTTCGCTCATTACGCGGTACACGCTCCCTTTGACTCAGATCCGCGCTTTGCCGATCATTACAAAAACTCCGGCAAGTCGGCCGCCGCCCAGGCCTTTGCCACTCTGATCGAGGGCATGGACAAGAGTCTCGGTGACATGCTCGATTACTTCGGCGAAGCCGGGGTAGCGGAGAATACTCTCGTGTTCTTCCTCGGAGATAACGGATCAGATGCCCCGCTTGGAGATCAGCATGGAGTCGCCTGTGCCGAACCATTGCGTGGGAAAAAGGGTTCCCATTATGAGGGCGGGATGCGGGTTCCGTTTATCGCAGCTTGGGCAAAACCCAATCCCGAGAACACCCTGCAAAAGCGGCTTCCCATTCCGACGGGAGCGATCCAAGGCCAAGTCGGCAATATCACTGATCTCTATCCGACTTTGCTGGAGCTTGTCGGAGGGGCGGAATCACTGAATCCAGAGGGGCATGTAGTTGATGGAAGATCACTCAAAACCCTCCTCAGCGGATCGACCGATCCCTCGCGTCCCGAGCAATTTTTGATGCATTATCCGCATGGACCCCATCGCAGCAACTACTTTACGACCTGGCGCGACGGGGAATGGAAGGTCATCTACCACACCCTGCCTGAGATCCCGACGCATGGGGGAGGATTGCAATTCGAGGGCGGACACTACCAGTTGTTCAATCTGAAGAACGATCCCTTCGAGCAAACCAATCTTGCGGACAGTGAGAAGGAGACACTCCATCGTATGATGGGAGAGCTCGTCGCTCAGTTGAAGGACAAAAAAGCAGTGTATCCCGTCTCCGACTCCGGTGCAGAGCTGATTCCCGTGATTCCGTGATCAAACCCTGTTCGGTCGATGACTGAACCCTCTTTGAGTGACCGGGGAAATACGAGATTCCGGTAGAAATGTCACTTGGCGGAATGGCCGCTACTTGGCAGAGTGAGAAATGATGCAGCGCCTCTTGTTTCTTAGTCTTCTTCTTCTGTTTCTCACGCTCGGACTCGACGTTTCGGGTGGGGAGACGAATGTGTATTTTGGGACCTACACCAAAGGCGTTGATTCGAAGGGGATTTACCTCTCTGCGTTCGATAGTGATGCTGGGACACTCGGAAAGCCAGCGCTCGCGGGGGAATTGGAAAACCCTTCTTTTCTCACGATCACTCCCTCCGGGAAGTATCTTTACGCAGTCACGGAAATCGGAAGTGGTTCAGGGGGCGGGATCGTGACCGCATTTCGGATTGGGGAAAAGGGAGTCCTGGAAAAAATCAATGCCGTCGATTCCGGCGGAGCCGGCCCTTGTTACCTTTCGACGTCGAGCGATGGGCGTCTCCTTGCCGTGGCCAACTACGGAAGCGGGAGCATCGCCAGCTATCAACTCGGTGGGGACGGCACCATCTCCGAGCCCGTCACAGTGATCCAGCACACGGGAAGCAGCATCCATCCCAAAAGTCAGAAGGGACCTCATGCCCACTCCGTCCGTTTTTCACCGGATGATCGTTTTCTCTACGCGGCAGATCTCGGAACCGATCGCATCTACCGCTACGCTGTTGACAAAACGACAGGAGCCCTCACTGCATCGGGAGAGACAAAGATCAAACCTGGTTCTGGACCTCGTCATTTCACCTTTCTCCCCGGAGGGGATTTTGCCTATGTGATCAATGAATTGACGCTCACGATGACGGCATTTCGAGTGGATGTAGGTTCCGGGGAACTGAAGGAGATCTCGACGCTCAGCACTCTACCCGAAGGGATCGAGCCGTTCGGTTCTGCGGCGGAAGTCGTCGCCCATCCTTCCGGGAGGTTCCTGTATGGTTCCAACCGGGGGCATGATTCCATCGTGATCTATGCGGCCGATCCGGAAAATGGGACGCTGCGCTACGTCGCGAATGAATCCACGCGGGGGAAGACTCCCCGGGGATTTTCGATTTCACCGGATGGAAAATGGCTTCTCGCGGCAGGCCAGGACTCCGGAAACATCACCATTTTTTCGATCAATGAATCGACCGGGAAACTGACTTTTACCGGAAAAGAAATCCAGATCGACCATCCGGTCTGCATCCGCTTTCAACCCTAATTTAGATCAGTAGAAATTCTCGTCATGAAACCTTTTCGAGTTGGTATCGTGGGGCTCCTCCAGGAGTCGAATACTTTCATTCAGGATCTCACGACCCGGGCGCACTTTGCGGCAGACCTGATCGTGAAAGGTTCGGAGCTGCGGAAACGCATGGCGGCAGCGCCGCACGAAGTGGGCGGATTTTTTGAAGGTCTCGACGCGCACGGCATCGAAGTGGTCCCCATCTTTCTAGCGCGAGCGCTTCCGTATGGTGTCATTCGAAAAGCGGACTTCGAAGAGCTCGTCGAGGAAATGCTGGCTGAGATCGATCAGGCGGACCCGCTCGACGGCATCCTCGCAGCTCCTCACGGAGCTACCGTAGCGGAAGGATATCCGGATGCCGATGGTCACTGGCTCGCCGAAGTGCGCAAGCGGATCGGTGGGGGAGTTCCACTCATCGCCACGCTCGATCCTCATGCCAATCTCTCCCCGGCAATGGTGGCGGCAACGGATGCTCTGATCGCCTATTCGACAAATCCGCATCTCGATCAGCGGGAGACGGGTCGGAAAGCGGCAGAGCTCATGGTTCGAACTCTGGCCGGGGAAGTGCATCCGACTCAGGCTGCCGCGTTTCCCCCCATGGCGATCAATATCCAGTCCCAGAACACCTCCGAAGAACCTTTGCAGACATTCCTCCGGGACGCTGCTGCAATCTGGGGCGGGGAGAAGGCGCTGAGCGGCTCGATTCTTTTCGGATTTCCCTACGCGGATGTGCCGGAAATGGGCTCTACTGTCCTCGTCGTTTCCGATGGCGAGACGAGGCTCGCACAAGAGTTGGCTGACGCCATCGCGAAACAGATGTGGGATCGCCGAGATTCGTTTGATCCAGAATTCCTCTCAGTGGAGGCGGCTATTGCTCGCTCCCGAGGCATCACTGAAAGGCCCGTCGTTTTTCTCGACATGGGGGACAATGTAGGGGGTGGATCGCCCGGAAACAGCACTGCGATTGTTCAAGAGTGGCTTTGCCAAGGTGGGGTGGGGCGATTTCTTGTCGTGCTTCACGATCCTGCCGCCGCAGAGAAGGCCGGGATGGCCGGGATCGGAGGAGTGATTGAAGCGGAGGTCGGAGATTCCGAGGCACCCTTGGGAGGCGAATGGAAGGTCCTTTCTCTGAGTGATGGGAAGTTTCAGGAGTCTGAGGCGAGACACGGAGGGTTTTCGGAATTTGATCAAGGCGCGTCAGCAGTCTTGCAGAGAGAAGACAGCGGACTCGCCCTGTTGGTGACAACTCAGCGAATGGCACCGTTTAGCCTCGCCCAGCTCACGAGTTGCGAGCTGGAGCCGGCTTCTTTCGACTTCATCGTTGCCAAGGGGGTGATCGCCCCGCGCGCGGCCTATGAGGCCATCGCTCAGGGCGGATTCCTTTCCGTCGATTCTCCGGGCGTGACCCGCGCCGACATGATAAAGCTCGACTATCGGCATCGCCGACGTCCGCTCTTTCCTTTCGAGAAATCCTGAAGGATCAGAGAATTCCGTGTTTCCGGAAGACTTCGCTGACGGGGACCCCGGCGGCGAGTTCATCGCGGACCGTGTTTTCCCCTGCAATTTTTTCCTTCGCTGCGGCGATCACTGTCTCGGCGATTTCCCCGGGGATGATGACGACACCGTCGCAGTCGCCGAGGATGTAGTCACCTTGAGAAGCGACCACTCCATCGATCACGATGGGTTCCCGGATCGCAGAGACGTCGAGACGCCCTTTGCTATCGGCCGGTGAGGCACCGACTCCGAAGACTGGAAAGTCGAGCTGATTCAGGGCCCAGAGATCTCGGGTGCAACCTGTCATGACGATTCCTTGCACGCCCTTCACCATACAAGCGGTGGTGAGGAGTTCACCCCAGAAGGCGCAGCTATGGTCATGTCCCGCGTCTACGACGAGCACATCGCCGCGCGCGGCACCGTCGATTGCCGCCATTTCGAGTTCGTAGGGACTTTCTGGAACGGCGGTGACGACTTCGGCCTTTAACGTGAAAACTCTCCCGGCGACACGTCCCGCAGGAGTGAGTGCCCGCACTTTTGGGGAAAGTGTCTGATTCGGGTAGCCATGGGCATCAAGGACATCCGCGACAACGGCGGAATATAGCGTCTGGAGATCGGATAGCAGGGATTCGCTCATAGGTTCAAAATCCTAACACTGGTGCCGTGTTTGTCGAGCCGTGTTTGTCGGGATGACAAGAGGAATGGGGAGCTGCCGAAACTGGCAGGAAAGGGATCTACCTCGCTCGACCGCTCCTAGTCCGACAGACTCCTGGCAACTTGCCCGACAAGACCTCTTCAATCTTTCAACCAGCGCTCGAGATTTTTCTGAATAAACTCTCGGTCCTGCCATTCCGGATACGCTGCAGAAACTCGGTCCAGTTCTTCCGACTGTCCTGAAGAAAGAACTTCCGCCGCATCGAGGCATGTCGCCGACGGCAGGAGTCCTTCGCGTCGGAGCATTTCGTTAATCCCCGCGATGCACCCGGCGAATTGGTTGGCAGCATCAAAGATCGCACTGTTGAAGTCGGTGAGCTGCGCATTGCGTTTTGCCCATTCCGTCGCGGATGCGTCGTCTCGTTGGATCGAGTCGAGAAGAGTAACCGCTCGTTGGGTGCCGACGGCCCACTGCCCGAGCAGCCCTCCGGCGATGCGAAGAGATCGGTCGCCAAAGAGGAAAGGAGTGATGAGATCGTGAATGATATTGTCATCGTTCCCCGTGTAGAGTGCGATGTCGGTGCGACCGCTCGCCGCGACCGCGCGAACGACCTCCAGCGTGGCATAGCGATTGAATGGAGCGATCTTGATCGCAACGACGTTTTCGATCTCCGAAAACTGGCGCCAGAATCGGTATCCGTAGGTCCGGCCTCCGATGGTCGGTTGCAGGTAGAAACCGATCAGGGGAAGGATCTTTGCAATGGTCTGGCAATGTTCCAAAAGCGCATCATCGCTCGCTCCGCGGAGGCCACTGAGGCTTAAGAGCGCAGCTTCGTAGCCGAGAGTCCGGGCGAGTTCTGCCTCCCGGCAGGCTTGTGTCGTTTCCCCGCAAACACCGGCGATCAGGGTAAACGGGGCATTCCCCGGTCTTGCGCCTTCCATTGCGACAGTTGCCGCGCTGAATTCCAGCACGCCTTCGAAGAGATCGTGCTCTGGAGCGCGGATCTCAAACTGCGTCGTATGCACTCCCACGGCCAGACCACCTGCACCACTTTCGAGGTAGTAGCGGATGAGTGCTCGCTGGTGGATCTGGCTCCAGGTCCTGTCAGGATTCAGCGCGAGCGGCATCGCCGGGATCACCATACCAGAGAGGAGGCGATTGCGCAGGGAGGGGGAATTCTCGGTGCTCATTCGAAAAAAATGTTCCAGGCCGACGATCTATTCGCTGATCCCGGCGTGCAAACGAAGGATTCGCTTCAGTTCTTGAATACTCTGCGGATCTAGATACGAGCGATGACCCGTCGGGACGATGAGTTCCGATGCCGCCCCGTCGAGATGGGAGCTCCAATAATCAACGATTCCGTCTGAACTGTGAGGAGTATCACCGAGCCCTCGATCGCCAATAACACTGTGGTAGGTGACTCCTGCTCGAACCGGTGACATTTCCAGAGCGCTCGTCATGGGGGCACCGGGTGCGAGGGATTGTGCACTGGTGTAGGTACCGTTTTGCAGCGCGGTCAGGGCGACATTTTCCGCGACGCGCGGATCTAAAATGGCGGTCGTCGCATTCACAGCCTGAAGCGGGAGCTTCGCGATTTTCGAGAGGGCTCCCGCGAGGCTCTTTTCGGCGAGTTTTGAACCACGGTGTGGCGTCGAGAAGTAGACGACGCGATTGATGGCAGGATCTGGAGAAAAATAGACCATACGTCGGATCCTCTCCCGTCTTTCCGGCGTGATGTCCAATTGGTCTAAAGGGGTCTCATTGAACTGTTTCCAGAGATTCTCTCCCACATCGGTTACGAGGGAGCGAGTGAGGATCCCTCCCATGCTGTGACCGACCACAATCATATTTTTCGAAAGCGGATCGTTTCCGTCGGGATCGAGATCTTCGCGCATTCCGGCAATCCAGGTCCGAAGGAGAGCCGCAGACTCCGGAATCGGTAGACCACTGGGGTAGGAAAAGACCATGAATTGATAGCGCTTTGCGATCTCCGGATCGGACATCATTTGTGGGAAAATATCCCGCCAGATCATGGGAACCGAGATCAGTCCATGGATCAGGATCACGGGAATGCGATCGGGATCATAGGGGCTGGTGAGGTAGATACCGGCTTTTGCGATCTGTTCTTTTGCATCAAAAAAGCCTTGGAGACCCATAAAATCCTGATTTTGGCGGTTCAGCATCAGAGCGATGGGGGCACTGAAGTCTGCGGAGGTCGGATACTCCGTTTTTCCCAGGATGACGGTCGGTTCGAGGGCTGGATTCCGCAGAGAGTAAATGATACGTGTGGGGCCTCCAGTGGTCGATTCGACGCTGTCGAGGGTCATCGTCACGGGAAGTTGGAGGCCTTTCGGGGAATAGTAGAGCATTTCAGGCGCTCCGGAGTCGCTGTAGTTGCGCGTGCCGACAAGGGAGGCCCCCAATCCAGCCCGCTCGACCTGGAGAAGTCCCTTTTTGCGTAGGGAACTCGTCGCGATGACATGGTTAAAATAAGCGGGTTGATAGGTCGATTGGGGAGAAATCGAGAGTTCAAAAACTTCGCCGTCGTTTTCAAAACGACCGTTTCCCGAAGTAGCGTCCTGCGATTCATTCATCCAGAGTTCGGCGAATCGGGAAAGGGAGCTATTGTGAAGACTGAGGAGCGCCTTTCCCGCCTCGGAATTCGGGGCAGTTGTCCCGAGGGCGAGAGCATGCCGTGTTTTGACGGCGGATTTTAGATACCTTGCCGCGGCGAGAGGCGCGTCGATCGCTTCAAACCGTAGCGCGTCGTTCAGAAGCTCTATACTGGCCCTTCCTACCTCTCGGACGGCACCGGTTGCTGCCGTCGAAGTGGCTTCGAGAAGATTGGCCGATTGGAGGGCGACCCGCCCAGTCTCGCCTGCTTTGCGGTCTACCTTGACGGTGGAACAAGCAGAAATGGCGATGGAAAAAATAGCCAAGAGAACGCTGCGAAGTCCGTAGAAGCGAACCTGCCTGGCTACCAGAGAAATGCTATAGGAAGTTCTGCCCACGGGAACTGAGTAGCCTCATCATGGGGCCAAGCAAGCGCCAATTCAGAGGAGAGGGATGAAAGAGTGGAAAGACTGGGATTCGAACCCAGGACCAATTGGTTAAAAGCCAACTGCTCTACCGACTGAGCTACCTTTCCGAAGAGAGCAAATCACCGACAAATGGCCGGGGCGGGCGCGAATTTAATCAGGTCTTCACTTCACGCAAGTGAAAAATCATCAAATATTTCCGAAAAATGATCGGCACCAATTTTCCAGCCTTCATTCCGGTAGATCGATCGAACAAAAGTTTCAGACAATCAGGACTTGATTTACCGGGGATTTACGTGTTCTCTACGCTTTGGGCATCGAACTGGTTCGGTGTCCTGCAATCTTGAGATTCCGGTGCCAAATTGGCCGGGTTGATTAAGTGGGCTTGTCCCGCTTTTTTTTGTCTCATCATCGGAGGATTAGTTGGAGCAAATGACAAACGAACTGTTAGCACTTTTCGAATATTACGAAAAAGAGAAGGGGATCAAGCGTGATACCATGATTGATGCACTCGAGACCGCACTCCTGTCGGCCTCGAGGAAGAGCATCGGTCCGGCGCGCGAGATGCGGATTCACATCGATCCTGAAAAGGGCGATATCCGGGCGTATGCCACACTGATCGTTCGTGACCGCGTTGCAAACGCCTACGAAGAAATCGATATCTTCACGGCCCGCCGCCTGAAACCCGGGATCGACGTGGGGCAGGAAATGGAAGTGGATATCACGCCATCGAATTTCGGACGTATCGCGGCACAGACTGCGAAACAGACGATGATGCAGCGGCTCCGTCAGGCGGAAAAAGAATTGATCTACGAAGAATTCAAGGACCGCGCCGGCGATATCGTGAGTGGTACGGTGCGCCGCTTCGAGCGAGGGGACGTTTTTGTTGATCTTGGAAAATTCGAAGGAGTCATGCACCAGCGTGAGCGTGTCTCCACCGAGGAATACAACGTCGGAGACCGTGTCCGCGCCTATGTCGTCGCCGTAGAGAACGGCGCGAGAGGTCCTGAAATCATCCTTTCCCGTAGTCATCCGAACTTTGTTCGTCGACTTTTTGAATCAGAGGTGAGTGAGATTGCGGATCGGACCGTCGAGATCCGTTCCCTCGCTCGGGAAGCTGGCTACCGCACCAAAGTGGCAGTTTACAGTGCCGATGAGAAGGTGGATCCAGTGGGCGCTTGTGTCGGACTTCGTGGAGCGAGAGTGAAAAATATCGTTCGTGAACTCAACAACGAAAAAGTCGATATTATCCGGTGGAGCGACGACATGCGTGCTTTTGTGCAGGAGGCTCTGAAGCCTGCGGAGATCAAATCAATCACCATTGACGAGGAGAAAAAATCAATCCTCGTGAAGGTGGATGAAGAGGAACTCTCCAAAGCAATCGGACGTCGCGGTCAAAATGCCCGTCTGACCGCTCGCTTGATCGGGTGGGATGTTCAGGTTCAGAAAGATGAATCTCTTCATGAGGCCTTTGAGGCTCAGGTTACTGCAGCGGCAACGATGATCGCTGGCAAGGCTGGAATCGATCTGGAGATTGCGCACACTCTCGTTCGCGGAGGTGCCACGACGGTGGAGATGCTTGCAAATGACGTCGATGACGTCGATGTTGCCGGGGTTCTTGGTATCACGGTCGAGGAAGCTCGGGAAATCCGGAATAAGGCAATTGTCGCAACAGGAGGAACGATCAAAGTGGCCGAAGTGGTTGAAGTTGCTGCTGAGTCCGCGGAATCGACCACTGAGGCAACCGAGCCAGTGGCTGCCGACGAAAGTGTCGCGAGTGACGAGACTGAGGAAACCAAAGATCCTGCTACGAACGAAGAACTACCCACGACCGAAGAACTTGCCGCGACGGAAGAGTGAGGCAAGGGACGAGTTTTTCGTCTCATCGGAATTTGACAAATATTTTCATCCTTACAAAGTACCTTTCCCTTCCGGACTCATCCGGAAGCTGCTACCACCCCTGTTTCCCCTCTGCCC
>JAGPCC010000186.1 GCA_018058245.1 Verrucomicrobiales bacterium
GCTGCCTACGAGGAGCGCCCAATTCACATCCGAAAATCCCTCATCCAGGCTGGAAGTGGCGCGAATATCCGTGAGCAGCGGAAACGCACAGTCATCGAGTTCCATTACAACGCCCTCAAGAGCTTTCATCCCGGGTTCGATTTCGATCAAGTTCAGCGCGACCTTCTGATCGGGACCAAACATCGCACCGCTCGCGATTCGGAATAAAAGAGAATAACCAATCTGACCGGCGGCACCGGTCACTGCAACTCGTATGGGTTTGCTCATCGTAATGGATTTATTGTTGTTTTGTTGAAAATGGTTTTTGTGGAAAATTGGGATTCTGACAGGTATCTGGAGATGGGATGACGATCGCTCTCTCAGCCATCCACTCTTCGCGAACGGCCTGATTCGTTCAAGAGTTTTTTCAAGACTCCTCTCATCTCCCAATATTCTTTCCCGCCGATGAGTTCGCGTGCTGTCATCGGTAGACGGAAGCTCCAATTTGAACCGTCCATGACACCGGGGACATTAATACGCTCGGTATCATAGATGAGATCATTGATCAAAACGGCGACCCGTCCAGAATTGGAGAAAAACAGCTCCCGTAGAAGACTTTCCTGAATCTCATGGCTGTATTCGGGGATTTCTCCCCCCGGAGTCTCGATTCCGGCAAAAGCGCAAAGCGTGAGTAGAAAATTCCGTGCCTCCCAGTAGTCAGATCCGTCATGTTCTGCTGCACGCATTTGCCTCATCTGCTGTTCCCACTGAGAACGCATCGGGGCGTGATCATGGGAAGCATAGGTAGCAAAAGAAAGATGCGGATAGTGCAGTCCGGAGGTGACGTGACCGTCGGTAAATTCCCACTGAGGAACTTTCATCCCAGCAATTCCGAGATCCGCGAGAGAAGGTCTCACGTATTCGGGCACTGTGCCAAGATCTTCCGCGATGACTTCACTGGTTCCGGCAGCATCGAGGATCATTCTGAGATATTTCTCACCGTCACGACGGTTTTCCGAGCGAGTTTCCGGGGAATGATCTCCCCTAGGTCGAAATCCCGGGAGCTTACCGCCGCATCGAGCCTCTGCCTCGTCATGATTCAACGGCAAAAACTCCGCATTTCGAACGGGATTCCATGGAAAAGAGTAAATACGATAAAAACCAAGAGCATGATCGACACGGAACATCCCAAAAATTTCCGTAGTTTTTGCAATTCGTTGACGCCACCAATCAAAATTGCGGGCTTCGAGAACATCCCATCGGAACAAGGGAATCCCCCAATTTTGGCCCCATTTTTGAACAAATTCGTCATCTTTGAACAATTGTTCGGGTGGGGCACCCCCATACCATTCGAGGTCAAAAATCTCCAAATTTGCCCAGACATCGACGCTGTAGAGGCTGACCCCGAACGGAATGTCCCCCATCAGGGTCACTCCTTTCCCCGCAGCGTATTCCGAGACTTCTTTCCACTGGGAGAAGGCAATCCATTGTACGTAGGCGTAATAACGAAGCTCGCGATCGATCTCCTCGGTGCGCAATTTTGCCTCTTCTACGATGATCGCGAGAGCGCGATCACGAGTCTGGAAGTCAGGATTCCATCCCTGCCACACCTGGCTGCCGCCTTCTCGGTCCATTAGAAGGCGAAAAAGGCAATAATCGTTCAACCATGCACCTTCGCTTTGGCAAAATGCTTCAAATGACTGCGCTCTCGTGTCCACTTTGCCGAGCACGTTCTCACAAAAACCTCGATAGGCACGGTTCAGAAGTTCGTGTTTAAGTCGACGGACGGAGGCATACTGCACGGCCCCCTGATTCAAGGCAGAAAGGTCATGTTTCTGCGTAATTTCGTCAAAATCGGCCGATGTCAGGTCTTTGAGTGCCCCTGGGGAACAATCAAGAGTCATCGGTTCGATCGCAACCGAGCTGATCGCATTGTAAGGGCTATTGTCCGGTCCCGTTTCATTGATCGGGAGCAGCTGCACAAAACCAAATCCAGTTTCTGCGGCAAAATTGACAAAATCGTGAAGGGAACTGACGTCCCCGATCCCCAGATCATTCTCTCCCCGTATGGAAAACACAGGGACCAACACTCCGGCGAGTCTTCGATTCATACTGTCTCGTATAGCGGCCATCGTGACCTACCGCAAGGGTAGCGAAGTTCCCGTCGTACTCCACTCGAAATCACAATTTTTGCGAATTCGTCAGAATCCGCCCGATCCGTAAGGATCAAAGACCGAATCGAGGATCGCTTTGGGGTCCGCCTCCCGCTCGCTATGCCATTTTTCGCCAACCCGCTTCACAAGGCGCCTGGGTAGGCGAGTGTAGGTCTCGGTTCGCTTCCAATAGTCCCTCTTCCCTGCGAAGAGGTCCGCCCGAGCGACATCGGCGTGACCAGAGAGGTCTGGACCGGGCACTGATTCTTCGCCGCTTTTCTCAAAAACACCAAACAGGTTCCCTGGCAGTACCTCAAGACTGATCTTGCGAAGTCCAGCCTTGGCTGCAACCGCTTCGAGAGTGAGCACATCAAACCCAAAAAGATGTCCTTCGTGCCATTTATGGTCAAAGTGCATCCCGGGAAAGAGAATATCGGGCACTTCGATCAAAAAGAGCCCGCCCGTTTTCAGATACTGACTCATCCGCCGGAGATCCTCCACCGGTTCGGCGAGATGCTCCAATACTTGGAAAAGGGAAAGGACATCAAAGGACTCACGGACAAACACGGATTCCTGGTACATTCCGAGGAAAACATCCACACCGTAATTGTCCTTTGCGAACGTGCCATAACCAGTGTTCGGCTCGATCCCGAATGATTCGCAACCGCGGGTCTGCATATAATACACCCACTCCCCTCCTCCGGCACCGATGTCCAGGCACCGCATCCCCGGTTTTACAACGCCTCCGGCGTGTTGGAGTCGCTCCCGACAGACCCCGGCAGCCCGGAGGATGTGTTTCCGCTTCGGAACCACGACTTGTTTGTAGGAAACCCGGTATTCATCCCGGTAAAAACTCGCGAGATCCTCTACCGGAAGTGGATCCACATAGATCAGTCCGCTAGAAAGTGACATCACGTTGCGCAGTGATGCGCCGTCGCGAGACTTTGTCGCCACCACTTCGGCGTCAAGTTGACCGGTTAGGGGGCACGGTCGGTCTGCGGTCACTCGGTCTGATGCATTCTCCATAGAGCGGTCTAGGTAGCACACCTAGACCGCGACGCGAGAGCGAATTTTCACCGATTGCAAAATCAGGGGATTACGCAAAGCACGGACAGGGACATGGAGACCATCCAGATTGGATTCATGCCAAGGTCCAATGCGCCTGACGGAGGACTGCCAGAGGTTGATCGGCCATGCTCTCATACCAGACCGTCAGGAGGGAACCGTCGGTCAGTTCCACAGTGCTCGGATACCCCAGATCTCCGCCGATCCCGTCTCCAGAGAGAATGATTTCTTCACTCCAGGTTTTTCCGTTGTCACTGCTGATTCGGGCCTGATTGCCAAAGGGAGCACGGCGATGACCGTAAGTCATGAGGATACGGTCGTCACGGAGGCGAAGCAGGTGGGAAGGGAGCCCGTAGCAGATTGGATGCAATTCACTCCAGGTTTTCCCTCCGTCACTCGACTCCGTCTGCAAAGTCCAGCCTTTGTCGGTAGCACTGTGGTTCCGCACCTGCACGAGGATGGTCCCATCGGCCGCCTCGACCGCATGGAGTTCATGGTAATCGCTTACTGGCGTGTCGCCCATCCGTGACGGAATTTCGGATACCCACTGCCAGGTCAGACCATCGTCTTTTGATTCGCACACCCCGATCTTCTTTTCTTCGGTCCAGAGCTGTTTTCCGGCATACAAAAGGCGTCCATCCGCCAGTTGAATGGGACCGTGCGGGCTGTTCACGTTCGAATCGATTCGTCCCGACCAGGTCATACCTCCATCTTCGGACCGAATCACCCAGACTCCGAGATCCGCTTTTCGTTCTTCGGCGCTGAGCCGCTCATGACAAGCCATCCAGCGTTCGAATTCCTGGGCTTTCATATCTCCCATCTCCCATCCTCCCGATTTCAGAGTCGAGAAGCTCTTTTTCTTTTCCAGATGCGATTCATAAGCGAGTGAGGTGAAAGTCGTTGCGATCAGGGTGCCCTTGGCGGTCTCCAGCACACCCGAATCCCTATCATCAATGGCGCTATCGAGCAGCACACGCGGCCACGTCCATGTTTTTCCTTCGTCGCGGGATGTCATCGCGTGGACCTGACCAAACGGGCAAACATGAGAAACCCGACCTCCCGACCAGGTCAGCCAAAGTTCTCCATTTTTCCGACGCATCACGGTGGACCATCCGTGGTAGAACTCCGGTTGCTTCGAGATGATGCGTGTCTCCAGAACAGTCCCCGCCGAAGTCTGTGCAAGGCTTCGACCGGTCGAGACGACGGCCCCGGCACAGAGCAATCCTCCGGTTTTAAGGAACTGGCGGCGGGCGGAAGAGGAGGAAAAATCGGTAGCTTGCATGGTTATTGAGGCTTGGTTTTTAATTCACGGAGTAGCGTTTCTTGAAGATTTCCAACGGAGGACTGGGCATCACCAGGGTAATGCACCTCGCAACGCACTCCCAGTGAGTCGAGAGTTTCGCGAAGGAGTAATCCCAGCACGGCACTGTGAGTCGGATCCGTTTGCGGTTCGCCTTTTACCGGCGGTTTGTCCGCTTTGGTAAAAAAGAGAAAGGCCGGAGGATCGTCTTTGCTCGCATGAGCCAGGGGAGAATAACGGTGGAGATCTTCCTGAATAGTTTCGCGATTTGCGAGGAAGGGAGCAAAAGAATCCGCCCGCGTCGCTCCCGGGAATCCAAAGGCCTGTCCCCCGTATTCGCTGTTCGGAATCCATTCCACCAGGACCGCCGGATCGAGCGATGGCTGAGGCGCTTTTGTCGCGGTGAAGAGAAGACGGGTCGATTCTCGTTCCACTGGATCGGAACTTTGGGGTTTTGCCATCTCGTCGTGCATCGCAAGCCAAAGGGAAGAACACCCGCCCGCACTGACTCCGCTCGCCGCGATGCGAGTTGGATCGAGGTGCCATTCTTTGGCTTTGGATCGCACAAATTGCAGAGCCCGCGCTGCATCCTGAAGCGGCCATTGCAGGGGCGGAGTCACCGACGCCGCGTTCGCATCGACGAGAAACCGGTAATTGACGGAGACCACCGAGATACCGGCGTCGAGGAGTCCCCTCACGTCGAGGTGTTGGTGGATATCTGACTTATCCTGAGCGGCCCATCCGCCTCCATGGAGGTAAAAAACAAGAGGTGTCGCCTCATCCGGGGACGCCTGCCAGAAATCGAGAGTCTGACGAAAATGCGCCCCGTAGGCGACATCGGAATAGGTCGCAGGCGTTGCGTCTGCCTGAGCCGTGGAAAATCGTTTCTGCACTTCCTGTGGCGGCATCCACCCTGTGGTCCGCTCTGCCTCTGCGGTGTATGCGCAGGTGACAAAATACAAACCGAGTGTCGCGATTGATTTTGGAGCGACATTCACCTGCACTTGAGTGAATCCGTCGGCGAACCAACTCTCAAATCCGTTCACCGGATCTCGGGAGAGGCGGTTCCCGTTGAGGTGTACTACGATTTCTTTGGAAACCCGACCGGGAAGACGAATCCGAAAACCAATGCCGTGGGTAATTTCCGCATCCGTGTCAGGCGTGGCGGCGAGAAGCTGTGGTTTTGCGGCCTCCATCGCCAGCTTGATCTCGGGACCTTCACCAATAAACTGTTCGATCGAAGCTGCACTCGCTCCAAAAGCCTCTTTCAGATTCCCGACCAGGGTAGGAAGATCATCCACCGCAACGATCTTTTTGGCAGCTGCCGTGGTCGCTACGACAAAACTCTCCCGCCCGTCGGTCTGTGGATAAAGAAATCCTGGCACAAAATTGCTTTGCTGATTCCAGAGTTCCTCCCGGCTCTCACGGCGTGCGCTCGCGGTCGTCCCGTAGGTGGTCACATAATGCCCCACGAAGTGACGCATCCGATCCACCGGATACCCCGGAAGACGCTCGTCGAGCCAGACTTCATT
The DNA here is from genome assembly GCA_018058245.1 of Verrucomicrobiales bacterium. Classification (GTDB taxonomy): domain Bacteria; phylum Verrucomicrobiota; class Verrucomicrobiia; order Verrucomicrobiales; family DEV007; genus Arctic95D-9. The sequence continues at coordinate 6,030 of JAGPCC010000186.1, forward strand.
CCCGATTTTAAACAATCCTTTCATCCGCGCGACGAGACTGGCCTCCCAGGCGACTTCCTGGGTCAGGATCATCGTATGGTATTTAGCATAACCGTAGTGGGCGGAATAGAACATAGGCATCCCATGCCAGAGCTTTCGGCCCAGTGGCGCTAGTTCGGCTCCCCAGAAAGTGCGCTGGGCGTCCGCTTCAAAACGGTCCGAGGGAAACCCCGCCTTTTTTCCCGCTTCGATCATCACCTCGGTGACCCGCCAATCCCACGGTCGCAGGGCGTAGTTGGAATAGGCACCGCCGGTGATCTCGGTCATGATCTGCCCCTGATACATTCGACGCGATCCGATCTGATCGGGAGCGTACTCCTGCAAACCGGTCCCGTGTAGGTCGGCATGGACCTCCGGTCGGTACTGATCCACCACCGAAAGAACGGCCACCAACTCTGGTGCCTTCTCCGGGGTGATCAACGAGAGCGCCTTCACATCCCAGACCTTGCCGACCGGACCGAGTCCGGAGTAGGGGTCTACGCCGTGTTCATTCCGGAATCGGTCGGTATAAAACATCGCCAAGGGATTCACCACAGGCATTACCAGTATGATCTGTTTTTGGCGAGTTTCCTGCGCGAGAGGATCATCACTCAATAACCAATCGATCAGTGCCAGCGCCCCTGTCGTGCCGGAACGTTCGGGCCCGCAATGCAGAGTGGTGACGAGACACACTTGCTTATCCTCATCAGGAACCGCAGAATCGGTGATTTTCACAAGATAGACCGGCATATTCTGCCCGCTCAGCCCGCGCGTTTCGAGACTGACCCATTTTGGAAAGGTCTTTTTCCAAAAGCTCAAGGTCGCGGCATATTCCTCCCAGGTGAGGCGATTCATCGGGGCATATTTCTCCTGCGCGGACAAGGTCACGGCAGACACAAATAAGTGCAGGACAAAACCGAACGTGAGCAGCGGACGCAGCCGCCCCTCACCGCGCTGAGAATCCTTCGCGGGAAAATAATTCATGGGTAAAACGTCAAAACAAACAGGGTTCCCTTCCGGACCGAACAGGGTTCAATCCGCAAAACGTAAGGCGTAGAGGTCGGCGTCCTGCAAGGTGACTCGCAATCGGACGGTTTTCCCTTTTAAGGCAGAAACGTCGAGCGCGGCCAGGTCGAGTTCGTCGCCGTAGAGTTCGGGAAGTTCTGCGAGGACCGCTCCGGCTTCATCCTCCACCTTTACTCCGATCGAGCCGGCGGCGGAGGTGGCATAGTTCAGATGCAACTTCGATCCCTCAAACTTCATCGGTCGGGTCGTAAATTCTCCCCCCTTGGCATCCCCATGCATCGAAGCGAATCCCTGTTTCCGGACCGTGATGCGACGGATGCGATTGTCGTCGTGGCGATAATGCTCACTGATATAGAGCGACCACTCCCCTTCCCCCGTCACGACGATTCCGTTGGCGGTCATGTTGTTGCGGTCCGTCCAGTTTTTCAAATCGGGCCCTGGACGCACCCATGCCTCAAGAAAAGGCCGATCCCAGTGGACGCCGTCACGGCTGGACATGAAGACCGCATCAGAGACGCCCGGGCCCTCATGATCGAGGACTTTTTTCCGGTCCGTCATAAAACGCTTCGGAAAGGAGAGAAAGAGATGCGGTGCCGTGGGACAGGGAACCGTCGCAGAAGTGTAAAAATGCTCCCAAGGTACGCCCTCGGCGTAGGTGTGCGCGACCGGTTCGGTCCAGTTGAGAAAATCCGTCGAGGTATTGCTCTGCACTGCGCGGACCCCGTGGAGGAAAAGACGACTGAAGCACACGTAGCGATCCCGAGTCGTGTCGAAAAAGGCAAGGTTCTGGGAATCAAAGGCACCTTTTGTGATGACGGGTTCGGGTTTCATTTTTTCCCAGTGAATCCCGTCCGCCGAAGTGAAGGCGTACAATCCGCCGGGCGTCTCCCCTTGATGCCAGTTCTTTCCGGGTTGCTTCACCCCACCGAGTGCCTTGTAACGCTGCTCTGGTTTTGCCTTTGGATTGGTGTCGAGGAAGGGAGAAAAATTGTGAGCCTCGACTCCCCGCCAGATCACGTTGTTCTCCTTGGTGCCTCCCGCTTCGATGAGCCCCAGTTTTGGCCGGGTAAAATGAATCCCGTCCGTGCTTTCCACGACACAAGTCACCTGGGCATCACTGTGGTCCGATCCACCCGAGGATCCGCGGTAATAGAGTCGCACCTTTTCCCCATCCTGAATTGCCGAAAAATACGCACAGGTCTTTCCCTCCCACGGCTGATCCGTCGTGAGAACGATTTCCCGCTTGATCGGATCGTGCAACTTCAGATCAACTCCGCTCTTCTCTGCGACAAGATACTCATCGACAAAGAGTTCCCATCGGGATGCGATGTCGATCGGTTCTGCGGCATAAAGCCCCAGGGGCAGGGAGAGAAGTAAAAGAAGTCTTATTTTCATGGGTATAGTGGAAAAAATCAGTGGGGAGGGTTCCTCCCGCAGGAGTTTGGTGGCATTTGCTGCGTTGCACTTGGTTCTGGCAACCGCTGTGACAGGGATCTTGCACAGATTTCTTTGAATCTGGCAATCCCGCTATCAAGTGATGCTGGATCGCGGTGAAGAATGAAGTCTTGTCAATCTTCAGCGAAAACGATAGGCATAGGCCACCATGACCCAGACTGATCCCCCTCCCCGCCTCCTTTCACTGGACGCTTATCGTGGCGCCGTGATGCTTCTCCTCGCGGCGAATGGATTCGGGCTCGCTGCCATGGCGAAGGGTTCGGATGCACCTCTGCTCCAGTGGATCAGCTTCCAGACCTCGCATCCAGAATGGATCAGCCAGTTCCATGGTTTCGGTTTTGCCCTTTGGGACATGATCCAGCCCGCTTTCATGTTCATCGTCGGGGTTGCCGTTCCCTACTCGTTTGCGAAGCGCTCAGCCCTCGGGGAGAGTCGCCCGAAAATTCTCCTCCATGCCGGCCTCCGCTCGATTCTTCTGATTTTGATTGGGGTATTTCTCAGCTCTGTTCGAGCCACGGATACAACTTGGATCTTTCCGAATGTTCTCTGTCAGATCGGTCTCGGTTATCCCATTCTTGTCCTGCTCGCCGGTCGATCCTACCGGACGCAGGCGATCACGGCCGTTGTGATTCTCGTCGGAACCTGGCTCTTTTATGTGCTCTATCCTGTGCAGATTCCGCAAAGTGAAGACAGCAAAGGCATCCTCTCCGGTTTCTTTGCCCACTGGTCCATGAATGCCAATGCCGGCTCTGCCTTTGACGAGTGGTTTCTCCACCTTTTTCCCCATAGCGAGTCGTCCACACCGAATAGTGGCGGTTACGTGACGCTGAACTTTGTCCCCGCTTCCGTCACGATGTTATTCGGACTCATGTGTGGACAACTCCTGCGCGATGAGAGGTATGGGCCCAGCCAAAAACTACGCCTCCTCCTGTTTTTCAGCGCCTTCAGCCTCCTCCTCGGAGTCCTCCTCGGCCTCACGATATGCCCTGTCGTGAAGCGCCTCTGGACTCCCTCCTGGGTCTTTTTCAGCGGTGCCTACGTGGTTCTCTTGTTATCTATTTTCTACTGGATGATCGACGTGAAAAAGATGCGCTGGTGGACTTATCCTTTTGTTGTTGCAGGCATGAATCCGCTCGCGCTCTATCTGATGGGAATGCTCTCCAAAGGTTGGGTGGTCTCCCAGCTC
>JAGPCC010000187.1 GCA_018058245.1 Verrucomicrobiales bacterium
AAGAAAAATGGTCTGAAACCGCAGCACTCTATCGGCTCTGGTTGTATTACGAAGGCGAGGAACGGAAAATCTCCGAACCCGGCAAAAAACCTCACAAGAAAGGCTTCACCCGGGAGCAAGTCGAAACGGAGGAAGGCAGAAAGGGAAAGATGCCCGCAGCTGAAGCGATTCGAATTCGGGTGCGTTATCTGACCGACGGAGCCGTGCTGGGCAGTGAAGCGTTTGTGAATCAAGTCTTTGAACGGAACCGTGCGAAGTTGGGGAAAACCCGGCAGAGTGGAGCACGGGTCATGCGCGAGGCTGACTGGAACGGTTTGTGCGTGCTGCGCGACTTGCGCAAGGAAGTGATGATCTCGGCAGCGAAGTTGCGGGAGTAGTCCCAAAGCGGGAGTGGAGTTGTTGGCTTAGCGGGGAGGTAGTTGTCTGAGCGTTATGAAACCCCGGGCAAAGTGGAAGCCGGAAACGCTGAAAAGGCGTGAACGGGAGGCGGAGGCGCCGAGACTTCGCCTGCGTTTGGCGTGAATGGCGAAAAGTAGCGGCATTGGATTGTCGAAAAACCGTAAGAGGAAACGTCAAGTGAGCCCGCTTCGAATCATTTTGGCCCGTTGGTTAGAGGAATCGTGAGATTCGTGAAAAAGATCGACAGATAGAACTGCTTTGCTCAATAATCATCCTGTCCCTGCACTGTGTGATAATCATCCTGTCCCTGCACTGTGCGGTCCCTGCACTGTGCGCATGTCCCTGCACTGTGCGCACTGCACTGCATTCGATCCTGTCCCCGCACTGCATATGTCCCCGCACTGCATAGTGAAAGCAGGCAATCGTCTACCGTTGTGCCGTTGAAGACGCACCCGGCGCAAAAGACCTCCCCATTCCCCGCATATTTGGCGGGGAAAATTGCCTTTGCGGTGAAAGTCGGCTACAATCACCGCAAAAGGAGCGGAGATAATGGGGTATATTCACGAGAGGGCTGACTGGCCTAAGCTAACTTGGAACGAGGCAAAGCTCTCGGGCTTGCTCGCGGAGGTGAGGCATCGCCAAGGGCGACTCCTTGGCAGGATGGAAGGCTTTGGATTCCCCTTACGAGCCGAGGCACAGCTCTCAACTCTTACGGAGGACGTAGTGAAGTCCAGCGCCATCGAGGGGGAGAGACTCAATGCTGAAGAAGTTCGTTCCTCTATTGCCCGTCGTCTCGGAATGGAATACGTGGGGACCGCAGTGGCAGGACGCGATGTGGAGGGAATCGTCGAAATGATGCTCGATGCGACCCAGCACTACGCGAAGCCACTCAGCACCGAACGTTTATTCGGCTGGCACGCCTCGTTGTTTCCCACCGGGTGGAGCGGAATGCACCGCATCACCGCAGGTGCTTGGCGGCTAGCCGAGTCTGGACCGATGCAAGTTGTTTCGGGTCCGATCGGCAAGGAAACGATTTACTTTGAGGCGCCCCCATCGGAAAAGCTGGAAAAGGAGATGGCCGCGTTTCTCGATTGGTTCGAGCGCGGACTCGAAGTAGATCCCGTGGTGAAGGCGGGTATCGCCCATTTCTGGTTTGTGACCATCCACCCTTTCGAAGATGGCAACGGCAGAATTGGGCGGGCGATCGTCGATCTGGGACTCGCGAGAGCAGACCGGGCGGCAGAGCGCTTCTACAGCATGTCGTCTCAAATGGAAGCAGAGAGAAAGGAATATTATCTGCAACTGGAGCGTGGACAGCGGAACGGTCTGGACGTGACCGATTGGCTCGAATGGTTTCTCGGCTGCCTTGGGCGGGCCATCCAGGGTTCTGACGAGACTCTCTCTGCCGTTCTCCACAAGGCACGCGTCTGGGAGCGGACGAACCAGCACTCCGTGAATCAGCGGCAACGAAAAGTGATCAACAAGCTACTCGACGGATTTGAGGGCAAGCTCACCACTTCAAAATACTCCAAGCTCGTGAAGTGCTCCGAAGATACAGCCCTGCGTGACATTCGTGCGCTGATGGAACAGGGCGTGCTGGTCAGGAATGAAGCAGGGGGTCGCAGCACAAGCTATTCGCTGGCGGACAACCTTCGCGTCCCGGGTGAAGCAGGGATGGTTCTGGGACGAGAATAGCTTTCGCAACGCGATGCTCTCGCTGGTGAGATTCTGACTCCCGACTCTCCGGGACGCGATCGGATCGTCTCGCGCATCCTCTGGTTGAAAGGAGGCGAACCGCAGAATGCGACTGCTTACAAATGTTATATCTATCTCTACGGAACACCCGAAGAAAACCGGATCGGGATCCCCGCGAGCTACGGCTGTGTTCGCATGGAGTCCGGTGATGTCATTGATCTTTTCGACATCGTCGGCCAGGGCGCACGTGTTTTCATTGCCAATCTGCCGCTACAAGGTCAGGCCGTGCCTGCACCCTGAACTGTTCCCGCTACGGGAAAAAGCGTGACAGCGAGGCCATGTTTTGTTACTCGTAAATGGGCGGGGAACTGCGCCTCGCTTTTTTGATGTTTGCTTTGAATCACAGATCTTCGTTTCGATTGGTCTCACGGACGATCCTGTGTTGCGTGGTTTTCTCTGTCTTTCTGGTTCCGGCGGAGGCGGGCTGGTTTGAAAAGCGGAAGGCAAAACGAAACGCGAAGGTCGTTCTTACACCACCAGTGAAGGCAACCCCGAGACCGCAGAAACGTTCTTCTTATCGGGATTCTCACAGTGATGCCTATGTTAATCGCGTTCTCCTCGATCAGGGCAAGGACGCGGAGAGGAAGGTGATCATCGACATCAAACGGCAACGAGTCTTTCTCGTCATCAATGACCTCGTGGCGATTGATTCGGCGATCTCGACCGCCCGGCGAGGCAAATATACCCCCAGGGGAACGTTCCAAATCACGGAGCGGGTTGTCTCGGGAAAGACGTCCACGATCTACCATGTCTATATGCCGTATTGGATGCGTCTCGGGGAAACGGCAGTGGGGATGCACATCGGTGATCTGCCAGGGTATCCCGCCTCGGCCGGTTGCATCCGCCTTCCTCAGAGTGTCGCGCCTCTTCTTTTCGAAAATACCCGTCGTGGCACCCTGGTGGAGGTCGTTGATACGTGGAATGAAGAGGGACTGAAGATTCCTTACACGATCACAAAACCGGCCCTCTTTGCGGATACTTGACAGGGTTGGGGCCCGTAGTTGACCGTGTTTCTTTTCTCCCCCACTTTTTCTATGGAAGCACTTGCCGCTGTTTTATATCAAGTCAACGAACCTCTCCGCCTCGAGCAAGTGGAAGTCCTGCCGCCGGGACCATACGAGGTGCAGGTGCGGATGCAGGCAGCCGGTGTCTGCCATAGCGATCTCCACATCATGAAAGGGGATCTCGCGATGAAAATGCCCATTATCCTCGGGCACGAGGGGGCCGGTATCGTCGAAGAGATCGGGAGTCAGGTCACGACGGTGAAGCCGGGGGATCACGTCATCCCGATCTGGCGGATGTCCTGCGGGCATTGTTTTTACTGCCTCGGGGGACGACCAGCTCTCTGTGATGTGGGAAGTCAGATGCGAATTACAGGTTTGATGCCGGACGGGAAGACGCGCTTCCGCAACCGTGCCGGAGAATCGATCCTGCATTACGCAGGAGTGTCGACGTTTTCCCAACTTTCTACCATGGCCGAGGGTGCAGTGGTGAAGATTCCCCAATCGGTTTCCTTCGAACATGCCGCGCTGATTGGCTGCGGGGTGATCACTGGTTTTGGAGCAGTGATGAATGCGACATCGGTTCCAGCGGGCAGTTCGGTCGCGGTGATCGGGTGCGGAGGAATAGGCTTGAACATCGTGCAGTCCGCTCGTCTCGCCGGTGCGACGCGCATCATCGCTATTGACCGCGTTCCCTCGAAATTGGAATATGCCCGAACGATGGGCGCGACGGATTTCATCAATTCTGCCGAGGAGGATCCGGTGGCTGTGGTGAAGGAGCTTACCGGCGGTGTCGGGGTGGACAATGCCTTCGAAGCGATCGGCCTTCCTGGGCCGATCGAGCAGGCCTTTGACATGACCCGGAAGGGCGGCACCTGTGTCATCGTGGGGATTGCTCCGGCGGAATCCCGTGCTCGCATCAATGTGAACGCTCTCGTGTATGCGGAGAAGACCCTCCGTGGTTCGATCTATGGATCGACCCGCCCCCGTTTGGATCTATTGCGGCTGATTGAATTGCATGAATGTGGGAAGATCGATCTCGATTCTCTCCTTACCTGCACCTATCCGCTCAGTCAGATCAATGAAGCCTATGCAGCGCTTGAGCGAGGGGAGGTAGCGAGGTGCCTTGTCCTCCCGCAGGCAGGGTGAGGGGGGGGACAAAGCGCGAATGCGGACTTTTCCCTTTGCTGATCTTTCGGTAGAAGGTTTCTATGACATTGCGACTCGGCAGTATTTTGGGGCTTGCCACCTCGTTTCTCCTGTTTTCTTCTCACGCGCAGGAGGAGAAAAAAATCATCCGGATCGGAATGATCGGTCTCGACACCTCTCATGCGACGGCCTTCACAACGATCCTGCATGATCCGAAGAATGGTCACGAGGGGCGGGTCGTCGCGGGAGTGGCACAGTCGAGCCCTGATATTGAGAGCAGTCACACTCGGGTCGATGGGTATGTCGAGAAGCTGACAAAAGAGTTTGGGGTGAAAATGTACGATACGATCGAGGCGATGCTGCCGGAGGTCGATGTCGTGCTCATCGAGAGCGTCGATGGTCGGCCGCATTTGGCGCAGGCGAGGCCGTGCATCATGGCAGGGAAACCGACTTACATTGACAAGCCGGTCGCGGCATCGCTTGAGGATGCGATTGCGATCTTTGATCTCGCAAAAACGCAGGGAGTGCCCGTCTGGAGTTCGTCAAATTTGCGCTTCAACAGTGGCGTCGTGAAGGTCGCTACGGCGGACATCGGCGACATCGCCGCTGTTCTCAGTTTTGGTCCGGCGTCCCTCGAGGAGCACCACCTCGATCTGGCCTGGTATGGCATTCACCCCACCGAAGCGCTTTTCACGGTCATCGGAACCGGTTGTAAAAGTGTTAGTCGCACTCACACGGAGGGAACGGACGTGGTAACGGGCGTCTGGGAAGGCGGGAAAACGGGTACCGTGATCGGGTTGCGGGCGGCAAAAGCGGTCTATGGAGTGAGAGCGTTTGGCACAAAAGGTTCCATCGAAGAAGCGGCTGCAGGGGCCTACCCCGAAATGATGACGGAGATGATGAAGTTTTTCCGGACGGGAGTCCCCCCGGTGACAGCAGAGGAAACTATTGAGATCTTTGCGTTTATGGCAGCAGCAGATGAGAGCAAACGCAGAAACGGCGAGTCCGTTACTCTCGCGGAGATGATGGAGAAAGCCCGAGCCGCGAAATGAATTTCCTTTTTGTAAACCGTCTTTTCCTGTTCGCACTTTCGATCCTTTTTGTCCACGCATCCGTGGAGGCACGCACGGTGGTGTACGTGTCGGAGAGCGGACATAATCGGATCGGAATTTTCTCTCTCGATGAATCGAAGGAGGAACTCACCCGGATCGGAGACATCAAATTGGAGGGTTCGCCGGGTCCACTCGCGATGAGCGCGGATCGGAAGCACCTCTATGCCTCGCTGCGAACCGCTGGAAAGTTCGCCACTTTGAAAGTAGATCCGGCGAGTGGTTTGCTCTCCTTTGATTCGAGCGTCCCGTCAGCCGGGAGTGCTGCGTACATTTTTCCGGACCGGAGTGGTCGCTGGCTCCTTGCTGCCTACTATTCGGAAGGCCTCGTCAGTGTGAGTCGGATCAATGAGGACGGCATCATCGTGGACGAGCCTCTCTGGGTGCTGGACATCGGGCCGAAGGCTCATTGTATCCAGGTCGATCCTGCGAATCGTTTTGCCTTTTGTCCGCATCCGATGGACTTGAACTGCGTCGATCAGTTCTTGTTTGATCCCGAGTCCGGAGAACTCACGCTGAACACCCCGCCGTCGATGCCTGGTGCTCCGGGGGCGGGGCCGAGACATCTGCAATTCCATCCCAATGGCAAATGGGTTTATGTGGTGAATGAACAGGGGAAGAGCGTTTCGTTTTGTCAGTATGATGCCGAAAAGGGCCTTCTTTCGATTCAGCAGACTCTCTCGACGCACCCGGCGGGTTGGGACTCGAACAAGGGCAGTTGTGCAGACATCGAAATCACGTTGGATGGAAAGTTTCTCTACGCTTCGAACCGTGGCCATGAGAGCATCGCCGGGTTTTCGATCCATCCCGAGACGGGTATTTTGACCGCGTTGGGACAGACGCCTACCGAGAAGACGCCTCGTTCTTTTAACCTGATGCCGGGAGAGAAGTATCTGGTCGTGGCAGGACAGGGGGAAGGCCGCCTCGCCCTCTATCGTCGCGACGCCGGGAGCGGCGCTCTCACCCCCCTCCAGACGCTCGATTGCGGGAAAAGTCCCGCGTGGGTGATGGGGGTCGAGCTCCCGTGACTTCTTTTACTTCGTCAATCGCTCGGCGGCGGAGATGATCTCGTCCTCGATCGTCTCGGCCCAGAGCGAGGGGAGACCGTAGTAGACGTGGGATTCACCGCCCTCGTAGCCGCCTTCCTTCCTGACCCGGAGGGAGGGGATGTAGGCCATCACATCATTGGAATATCCCGCTACCCAGGTGGAGGTGCCGCGACCTTCCCGTTTCAGGCGTAGCGCGAGATCAACGACGGTTTCTCCGCCGAGGAAGATAAAATCGATTTCCTTCCCGAGTTTCCAAACGGCGATGGGGTAGGGGTAAAAAGCTTCCAAGGGGCCCTGTTTCTCCAATTTCTTTAACAAGTAGCGAGCCCGTGCCACTTCGAAGCGATTCGTCGAGGTGGTATTGGCTTTGATCTGTTCGGTGGTCGGCAGCGGCGCGAGAGACGCGGAGATTTCTTCGTAGGTCGTGGAAAGGGAGGGCGCGAGAACCGGCATCGGAGAGTTGAGCACGTCACCGACCCGCGCAGCGAGTTCGGCCCCGTATTTTTCGGCGAGGGGGATTTCTCTCCGTGGGATGGGATTCTGATCTCCGCCGCAACCCGCCCAAAAGAGGGCAATCGCGCCGGGGAAGGCAGTTTCCAGCGCCGTTTGGGCGTATCCCGGGTAGTCGGCACTCCAGACTTGGCCGGAGAGGACGGTGGCGTGGCAGGCGTATCCAAAGAGGACGGCCTGGAGTTCCCCGGTTTTTGATCTCACACTGAGAACCGGCACATCATGATCGACCGGACCCTTCAGGGTGCCGGTGGCTCGCCTTGCGGGGACTTCTGTTTCCGGTTTATTCTCCCGACGATTCACGGCAAAGGTGCATTTGCCGCTTCCACTCTGGAGCGTCGCGGGAGCGAGATGGGCGTAGGCTTCTCCCGATAGAGTCACTACCTTTTGGACGAGTTCGTCGGCATACGCACGGATTTTGGCCTGCTGTTCGGGATCGAGGCTTTCGTAATGGAGGGGAGCAAGGTTTTGCCCGACGACAGGACCGCTATGCGTGTGGGAGGTGCAGAGGGTGATCTGCTCCCTCGCGAGTCCGTGAGCCTTGTGCAATTCGTCTGTAATCCGCCTCGCGAGATCGCGCCCGATCCCGACGAGATCCATTGTGACGATCAGGCCTTGATGCCCGCTGGCATCCTCGAGTAGTAGCGCCTTCGCGTGGAGATCGGTCCCGGTGCCCTCTGCGGGTGCCGTGCGCGCACCATACCCGGCCATCCAGAGATCGTCGCCGGGAGTGATCGTGATGGAGGCGGCCCCGGCTTTCCATGTTTCCTCTGCAAAGGAAGAGGAAAAAGTGAGGATCAGGGTGATCGAAAGAAGGAGTGCCTTGTGCATAGATACAGACAATTCGATAACACCCCTTGAAGACAAGCTTCGGAAGCTACGTGATCAGGGAGTCACCCCCTACAATCCCTTTGGTCCCTCCTGCGAAAAACGAATCGAGGGATCGACCGAGCGGAGATGGAGATCGCGTTGCGGAAAAGGGATTTCGATGCCGGAAGCGAGAAATTGATCATGAATTTCGGTATTAATTCGATGGGTCATTTCCAGGCGCATCTCCGGGCGAGGGAGGTAACAGCGAAGGCTGAAGTTCAGGCAGCTATCCCCAAAAAGCTCAAAGACGGCGACGGGTTCCGGGTCCTTCAAGACTTCGGGCTGCTTCCTCGCGATGTTGAGGAGGATCTCCTGCACTTTTCGGATGTCTGATCCATACGCGACTCCCACCGGAAAGACGAGTCTGGTCATCGGACTGGAAAGCGTCCAGTTCAACAGGGTGCCGGTGATAAACTCTTTGTTGGGAACGATGAACTCCTTTTTGTCCCAGTTGCTGATCGTGGTCGCCCGAATCCGGATCCTCGTGACCACTCCATCGACGCCGCCGATGGTGACGATATCACCCACCCGGATCGGTCGCTCAAAGAGGAGGATGAGGCCGCTCACAAAGTTGGCAACGACCTCCTGCAAGCCGAAACCCAGCCCGACACTGAGGGCGGCGGCGATCCAGCCGAATTTCGCCATGTCCAGACCCAGAGCATTGAAGGCAACGACTACTCCGATCGCGACGATGGCATACTGACAGATCGTAACGATGGCATTTCGAACGCCCGCCTCGAGGCCGAGTGCCTGCAAAAATGTGACTTCGAGCAGTCCTGGTAGATTTTGAAATACGACCGTGGTGATGAGGGTAATGACACTCAGCCACACGAGATTGCCCAGACTGACTTCACCAAAAAGATATCGAGTGTCGAGGGATTTCAGAACGGGCAGCATATCAGACCACACCCACCAGCAGCCAAAGGCTACGGCGATCATGACGATTGCCCGGATGAGATGGCGAGTCTGTTCCCCGATCTCGCCCCAGCTCAAGGATTCCTCTTCTTCGATAGCGATGGATGAGTCGTCCCTGATCGCCGGGATTTCGGAAATCTCGCTCCGATCAGACCCTTCTGCAGCCTCTGCGGCCGCTCTCTGCGCCTGTCGTTTTGCCTCTCTCAGTGCAATCGCATTTTGGAGTGCCAAACGTCGTTCTTTCACGGTAACCCACCGGGTCAGCAATCCATGGATCAACGCTCCCATGAGGATGACGATTGCCGAATTCTGGATTTGATAGGCCATCACCACAGACGTGAGGAAATGCCCCATAGCCGCAAAAATCGCAAGGGAGATAGGAAGCAGGATGAGGAAAGACGACCACACCTTCCGCAATTTGCCGGCCCAGCTTTGTGTCGTGAGCATCTGGGCGAGGATCCCTCCACTACTCCGGAAGAGACGCAGGAGAATGAAGCTGATCGAAAACATCGCAACGATGAAAACGAGTCTACCCGGCCCATGGAACGAAGCGAGGTTGCTTCCATTGAACCAGATCGCGAGGACCATGTGAGCGGGCAGGTAAAACAAGATCGCCGCCATGAGCGCCCGGTAGCAGGAACTGAGGATCTGTCGATTCCATCGGAAGTGTTCTTCTGCGACACCTCCGGGCCAGCAGAGGATCGCGGAAAATCGGAACACAAAAAGGAGGAGAGCGGGACCGGAGAGGCCCTTACCGAGAGCGTCGGTCGTTGGAGTGGAGAAGACGTCCGACGAAAAAACCCAGCCAAAAAACCAAAGCAAGACGGGAATCGGAAGTGCGAGCCAGAGCGTCACGAGGAGCGCCTGGACCGTGTTGCCGATGCTGTCCGTCGATACCCGCTTCGTCCGGGCCACCGTGTCAGCAAGGTGTCGTCGGAGCCTTCG
>JAGPCC010000421.1 GCA_018058245.1 Verrucomicrobiales bacterium
ACGCTTTGACACTCGGCACGCTTCACGCGGCTCGCCTTCTGTTGTCGGAATGATTTCCTGGGCATCCGGCGAACCTACCGCCCGTCAGCGATCGTGACCATGAGGTCAATTTTACGTCGCTTACAGTTTGCAAGAATTTCGTGCAGAGAAGAACACGGATCCAGAGTAGCTGGACGGTTGCGCGAATTCGGAAGAATCTTAGCAAGCAAAATTGAAAAACGTGTCTAAGCGTCTCATTTGGAATCACTAGGCAGTTGTGCAGCGACAGACCGGAATATGGAATCCATGGCGTCCTCCAGTGAATGAATCCGAACGGGTTTCACGAGATGGCTGGAAAAGCCTGATTCCCGGCTTCGCAACAGATCGTCCTCCATACCATAACCACTCAATGCGATCCCCTTCAATCCGGGCTGATTTACCGTGAGTTCCTTCATTAAATCGAATCCACTTCCGTCCGGAAGCCCGATATCTGAAATCACTAAATCGAATACTTGTGAGGCAGCCAAAGCGATTGCCTCGGAGACAGAGGCTGCACTTTTCACCTCATACCCTCGTCGGGTCAACAGAGTGCTGAGGGTTGCTCGTGTGATCTCATGATCCTCGACAAGCAAAACCGAGATGGTAGCATTAATCGCTGATGGGCTGACCTGCCGCCGCCTAGTCTCCGCTACCGGACCCCTCTCTTTTTCATCCTCGCAATACGGGACACTGATCTCAAACGTGGATCCCATATCTCTCCCCCGACTTCTTGCCTCAATTCTGCCGTGGTGCTGCTCCACTAGCATTTTGCTAATTGCCAGTCCTAATCCCAGTCCCCCAAAACGATGTTTCCCACTGGAACTGGAATGCTCCCCCTGGCTAAATGCTTCGAAAATTCCGGAAATCTCATGCTCGTTTAAACCGATGCCTGTATCTGAAATGAAGATTCTCAACTCGCCCGTTTTATGATCTGACTCAGTTCTCACCGATATTTCTCCTCCTTCAGGAGTGAATTTTGCAGCATTCTTTAGGATATTCCAAAAGACTTGTTGCAGTCGAACGGCATCTCCTTTAATCCATCGACGATCAGCTTCCAGTTCTCCCGTAAGCTTCAGATTCTTCTGTTCAATGTCGGACTGGACAGTCTGGAACGCGGCATGGAGAATCGCGTGGCAATCCACAGTCTGTAGATTCAAACTCAATTTTCCGTGAGTAATTCGGGTCACGTCCAGGAGATCATCAATCAAACGCGCTTCGAGTTCCACTCCATTCCTGATCGTTTCGAAGAGGCCTCTGATATCAGGAGTGAACTGAGAGTCGCCTGCTGCCTCACTTGCCAACAACAACACCGGATTCAAAGGAGTGCGTAGTTCATGGGAAAGAGCGGCGAGGAAATCATCCTTCGCTCGGGACGCTGCCAAAGCCTTCTCGTGAGCCTCTTCGAGGGATTTTTTTGCACATTTTTCGTCGGTGATGTCTCGAACAATTTTAGAAGCGCCAACCGTTGCGCCGTTGGCATCCTTCACAGGAGAAATTGTAAGAGAGACATCTACTCTCGTTCCGTCCTTTCGTTGGCGGATTGTCTCGTAGTGATCAACCCGACCGCCTTGACGAATTTTTTCCAAAATCGATTCTTCCTCGTCTTCAAACTCCTCGGGAAAAAGTATGGTGACCGGTTCCCCGATTACTTCCTCAGCCGTATATCCAAAGAGCCGCTCCGCTCCAGCGTTCCAGCTTGTGATCAGTCCCTTGAGATCCTTGCTTATGATTGCGTCATCCGAAGACTGAACAATTGCGGCAAGCCGCCGTGAAGCTTCTTCTGCTTTTTTACTCTCCGTAACATCTACCAGCACATTGACGCCGCCAATAATACGACCGGATGCATCGCGCGAGAGATTGGGATAGCTCAACACGTTCCGAAGAGAACCGTCGGGACGTTCCATAAGAAACTCCTCCCCACTTGCAAAGATGCCTTCCTTTAAAGCATTTGCCAGAGGAAACTGATCCCTAGACATCTCAGATCCATCGGTTCGAAAAAGACGTATTGATCCACACCATCGATCATTCGTACCTGATGGCTCCCCTCCCCACAAACTGACCGCCGTGTCATTGTACAAAATCACACGACCTTCGACGTCGCAGGTGAAAACAGCGATCGGTAGACCGTGAACAAGTTGCCTGTAACGCTCCTGACTTTCCCGAATCGCGGAATCACCGAGCTTCCGTTCGACGGCAATGGCTGCCGTCCTCGCTGAAGATTTCAGACTCTCCACGCTAGTCAGGAAGGGACCACATGTTTCTCCGAAGAAAAGACCAATAAAACCCAGAGAAGCACCGCGCCTGGAAACGATGGGGAACGTTTTGGCCGAAACAAGTCCCAGCGAACTCGTAAGTTCAGAGAGATCATCCAAACAAGAATCAATTCTGATCGGAATCGCGCTTACTTCTTTCGTAAGAACGTCCCCCGATCCAAAAATTTTCGCTGCCGCATCGAGGGAAATTTCGGATAACGCGTTCTGAAAGGCTGGAGTGAGACTCGGTGCAGCCACACATTTAAGGGAACTACTTTCAGTCGTGCGAAGAAAAACACATACATAGCAACCACCCGGATACTCCAACTCAATCGAACGAGCCAATTGATCCATCACTTCTGACAATGGAGTATCTTCGGCTATAAGTTGCAGAACTTTTCGCTGGCTTTCAGCCACCGTAACAGCTCTCTTCTTTTCAGTGGTCAAGCGCGTCGTCCCGCATACAGCTGTGACTTCTCCGTTGGGAGAAAAGACAGGGCTGAAAATATACTCATGAAAATCCTCCAC
>JAGPCC010000188.1 GCA_018058245.1 Verrucomicrobiales bacterium
TGGATTTTGTCGCAGGGGAAGTATTTCATAGGTGACTGTAGTGGATCGCGGTGGAGTAAAGCGAAAGAGGCCCCGTCTGGGCTGCATTTCCTGAATCGTAGTATTGTTCGAAAAACAACCGGGAAGAAGATTTTTTTCTTACATTTTCCCTTGAATGAGCGCTTCCATCTTCACGATGTCGGCGGAGAAAGCCCGGATCCCTTCGGCGGTTTTCTCTGTCGCCATGGCATCTTCGTTGAGAAGAAAACGGAACGTCTTTTCATCCAGGATGAGACGCTCGATCTCTGCGTCGGCAGCGTCTGTGGGACTGAGTTTCCGTAAAAGAGTGCCTTCGGTGTTTTGGAGTTCTTCGAGGAGATTTGTTCCGATGGTGAGCAGATCGCAGCCGGCGAGTTCAATGATCTGGCTGGTGTTGCGGAAGCTCGCTCCCATGACCTCGGTGTCGTAGCCAAACTTGCGATAGTAGGTGTAGATCTGCTTCACCGACTGGACGCCCGGGTCATCGGCACCAGTGTATTCGTTGCCGGTGCTCTTCTTAAACCAGTCGTAGATGCGGCCCACAAAGGGAGAGATGAGTTTGATCCCACCCTCGGCGGAGGCAACCGCCTGAGCGAGGGAGAACATGAGGGTGAGGTTGCAGTTGATACTCTCTTTTTGCAGCAAGGTAGCAGCCTGGATGCCCTCCCAAGTGGAGGCAATCTTGATGAGGATGCGTTCGCGCGGGATTCCGTCGGCTTCGTAGAGCCCGATCAGATCGCGCGCTTTGCTGACGGTGCTCTCTGTGTCAAAGGAGAGACGAGCGTCCACTTCGGTGGAAACGCGACCGGGGACGATCTTGAGGATCTCTTTCCCGAAGGCAATGAGGACATGGTCAATGACCGTCTCGACGGATGCCCCAGCGCCCGAGTCTGCGACCGCTTTGTCGACGAGGTGCGCGTATTCCTCCTGTTGGGCGGCCTTGAGAATCAGCGAGGGGTTTGTCGTAGCGTCCTGCGGTTCGTATTCCCGCATCGACTCAAAATTTCCGGTATCCGCGACGACAGTGGTGAATTGCTTCAGTTGTTCTAGTTGATTTGGCATAAGGAAAGGTGTCGAAAAACGGCCCCTTTGTCCAGCAATTCCCGAGACGGCAACAGGGCAGGGCGAGCGATTTGTTCGGCTCGTACGGAGAATCGTAAGATCGTTCCGTTCATCGGTGAGACTCTCTCCGAGGTGCATATTATCCGGCGCTATATTTTGTGGGCGAGGCCTCAATGGTCCAGCCGATAGATCAGGACTCGTCGGTCTTGCTTGAGGAGGGCCTCTGGAGAGTGATCTGCAAAACGGGCTTGGGTTTCGCCGAAACCGACTGGGAGGAGGCGATCATGCGACACGCCAAGGCTGGTCAATACGGCGACGATTTGCTCGGCTCTCTCTTGGGACAGAGATTGATTGCTGGAGGCATCGCCTTCGGCAGAGGCGTGACCCTCGATGACATACTGGAGCCCGGCCAGTTCCGGGTTTTTGAGTGCTTCGGCGAGGGTAACAACCACCTCAACGGAGGCATCATCGGCAAAATCGGCCGAACCCTTTCGGAAAAGGATGTTGTCGCGGGCGACCTTCGATTCTGGATCCACGGTGTAATTGACCTGGACTGCAGCTTCTCCGGCAGCCACAGGGTACTGACCTGCCCCGTTGGAAGAGGGGGCCGTCGTGGTGGTGATTTTAACCCTGTCCTCTTCCGCCGCCGCTTGAACAGCCTTCGGAATCCCCCGGGTGCTGAAATAGAGGGAACGAGTTTCCGAGCTTGCGGCTGGGGTCGCGCTTGGTGACAAGGAGCGGGATTTTAACCCACGGCTCGTGAGTCCCCGGCTCGCAGTGGCTCCGGACTGACCTTTGAGACGTTTGACGAGATCCTCTTTTGATTCATCCTGCGCAGAGGCGGGACAGGCGAGGGCGAGGAGCAGGAACGCTCCGGTGAGGCTTGTAAAACTCAATTTCATGATTGCAGGTGACTGGTTTTTTCGACGATTGTGAATTCTAAATCATTCACTCGGGTCACTCTTTCAGGAGATATCCGATCCGGGCTTGAATGATTTGTGCTGGAATGACGGCTGAGGTTTCCAGTTCTGCGGCACGAATGGCTTTGGGGATACCGCGGCTGGAAAAAAGGGCGTCTTTTTCGAAGATCACAAAATCTCCGACCGTATCTCCTGCCGCAATGTTCCGGATCTCGCTCTCTGAAGCGTAGACGATGACATGCTCGGCCCCTCCTGGCGCGGTGGTCTCCCAGGAGACTTCGAGTTTCTTGTTCTTCGGGCGGAAGGTGCCTTTGTTCGTGCTGCCAGGAAAGAGCTCGGTAACATGTTTGTCTGAGCTAAGGTGGTAGATGCGAACGTGGGTGTCGTCGGTCGCTACTACCTCGAGTCGCGCTCGATCTCCTACCTTGAGGTTCGGTTGTATCGAGATCCGGAGCTTGCCACCGCCGTGAAGGAGAACGGACTCTTGTGCGAGCGTCTCGGCTGAGGATGATCCAACTACGGCCTTTTTGGTATCGGCCACACTGAGTCCTGAGTGGCCAAAGGCGGCAAGAAACTGATCGGAATTCGCGATGAGATCGGCATATTTTTGTCCGCCGAACTCCTCATATCCCATCGGGACGAATGGCATCAATTCATATCCAAGCGCATATACAACCGCGATGTACTCCCGCAGGAGGTTTTCTCGGCGCATCGAGAGACCACGCTCCATGGAGCTGGAAATCACGCTGAGGGTCTCGCTTTGATCACTCTCGCGACCGAGTTGAAGGAGCAACTCATCGAACTCCATCCCGAATTCTGCGGCCAGCATTCGTGCTGTAACTGGGCTGCGGAATTCATTGTAAAGTCCCCAGATCGGTTCCGTGGCACCGGCCATTCCCATCGTGGCTTCGGCGTCCGCTTTGGTGAAGCGTTCGAAGTCTGTCTTGATCGCCGCTTGGAGAACGGCAGGATCGGGATAGAGTTTTTCGAGTAGTTTCTTCTCACGGAAATCGAGGGTCCCGGCGGCTTCTACGAGAGGGCGAATTTCATCCTCCATCATCTCCAAGGTTCGCTTGGAGAGATCGGGAACCCGCACCGGAGGCCTCATGCCCTGCTGGTGGCAGGTCATACACGAGATTCCGTTGATGATCACTTTGTCCTGCCGATTGTCGTCCTGCACGATCTCGATCGGTGCACGATCGAGACGTTTTCCCTTGTTGGTCGTGAGCATATATCCTTGAAGACCGTTGGGGAGGTTGTAGACCATCTCTCCACCATCGTGCTCGAACATGTGATCGTGCTTGTCCGTAAGGTGGGCATCGAGCGGCCCGAGCGGAGCAAGGGTCAGGTCCTGAGCGCGGCGGGCACTTTGCGGAGTAAAGTCATAGCTGATCCAGTAGGCTCCGCGATGGCTTCCGAGTTCGTGTCGCTCGATTAAACGGTTTGCCCCGGAGACTCCCGAGTATTGAAATCCGGCGCGTATCGCCCGGCCTTCTTGCAGATTCGTAAAACGATCCACCCCGAGCGCGTGCTCCAGCTTGCCGAGCACATCATCGTCGGGCCCGGTTACTTCGAACCCGAGCAGTTTATCCATGATTTGGTCGTAGAGGGGAGGTTGCGCCGCAGCAAAGGTGAACCAATCGGCTCGCAGATAGGCCATTTTCGAGCCGGTGAACCGCTCGATCAATTGCTCCTTTTGCCGGTCGATCCCAGTGATCCCATACGGATAATAGGAGATTACGTTCTCCCAATCGGCCGCAGTCCATTCGTAGTCGCGGAGGTCCACGCGATAGATGGTTTTTGCCTCATCAATCGCGGTCGGACGCGTGATCCGGGCGTTCATGGAGAGGCTGTTCATCAGCTTGCTGATGGCAGCGCGATGGGGATCGAGATCCGGGACCAACGCATTGCCCTCTTCATCGGATTGGTTGTAGAGGGTAGACAGGGTCAGGTAGCGGAAGAAACCCTGTTCTGCCTCCGAAGCGCTCTGCAAATCCGTGTAGATGGCTTTGATGACGTCGTTGTTGCTGATGAAATCACGCTTCACTTCCTTGGGACGCCCTGAATCTGCCCATTTCCGGAGGGTTTCCTGCTCCACTGCTCCAAGTGGTGGGCGATACCCCTTCTCGCCCGGATTTCCTTTCGATTTTGGCATCCGTCCGTCGGCTTCATGACTGCGCAGGGTTCGCTCTACGAGCGCATCTGAGAGGAGAATCTTGCCGGAAGCATCCTTTTCGGAAAAGAAAGTCGCAAGATTGACCGTGCCGTGCAACTCGGGTTCGTAATCGCCTGCATGGCACTGCGAGCATCGCTGGTCCAAAATCCAATGCACCTTATCCGTCAAGCTGAGGCCAGAGGGGAGTTCCTCGTTGTTATCGGAAACAGACGCTTTCACGCCCGGAGCCGGAGGAGTCGCTTTTGGGGTTTCCGGAGTGGCTGGCGGAGCGTCTTTTGGAGAATCCACCGCTACGGCAGCTGTAGCGGGTGCTGGAGTCGTTGTTGCGGTCATCGCGGGACCGGTTGTAGGGACTCCGTCTTTGAGCTGAACGACCCAATCTTTGATCAATTGTTGCTCCTCTGCGGAGAGAGGCGGGCGATACGTTTCATCTCCCTCGGCGCCGCGGCTTTTTGGCATACGTTTCTTTGAATCCACCTCCATGGAAACACGTCGAAAAATCGCAGATTCATCCGGATCGCCTGCGACGAGGATCTCGTCCTCAATGAGACCCGCGATTACCGAGGCCTGATGGAGGTAGGGGAAGTCATCGTTGGTATCGGGGTGATGACACTCTTTGCATTTGCTCTCAAGAAGCGAGAGAACTTTCGGGGTGAGATCCTCAGCATGAAGGGTCGATGCGTGAGCGAGAAAGAGGGAAAGGACAGGGATAGCGAATGGTCGAATGAGAGTCATGAGATCGAATGAAAAGTTTTTACCATAAAATTCCGGTAAGAGACGAGTTGAAATCGGATTCTATGGATTATTTCGAAAAATCTTGGAACCGAGCATCTACTTGAGTGGAACCTCCCTATTGAATCATCATTCAGTCAGGATCGCCAGACCGACAGGATCTGTGGCATAAAATTCTTTTCCTGACAATGACATCTTCGATCCGGCGTTCAGAGACCACAGGGTAACTGAACTACTGGTTTCCAGGAGAGTCAGTGATTGGATGGCTGATCAACGGAAGGCCGGAGGACCTGGATCGTTTCTTGTTCGGTAAGGGCGTGTCTCGATGAAGAGTTTCTTCGGGAATGGAGAATTTGGACCGGTCGCGGGCGCAAATTTCCAACACGATCATTCCCTCTGCGGACTTTTCGTTTTCTCCGACTGATCGGATTGTGCTCTCGGATAAAGTGTCAATTTTCATGTTCTGCGTAAATTGAGCGAACTACCGTGTTGTTTCGTTTTGAGCGTCGCTAAATAGATCTGATCAGAGTGGGGTTAGGTTTCCAGTTTGTGAGATCGCTCCGGTGAAACAAGGGGCTCTGCCAGCGGAGCGCGTCCTTGAGCGAATCTTGGGAAACTCCCGAATTTCTGCTACACTCTCTCTATGGCGGAACTATTCGAACTCACCCGAGCGGCAGATGAATGGCTGAATGCAGCTGGCGTACCCGATTATCCCCAGGCTCTGAACGGTCTTCAGTTGGAAAACTCCGGCAGTGTTGTCAAGATCGCAGCAGCAGTGGACGCTTGCCTCCCGGTGATCGAACGGGCGTGTGCCAGTGGTGCGGATCTCCTCGTTGTCCATCATGGGCTTTTCTGGCAAGGGGCGCAAAAAATCGAAGGTCCGCTCTATCGGAAGCTGAAGCTGGCGATGGAAAACGATCTCGCGATCTATTCGTCCCATATCCCTCTGGATGTCCATCCCGAGCTTGGAAACAATGCACGAATGTTCGCCGCGATGGATCTGGGGGACCAGCCAGAGCCGTTTTTCCCTTGGAAGGGGATATTACTCGGTCTCAGGGCGGAGGTCGATCTTTCGCGCGAGGAATTGATCGATAAAGTTCACGCAGCGACCGGGGAGATCCCTCACGTTTGCGCTGGCGGGAAAGAGCGAATCCGGCGGATCGGTCTCATCACGGGGGGGGCGGGTTCTCAGATCTACGATCTCGCGAACAGCGGGATTGATACTTTCATCACTGGGGAAGGACCACACTGGAGTTATACCGCAGCGGAAGAACTGGGCATCAATCTGATCTATGCCGGGCATTACGCGACAGAGACTTTCGGGGTGAAGGCTCTCGCGGAACGCTGGGTACGGCAGTTCCGGGGGCTCGAAGTCGAGTTTATCGACCATCCGACCGGACTCTGACGGACAATCGATCAATCGATCAATTCACTCGCTCCAAGGGATCACTTCCTTGTAAGTGCGTGCGTCCACGGCGTCGAGTCCGTAGACGTCGCGGGCTGGCGTGAGAAGAATCCTCCCGTCGGATGTTGGTCTCGGGAAGGTAGTGAAGTAGGTGATGTAGACGTTGATCCCGCCTGGCACTGCGACACCTTTGTTGACGTCATTGGCCATCGAGTTGCGAATCTTATCGAGCGACCAGCCTGCCGGTCCGAGAACCCATTCCCCGAGTCGGTCGGGCTCCGAAACTCGGATGCAGCCGTGGCTTGCATCTCGTTTGCTCCGCGCGAAATTTTCCTTTGTCGGAGTGTCGTGCATGTAAATATTATATGTGTTCGGGAAGAGGAATTTTACGTATCCGAGTGCATTCGTGGGGCCGGGGCGTTGGCGAATGAGAAGTTGTCCTTTCGCAACGCCGTCAAACGTCTCTGGGGAAAGACGATTCACCTGTCCGTCATCGGGATGGAAGGAATTAACGATTTCGTAGTTGTTGCGACTGAGGTAACCCCAGTCCTCTTGCGCCATCGGGAGGAGTTCCTTCACCGCGATGCTAGGAGGAACGTTCCAATAGGGGCCGAAGACCACTTCCTGCATCCGGTCCCGGAAAATTTTTGTCAAGTGGGTCTCCTTGTCGGCCCGCCCGTGGACGACGCGCATCGTTAGGACGTGGAAATCATTCGCATTAAAGGCATACAACTCCGCTCCAGGGAGATTGACCAGGAGATAGCGGTCGCCCATGTCATTGGGGATCAATCGAGCACGGTGAAGATTGATCGTGACGGAGCGGTATCGATCAGCCGCGTTGGTGTTCAGACAACTCCAAGAGGATTGCCCGAAGATCCCGTCCGGATCGAGCCCGTAGTCCCTCTGAAACGCAATGAGAGCACCGGTCAGTTCTGGGGTCATAACGGTCATCAGGGGGGCTTGTTCTGGGGCCATTTGCAGATATCCCCGGTCTATCAAGTGTGCGGCGATCGCGGGAGCTCCTATATAAGGGAGGCTGGGCTTTCCAGGACCGATCTGTTCGGGGTCTGGAATCGCCGGGATACCCGTGTATTTCAGGACCGCCTCCCTTGCGCCCGGGTACGCCTTCAAGAGTTCCCGATAGATCCAGTTCTTCGGTGCGAGCTTGTCCATCGCTGTCTGCATCACAAAAGGCTGCGTCGCCGTAGCGACGACGAGGTCTCCTAGAATGGACTCCACTGCACGATCATCAGACCCCGGAGTGTCACCGAGATCCCATTCCGCCCAGATCTTGCTGAACGGAACGGCTCCCATCCGAATCAGAAGCGCGGTATCACAGAAGGCGATCGTGTGTGCTAGGTCCCTTGCATCCACCGGCGTTCCCTTGATCTGAGGAACCAATCCTTCCGGATCCAGGGCCATCAGCCCCGGGAAGGCATGTCGTTTTA
The DNA here is from genome assembly GCA_018058245.1 of Verrucomicrobiales bacterium. Classification (GTDB taxonomy): domain Bacteria; phylum Verrucomicrobiota; class Verrucomicrobiia; order Verrucomicrobiales; family DEV007; genus Arctic95D-9. The sequence goes on from JAGPCC010000188.1 coordinate 7,762, forward strand.
ACTCCTCCGCGAGTTCACGATGAAACCCGGGATGGAGTTGATCCGGACTCCACAAGGGGCGATATCCCCGATCCTGGTAGGCGCGAGCAATGACCTTGGCCGCCAGATCCCGGAAGTGGCGTTCCAGCGGCAGGAGAGACCTCACCAATTCCATCAACGCGGTTTCCTCGGGACTGATTACTACGACTGGTTCAATCGCGGGGACCGGTTCTGCACGAGCCGAAACCTTCGCTGGCATATTACTACCTGCGTCAGAGGCATTGCGGCCCGGTTCATCCACCTGTGCCACAAGTGGGATCGTTGAAGCTCCTGCAAATAGGATCCAGAAGAAGCGTTTCGTAAGAGAGGGAGGAGAGCCGTAGATCATAAGGGAAGGCAACAGTAACCGATCTGCAAAGAACTGACAATCCTACCGAAGTGTCTCGAGAGATTCCCTTTCCGAGGAGGAGTTAAAAATTACCATAATAACAACGTTTTCCGCTCTTTTGGGTTACTGCTAGAGTGTCGCATTGGACCTAAAGAGGAAAAAAACGGTCATTTTGGGCTTTTTTGAAAAAAGTAATGCAAAAGCTGTTGACGTTCCCAAATACCCGGTTATATTCACCGCCCGCCCAAAAGAGGGTGGCTCCGACAAACCGGCAACGGTTAAGGAGAACGAGATCTTTTAAAAAATCAGGCCAGCAGTTGCAATTCAAAATGTGCATCAAGGAGACAATCCGAGAGCCACGGCGAAAGTAATGTTGGTGAAAAAGGAAAAGACTAAATTGTGTGCTGCACGTGAAAAATAGTAGCGTGCCGAATAAAGTCTTTTTAGGAAGGCTTTGTTCATGTCAATTTTCCGTTGAAGAACAATTGCAGCTCCGCAAGGAGCAGCCAAGCGTTTCGAAAGCGGGATCAATTTTCTATTCGGAGAGTTTGATTCTGGCTCAGAACGAACGCTGGCGGCGTGGATAAGACATGCAAGTCGAACGGAGGATTTTTAGAGCTTGCTTTGAAAATCCTTAGTGGCGAACGGGTGAGTAACACGTGAGTTACCTGCCCCGAAGCGGGGGATAGCCCGAAGAAATTCGGATTAATACCCCATGTGCTCGTAAGAGTAAAGACGGTGTAAGCTGTCGCTTTGGGATGGGCTCGCGGCCTATCAGCTTGTTGGTGAGGTAATGGCTCACCAAGGCTATGACGGGTAGCTGATCTGAGAGGATGATCAGTCACACTGGAACTGAGACACGGTCCAGACACCTACGGGTGGCAGCAGTCGAGAATCATTCGCAATGGGCGCAAGCCTGACGGTGCGACGCCGCGTGGAGGATGAAGGCCCTAGGGTCGTAAACTCCTGTCATCAGGGAGTAATGGCTCGTGAAGTAACTATCACGGGTCTTGATAGTACCTGAAGAGGAAGGGACGGCAAACTTCGTGCCAGCAGCCGCGGTAATACGAAGGTCCCAAGCGTTGTTCGGATTTACTGGGCGTAAAGAGTCTGTAGGCGGTAGAGTAAGTCAGATGTGAAATCCCGGGGCTCAACCCCGGAACGGCATCCGATACTGCTTTACTTGAGGGTTGGAGGGGAGTCTGGAATTCTCGGTGTAGCAGTGAAATGCGTAGATATCGAGAGGAACACTAGTGGCGAAGGCGAGACTCTGGACAACACCTGACGCTGAGAGACGAAGGCCAGGGGAGCGAAAAGGATTAGATACCCTTGTAGTCCTGGCAGTAAACGGTGCACGCTTGGTGTGGGAAGGTTCGACCCTTTCTGTGCCGGAGCTAACGCGTTAAGCGTGCCGCCTGGGGAGTACGGTCGCAAGATTAAAACTCAAAGAAATTGACGGGGACCCGCACAAGCGGTGGAGCATGTGGCTTAATTCGATGCAACGCGAA
>JAGPCC010000189.1 GCA_018058245.1 Verrucomicrobiales bacterium
GCAAAGCACGGTCGCAAAAGCGAGATCACGAAGGGACAGCGATCCCTCCGGATTGATGTGTTCCGTTCGAGTGAAACGCATTGAAGTTTTCGGGAGGCACTCCAATGCGGACGACACCGTCGTGAGAAGCGGTCGGGTTTCCATGAAAACCAAGGGGGGGGCTCAGCAATCAAAGAGGTTTCGCCAAAAACCGACGGGATTTTCTCAGGAATCGAAGGTCTTTTGTCGGAAACTGAAGAATTATTTTAGCCGATCCCGACAGGTTTCGGACGGTTCTCGGGATCGTCATACGGTGGATAAGTAATCGTCAGTCCATGCACTTCGGCGAATGAGGTCAGGTGATGCGGTTTGCGGGTGGTGGCGGACAGGATGTCCTCTACCTTGATTCCGCGGAGCAGCAATGCGTCGCCGACGAGGGAGCGATGGCAGCGCCAGGGGACAGCCTCGGCGCACATGATCGCGACCCGCCGCCGTCCTGCGAGGGCGATGAGTATTTCCAGACCCGCGAGGAACTCGGGTGTTTGCATGTGATCTGCGTAACCGCGAAATGATTTGTTGCGCCAGCCGCCATTGACCGACTCTTTTGCGGTCTTTCGCAGTCCCCCGAGTTCCTTGATGTAGACATAGTCGAGACCAGCGGCCGTAAGGAAACCGGGTAGCACCGCCTGATCATACTGGGGATTGTGGCGCGAGCGGGGCACTGTGCGGATGTCCGCGACCGTATCCACGTCATATGCTTTGAGGATCTCCACGAACTCAGCGATCGGATGGGTGGAGTGGCCGATCGTGAAAACCATTCGTTCAGAGGGAGTCTTCATGATGTTCACAAGGTTCCCTGAATTGTGGCGATTACAATGAGAGGAATTGAGGGACTAAGAGCGGGCTACTCTCTTGGAAGAACTCTAACAAACCGCAAATCACAGAAGAGGGTCTGCAGGAACTAGCTGCTTCTAGCTGTGCGAATCAGACGTCGACCATTTGGAGTTGCTACTCCGATGTCCGAAAACGGCCAGACAGGTGGCGGTTTTCATGCTAGAGGGAAGGCGTGAAAGCAATCGTATTCCCAGTCGCAAGCGACGATGATGACACGCTCTACGAGGCGCTGTGTTCACGCGATGCTCGCTTCGACGGGGCCTTCTTTTTTGGGGTGACAAGTACCGGGGTCTATTGTCGGCCGCTCTGCCCTTCGCGTACGCCGCTGCGGCGGAACTGCCGTTTTTTCCCGCTCGCGGCCGCCGCGCAGGATGCGGGATTCCGCCCCTGTCTGCGTTGCCGACCCGAGCTTGCACCGTCGGTGCATCACGCAGCGGCGGATGATGTGGCGACGCGCCTGGTCTCGCTGCTGCGGCAGGCGGCACTCGACGGTGGCAGTCTGGAGGACGTCGCGCAGCAGTCCGGTTGGAGCGCCCGGCAGTTGCGTCGCAGGATAGCGACCGAGTGCGGTACCACACCGGGCTCTATCATGCGCACCGAGCGATTGCTTTTTGCGAAGCGTCTTTTGCATGATACCGATCTGGGCATGAGCGAGGTTGCTTTGAGATCTGGCTTCCGTAGCGTGCGCCGATTTAATACGGAGGTTTCCCAAAAATATGGAATGACCCCGGGGGCGATTCGAGGTCGTCGCGGAGGAGAACTCGCCTCGGGACCGATCCGACTGCGACTCGACTATCGTCCGCCCTACGCCTGGCCAGAGATGCTCGACTGGTTGCGCGCCCGGGCCACTCGTGGCGTTGAGATCGTCACTGCCGATTCGTGGATTCGCAGCGTGCGTTTTGGCGATCAGGTCGGCTGGTTGCGGGTCACCCCCGATCCAACGCGCGACGCGCTCGTGGTGGAAGTCTCTGCCGGACTGACGCGGGTGCTCCCGCAGGTGGTTCGGCGACTACGGGGATTGTTTGACCTCGATGCAAACCCGGGTGTCATGCTTCCGGTTTTCGAGAATGATTCTTTGTTAGGGGAGGTTGCGGCTCGTTTTCCCGGCCTGCGGATTCCCGGAGCGTGGGACATTTTTGAGACCTCGGTGCGGACGATCCTCGGGCAACAGGTGACCGTGGCGGCCGCGACTACCGTGGCCGGACGCCTCGTCGCGAAGCTCGGGGAAACATGTAGATCGAATCCGCACGGGTTGGAATACTATGCCGTGACTCCCACCGCACTCGTCGCCGCTACTGTGGACGAACTCGCCGCGCTGGGGATGCCGGGAAAACGAGCCCTAGCGCTGCAAGGACTCGCTCGTCATGACTTGATCGGCGGACTAGATTTTCCACCTTTTGCTACCCTCGACGAGGTTTCGAGTTCTCTCACGAGATTGCCAGGCATCGGTCCGTGGACCGCAGACTACATCGCGATGCGGGCACTGCGGCATCCCGACGCATTTCCCGCCGGAGACATTGCCTTGCGCAAGGCGCTCGGGAAGGGCGAGGCGGTGTCACCAGCCGCCGCCGAGACCGCCAGTCAGCGATGGCGACCATGGCGCGCTTATGCCGCCGCTCTGTTGTGGCAATCCCTCAAACCATGAAAAACGTGAAATTGACCGCCTCGAAATACACCTCGCGGCTCGGAGAGATTCTCCTGCTCGCTTCCTGTCGCGGCCTCTGCGGATTGTGGTTCCACGGGCAGAAGTATTTTCCCGAACTTGATCCTGAATGGTTCTGGGACGACGCTCCGCTTCTCCCGACACACCACGCCCTCGACGCCTACTTCGCGGGAGATTCGGGGGCTGTCCTCCCGACGATGGATCTGCGGGGCACGGCCTTTCAACAAAAGGTGTGGACGGCGTTGCTTGGGATTCCGTCAGGGGAGACACGAACCTATCGCGAGATCGCCCAAGCCATCGACGCTCCGTCGGCAGTGCGGGCGGTGGGCGCCGCCGTCGGGCGGAATCCCGTCAGTATCTTGATTCCCTGCCATCGCGTCATCGGTAATTCTGGAAAACTCACCGGATACGCCGGTGGTCTGGACCGGAAGTCCTGGTTGCTCCGCCATGAGTCGAACTGATTGCGAGTGCGGATACGAAGCCTGTTTTGCAGTCAAAAAATCTTGAAGTTGACCAAAGGGGGATTCCTGTGTCCTCCTTCTTGTATGTGTGATCGCCGCCCAATTGTGAAACGCTTCTTTTTTCTTGTTTTTGTTGGAACCCTCTTTTCCAACTTTGCAGGAGCGGTAGAGCTGGAGCCTGTTCTTCAGGATATCTCACCGGGATGGCAATCGCTGAAGGGCGAGCAATTTACCTACATCAATCGGGGAGAGTTCATCGACATCTATGACAACAAATCGAGAGTTCTCTTCCGCAGCGTCCAGGTTTCGATGGATGAGGGCGCGGGCAAGGGCAGTGCCTATCGATTTGCGGTGTCGGCGGACGAAAAGTACGTGCAGGCGACACTCTGGGTGAAGCAGATCGGGGATTACCTGGCGACCTACGAAGTCGCCACGGGGAACCCGGTTGAAATGGCCGCGATCACCGCTCGCGAGTCCGGTGGGTCGGCAAACGACTTCAACAATGATCCTTCTCTCTTGCCTCCGGGGCTGGAGCCACGTTCGGTCTCTCACTTTGCCTCTGCTCCGGAACGTTTTTTGGATCGGTCCTCCTTTCTCGTTTGGGAAAAGATTCAGGATCGAGATCTTCGACAGGTCGATGTCAGTCTGCTGCGATGTGACCGGCAGGAAGCCCGGTCGGATGCCTCTGAGTCGCTTCGCTCGTCCCTAAGTGTGAGCGTGGATGAGCGTGCCGCATCAGGCCAGCCGATCCGATCGTTTCCGCTCACCGAGATACTAACACTCGCTCAACAGGGTGTCGTCACCGGGGCAACAGGGTTGGATCCGTCTGCGACTGACGGCATGGAGGTGCTCTGTGCGGTCGATAGGAACGGTGCCCCGCAGGTTGTCGTCAGTTCGGCCTACGAAGTGTCGCAGGTATATGCCCGAGATGTGATCGTGCGAGCTTCGGGAGGGGATTGTGCTCTGACCTGGGACGTGTTTCCGGGCAAACCTTCCCTGCTCAACGGGATCGAAGTTCGTTCGCTCTCCGATGGTGCTCTGAAGTATCGCGATGAATCGACGTGGGCAGAGTGCCTCTCTTTCAGCCGCGAGCCAGAGGTGCTTTACGTCGTCGCTCGTTTTGGTCATGAGAGGGGACCACTTTCGACGATCAAGGATCGAGTTCTCGCAAAAGTCCGAATGACTCAGGCGGGGACGGAATTGATCTGGCAACGTCCTGTCGGCCCCATGATCGACCTTTCGGTGGAACCAGAGGAGTCGTGGATCTACACCGTCAGTGACGACGGACGTCTCCATGTTTTCGACGCAATGTCAGGGACGGAACTGGTCAATGTCGCTGGCTATGAGGAGAATGCGCTTTTGGTGTCCAATTCCGAGCATTTTTTCATGGCATCCGGGGGAGCATCGGACGCCATCGCCCTGAGACGTGGCGAGCGGGCCTATCCTCTGGAGCAGTTTGATTTGCACTTCAACCGTCCGCATCTTCTCCTGGAACAGTTGGGCGCGTCCGCCACGGAAATCGAGAGCGCGAGGATCACCTACGCCGACCGGCTCCTCTTGCATGGGCTCACGGAAACAAGTCTTAGTGGTTTTGAGAACCTTCCAGAGATCAATGGTACTATCGGATCCCAGGAAGGCTCGCGGCTGAAACTAGTGATCGATGCCCGGTCCGCCGATAGCGACCTCGTATCCCTCTCGGCCTGGGTGAACAATGTCCCAATCTTTGGTAAAGCAGGGGGGATGACATCGGGTCGACAAGTCGCGGGAGAGTTCGAGATTCCGGTGCTGGACGGGGTGAATCGCATCCAGCTTTCGGTGATGGATGCCCTCGGGCGGGAGTCGATCAAAGAGACCTTGTTGTATCAGTCGAGGGGCCAGGCACCGCCCCCCGTGGCACGGATTCTCACCATCGGGGTTTCGGATTATCCGGGGACGGATTTTGATCTCGAGTTCGCCGCCAAGGATGCTCAGGATCTCCTCGCCGCCCTCTCCGGCAGTCTCGGTGGGAAAATGGAAGTTAAAACAAGAGTGCTCGTTGATGGTGACGCTACCAAGGCAGGCATCGTCGCGGCGAAATCCTTCTTCGCCGAGGGGAATCCCGATGATCTCGCGATCGTGTTTCTTGCCGGACACGGGGTGCTCAATGAGGGCGATAATCGTTACTATTATTGCCCTGCTGATATCGACTTCGAGGACTTCGCCCGCAACGGCGTCTCCTACGAAGAGATCGAAAATCTAGTGGATGAAATTCCTGCGATGAAGCGCGTCATCCTGATCGACAGTTGCCATTCGGGTGAGCTCACCGAGAAAGAAATGCGCGCCGTGCAAGAAAGTGCGGGGGCAGCGGCGGGAAAAGAAGGTGGCCAGGTGCGGTCCATTCGCGTGATCGGATCCCGTGCTCCCGGTGAGACGGTATCGAAGCGTGAGATGCGGGACTCCCACTTTGCGTTTCAGGATTTCCGAAGGCAGGTCGGTGCCCAGGTGCTGAGTTCTGCGGGACCTCTCGAACTCGCCTTTGAAGGGGCTGAATACAAAAACGGCCTTTTTACCTTCTACCTTCTCTCTGCCCTCCGGGGTCAGACGGCGGACCGGAACAAAGATGGTGCTCTCACCGTCGCGGAACTATTTACCACCACCGCCAAAGAAGTCGTGGAGGCCACCGAGGGTTTGCAACACCCACGATTTCGGCATGAAAATACCGCCTTTGATTTTCCTCTCATCGGCACTCCGGCTGACTCCAGTGGCGTGACCCTTTCCAATTTTCTCCCGGGTTTTGGATTCGAGAAGCTCCTCCCTGCGATCGAGAAGGCGCGTGCTGCCACGGCCCCCCAGGTGGACATGAAGGGGAGACGATTTCCCGATCTAAGCCGGAGACTTCTGAGTGACGAAGACACCGCTGCGCTTTCGCTGGATCAGATCCGGTATGCGATCAACGAACTCTACGGCGTCTACGGGTATCCCTTCGAAAATGCCAGCGCCAGCGCGATTCGGAAACATTTTTCCCAGTTCTCCTGGTTCCGACCTGAATCTGGGTTGACCATGGAAACAATCGATACACGGATGTCTCCGACCGAAAAACAAAATATCGTAATCCTCGCCAAAGCACGAGCGGAAAGACAATGAGGGAGCGGTTTTTTACGGCCTTTCCGTTTCTAGTTCCGGCCAGGCAGGTTCGAGTTGGGGGATCTCCCAATCTTTGTCATTGATCTTGCCTCGGAAGACAGTCCCACCGCTGGCGAGCGCGAGTTGACTCAATTCCACTGGAACTGGGCCAAATTCGAAGGGAATTCTCACATAGAGTTTCACTCCTGTGTCTCGAAGGGCGAGGGAGAGCAAGTTCATGTCCCATTGGATCGTCCCGTAGTCCCCACCCCCCACGTACCCGTTCGTGAAGAGATAAACTGCGTCGACTTTCTGATCGCGAATGAGCTGGGCGATGCGGTAGGCATAACGATTAGGACCCTCCGGTAGCTTCCGATTTTTTTCTAGCTCGACACGCTCGTTGCTATAAAAACGCTGCGGAAGTAGATCCTCCTGTGGTGATTCTGGTTCGGCTCGGCGGGCTTCGATATGCTCCAGCGACTCTCCCACGATTCGCGCCAATTCGGCTATGTAAAACTCCCGCCAGGAGCGAGGGGGGATCGCTCGCTCTTTTGATACCCGATACATTTCCAAATCGTGTGCGACATAACCGAAGCCGAAGAGGATCCCGAGCCGTGACGCATTGATTCGCTGAAGGTCTTCCTCGATTGTTTCCCGAGCGCAGAGGGCTTCGTAGACAACGGTAGAGCGAGCCTGAAGTGCCTTTTCGTCAAGAAACGGAACGAGGGATGACTCGAAGAGCCAGCGATGGCCGACGAGACGTAGAGGCCATTCCTCCTTTGCTCGCATCACCCTCAGACCGTGGCGGCCCTCAAATTCACGTGCCCAACGAAGGTCAAAAAAAGCCTCGTTGCTCTGCAGGTCGAGTTTTTTCAAAAAACCGGCACCAACCACTCGATAGGGGAATCCGAAAGATTCACGGAGATCCGCTGGTGGGCTCTGCCAGGACCGAATCACCAAGCCCCTCTTCTCACCAATGAGGCGATACCATTCCTGAGGCCGGTTGCGGAGATCGAGGGGATCGTCATTTGACCTCTCAGGATGAGTTCCCCAGGTATCTCCCGCTTGTAACTGCTCTTGCCAAATATTTCGGATAAAGAGCTTCCGCGTCGGCCTGTCCTCGATTTCCATCCGTAGCAACGCCTCCACGTCAAATAAGCCGACGGAACTCTGTTGACCTTTTAAAGGGGTGAACCAATAGACCGTGTCTGCCTCTGCAAAGAGTTCTGTCAGGGGGTGAATCAGATTCTTCCTCGCTCCCAGCGAGAGCGATCCGGCCCGTTCCACGGAGGCTCCTTCAAACTCGCGCAGAATCACGGGTGGACGATGGATCGCAAGGAGTTGCTCGTTGAGAATGCGCACTTCCTTTCTCACCTGCGGAACGAGGAACCCCATCTCTGCGGAGGTATCAAGCAGGATCGCGAGACGAGCAAAATCCGGACTCGCAACAGTTCCGGCCCCTTGCGAAAAAGCAGAGGAATGAACGAAGGTCAATGTTCCGATGATGGCGGCAAATCGGCTCAGACCGCGGAGAAAATCCATGTGACGGTAGTCAACCATGCCGCCCCATGAGGTGCAAGCCCGGGAAATTTCGAGGAAAGGGAAAATAATTCATGAGTCGAGTGAACCTTTTGTGCCCGTCTCGACACGTGTAGAGTGTAGGAGCGATTTTCCGCGCGGTGCGGGTGACGCAACCACCTTCAGGCCCCTTGCACGTCATTCAAAATAAACTTGATCTTGAGAATCTCTTTGGTGAGGCCGCCGACGACCTCGCCCGGTATTTCTCGCGACGTCATGGTTCTGACAGCGAGACCTCGCAGGATCTTGTTCAGGAGACTTTTCTGGAGATGGCGAAGCGCATCGCAAAGGGCGGAGAATTTCGGTCGCCGAGGGCCTATCTCTTTGGGATCGCCCGTCACGTCAGTCTAGCGGCATGGAGCCTTCGGGATAGTCATCGGGCTTTGGTTACGGAGATCTCGGCTTCAGCGGAAGAATCCGATGTCGAGAACGTGCGTCTCGTCGCGGTGCAGGAGGTGATCGCCGCTTTGCCCACCCTCCATCGCGAAATCCTCGAATTACGCTTTACCCAAAGTCTTTCTTACGCGGAGATCGCGGAAGCTCTCGCGATCCCCCTCGGCACGGTCCGCTCCCGCCTCCATCACGCGCTTGCCTCCGTGCGAGAACGGCTCGCGGAGGACGAATCTCCCATGATACTATGACTGCAAAACAACTCGAATCCCTCCTCATCGATCAGACTCTTGGTGAACTCTCCGAGGAAGCTTCGGCGCTGCTCGAATCCTATTTCATCCAATTCCCTGAACGGCTTGAGGAAGCGACACGAGTTCGACGGGCGATTGGACTGACGGAGGCTGCCGTGCTTTCACGACCTCTTTTCTGTGGATTGGACGCGGAAGAGAATCCGGGAGTGCTTCCATTTGTGGGCCGGCGAGCTTTCTTTCCGGCCGCCGTCTACCGGGTTGCCGCTGCGCTGGTACTGCTCGGAGTCGCCGCTGGGACCGGATTTTTCGCGGGCAAGGGGAGTCGCGAGACGAGCCACCTCGACGGTAGCGTCGCGGAATCTCCTCTCCCCGCCGTCACCTCGCCTTGGGCCCGTTACCATTTCGAAGAGAGCGGTCGCCTCGCCGTCATCTCGAGTTCGCAGCCGAAAAAACTCTGATCGTATCCCAGTAGCCTGTCGATGAAATACTTCCTCCAGAGCACTTCCCTCCTTCTCCTCGCTATCCTCTGCGGTTGCGAGCCGAAGGAGCGTGTCCAGTGGTCGCCTGACGGGAGCCGTGCGGCGGTCCTATTTGACCACCACCTTCATTTTGCGAGGGCTGACGGAAAACTTTTGGGGGCGCTCGCAGAGGAGGACGGCGACCCCGGTCGATTGCTGATCGATGCGTTCGACTGGCTCCCCGATGGCACAGGACTCGTCGTGCAGCGGATCCGCCTCGCGCCGCGTTGGGAGGACGTCCGGGCGCTCATGCCCGAGGGAGAGGTATTGCGCGTCCAGGATCTTGCGGCCCGAATGCCGATACTCCTCACGGCGGCGGTGCTCTTGCACGGGGATGCCGAACGTGCCGATTTACTTCTCGCTCGGCTTTCATCTGACGAGGGCGAATCGATCGGGAACGCGCTTCGTTACGCGATCGAGGCCGATGGTGTGGCGGTGCGTGCCGCCCTTGCCGGGGCACCTAGAGCCCTTGCCGCGCTCGATCAAAATCCATTGGGTGAGACGGGGTATGTGATCCACGAACTCGTCCTCGTGCGACCGGATACTGGGGAAAAACCGGAGCTGCTCTCCCGTAGTTTTCGCGGAGTCCATTCGCTCCGCCTGTCGCCGCACCATGCTTATGTTGCCTACACGCGACCAACCAGCGAGGTGAACCGTTTCGATCTTGAGATCCTCGCGCTCGACGGTTCGTTTCACGGTGAAATCGCGCAAAAGATCACTCCGGCCTACGATTGGACG
>JAGPCC010000190.1 GCA_018058245.1 Verrucomicrobiales bacterium
ATGATTGGCGTCGTTTCGGCAATCCGTGGGGAATCTGCCGCCCGGAGTATGCGGTGGAGGTGCCGGTCTACGGGTATGTGGAGAATCAGTTCGATGAACTCGGTCAGGGACGGATCGTCTGGGTCGGGAAGCGAACAATTCTCGGGGTGCCGTATGATATCCCTGTGGGTGGCTACAACGGTTCCACGGTTAATTTTCTGCGCCTCTGGGAAAGCCGGGCTTCGCGGGAATTTGACCTCGATGTCTTCAACCGTGGCGGATATGTCGAAGCGGTGCGGGAAAAGGCCGAAAGTGAATCGATCTCAAAGGTTCTTTATCCGAATGACTCCACGGAGGCGGGGAAGGAACTCCGTCTTGTGCAACAGTATTTCTTTGTGACTTGTTCGCTTCACGACATTCTGCGTCGTCATCGGGAGTCGAACGAAACTTGGGACAGTTTCCCGGACAAGGCCGCGATCCAGCTCAACGACACCCATCCAGCCATTGCCGTTGCAGAATTGATGCGGATGTTCATCGACGACGAATTACTGCCGTGGGATCAGGCCTGGGGGATTTGTCAAAAGACTTTCGCCTACACCAATCATACCCTTTTGCCGGAGGCTCTGGAAAAATGGAGTGTTCCCTTGTTTGAGAAAGTCCTTCCCCGCCATTTGCAGATCATCTTCGAGATCAATAAACGATTCCTCGAAAATGAGGTCGGCAAAAAGTGGCCTGGCAATGTGGAAAAACTGGCGCAGATGTCCATCATCGAAGAAGGCGCTCCCAACTTCATCCGCATGGCCTATCTCGCGGTGGTCGGGAGTCATTCCACGAACGGAGTGGCTGCCCTGCACACGGACCTTCTCAAGCGGAATCTCTTCAAAAACTTTTATGAACTGTATCCGCAGCGCTTTCAAAATAAGACCAATGGTATCACCCCACGCCGCTGGCTGAAGTCGTGCAATGAAGAGCTTTCCGCTCTCATTGACCGATCTATCGGGACGGATTGGCCTACCAATCTGGACAAACTCCGCGATCTCGAACCCTTCGCTGATGATGTCGGATTCCAGGAGGAATTCATGGCGATCAAGCTCCGAAACAAGGTGCGCCTCGCAAAGCTCATTCAAGAGCGTTGCGGGATCACGGTCGATCCGACCGCGCTTTTTGATGTCCAGATCAAGCGTCTACATGAATACAAACGCCAGCATTTGAATCTGCTGAACATCCTCACCCAATATCGCCGCCTTTTGCAGAATCCGGATCTGGATGTCGTGCCCCGCGTTTTTGTCTTCGGGGCAAAGGCCGCGCCTGGGTACGTGCTCGCAAAGGCGATTATTCACGCGATCAATGCGATCGGGGAAACGATCAACAACGACGCTCGCATCGGCGGGAAACTCAAAGTCGCCTTTATTCCCAATTATGGTGTTAGTGCGGCGGAGGTCATCATCCCGGCATCGGATCTCTCCGAACAGATTTCCACCGCCGGCAAGGAAGCTTCCGGAACGGGGAATATGAAACTCGCCCTCAACGGTTCGCTCACCATAGGCACCCTCGATGGAGCGAATGTAGAAATCATGGAGGAGGTCGGTGAGGAGAATATCTTCATCTTCGGGCTCACCGTGGATGAGGTCGAGGATCTCTGGAAGAGCGGGTATTGCTCGATGGACCAGTACTGGGCAGATCCCGAGTTGAGAGCGGTGATCGATTGGCTGAGTTCCGCAGCCTTTGCTCCGAAAGGAGCTTTTGACTCGATTCGTTACAGTTTGCTCGATGGGGGCGATCCCTATCTCGTCCTGGCCGACTATCGAGCTTATGTCGACGCTCAGGCCAAGGTGGATCTAGCCTATCGTGACCCGAAAGCGTGGGCAAAAATGGCTATTCTCAATACCGCTCGGGTTGGAAAGTTCTCCAGTGATCGCACTATTCAGGAGTATGCCGCAGATATTTGGAAGTTGTCAGCAGTGCATGTCTAGGCGAGCGGTTTGTTAATGGACGAATTGGCCGCCAAGCACGTATTGCTTGATCTGGAACTCATCTCCCTCCTCACTCTTGTGCTGGGTGTGGGGGGCTATGGTATCGTGCGCCGATTTCGGCGGACAAAGGACCTATCTCGTCCGTCGGACTATGATGGTGGGGACTTTTTCCTCATGTTTTTCCCGGCGATCCTGTTTCTCATCGCTCCTGTGATTTCGGCACTCTCTCCTCCGGCGACCGAGGGAGATGCCACGGGGGAAACGCCGAACGAGATCGTCGTGGCTCTTGTGAATATCGGATACTTCCTCTTTGTGGGGATCATGACTTACGGGATCATCGAATGGATCCGCGACCGCCGTGTTTCGGATCTTTTTGGATTGAGGAGACTCGATCTTGCAAGGATCATTGTCATTTCGATCATCGGTGGGGTCGTCTCGCTTTTTCTCTGTGCGGGCGCAGTAGGGGAGTTTTCGAATTCCTTTCTCGACAGTATCTTTACTCATCTCGAAGCGCAGGATCCAGTGAAGATGTTTCAGGAATCGAACTCGCCCTTGCATCTCGCCTTGTCGATCGTTGTCGCCTGCGTCGCGGCCCCGCTTGCGGAGGAGTTTCTTTTTCGTGGGTATATGTATGGGACGGTCCGCAAACTCACCCACCCGATCTTTGCGGCGATCGTAATCGGGGCTCTTTTTGCGGTAGCGCATGGAAATCTTCCTGCCTTTCTTCCCTTGTGGATTTTCTCGATCTTTCTCTGTCTCGCCTATGAGATCACAGGGTGCCTCTGGGTTTCGGTCGGGATGCATGTATTTTTCAACCTCGCGAATATCGTGTTGATGTTTTTGCCGGAACAGACCGGATAGAGATAATCATGACGGTGCCGGAACAAATAGAGACGCTTGCGCGCCTCGGAGAGGAGGCGGTGGTGAAAAAACTCATCGGGATGCTTCCTGAGGGACCGGACGTGATCGCCGGTCCGGGTGATGACTGTGCCGTGATCGATATCGGTGCAGACAGGTGGCAATTGCTCAAGACGGATTCCCTCATTGAGGGGGTGCATTTTCTCCCGGGGACAGACCCCGTTCTCGTCGGGCGTAAGGCGATGAACCGAGTCATCAGTGATCTCGCCGCGATGGGCGGATCGCCCCTGCATGCTCTCGTCACTCTCGTGGTCGACTCTGAGCGCGACCTCCGGGAGATAACCGGTTGGTATGCCGGCATGGTTGCCGCCGCTGGAGAATCCCATTGCCGGATCGTAGGCGGGGAGACCTCCCGATTGCCGCAGGCCGGCGCGGTTCTTTCGATTGCCATGACTGGTTTCGTCCGGCCGGAGCACTGCGTTTTCCGGCATGGTGCCAAAATTGGTGACATAATCGCCGTCACCGGCAGGCTCGGAGGTTCGTTTCAGAGCGGGCGACATCTCACCTTTTCTCCCCGGATCGCCGAGTCCCATTGGCTCGTCGAAAATGCCAAACCCACGGCAATGATGGATCTCAGCGATGGTTTGGGATCCGATCTGCCCCGCCTCGTCGCCGCGAGTGGGCGAGGATACAGGGTGGAGTCCTCTACTATACCCTGTCATGTTGGGATCCCGGTGGTAGATGCCATCTCGGAAGGGGAGGACTATGAACTGCTCATGACCTTTTCACCGGCCGTCTTCCGTGCGGCTGAGGATCGTTGGAAAACCATTTTCCCCAACACGGAATTGACCGCGATCGGGGAAATCACGGAGTCTACGGAGACCCCGCTCTGCCGGGGGTGGGAACATTATCGAGATGACTGAAAAAATCCTTTTTCGAACCGCCACCGCCGACGAAATGATCACGGCAGGAATCCAATTTGCGAAGAGCCTTCGAGAAGGGGATCTCGTCGCGCTCTCTGGGGAACTAGGGGCCGGGAAAACGCATTTTTCCAAAGGCCTCGTGGCGGGGCTCGGCTGTGACGATGACGTTACCAGTCCCACCTTTGCCCTGGTTCAGGAGTATCTTTCCGGACCGGTTCCGGTTTTTCATTTTGATTTTTACCGCATCGAGTCCGCTGCCGAATTGATCTCGCTCGGGTGGGATGACTACCTGGAGGAACGGGGCATTGTCATCGCTGAATGGGCGGAGAAATTTCCGGAATTGCTGCCGCCGGCAACGACCCGGATTCGACTTCAGCGGGAAGATGATGGAACCCATACGGTGATTAGATCATGATACTAGGCATTGAAACATCGGCGAGAGAGGCGTCGCTCGCGGTCCGTGATCCGGCGGATGGAGCGATCGTTTTTGAATCCCGTTTTGTCACCGATCGGGCGCACAATGCTGCGATTTTTGATCCTGTCAGTGAGATTGTCGCGTCCTATCGGGGGGCGCTCAGCGGCATCGTTGTCGGGCTCGGGCCTGGCTCCTACGGTGGTGTCCGGGTCGGCATCGCGGTGGCCAACGGGCTCAGCGTGGCGATGGAAATCCCCACCCGTGGAGTCTCTTCTCTGTTATGCTGGGAGAGCGATTCTTTGTCCTATGTTGTCGTGGGGGACGCCCGGCGGGGGAACTTTTTTGTGGCCGAGATTCAGGAGGGAGCTCTTTGCAGGGAGCCGAGTCTGGTGTCGGTCGAGTCGGTCGATGACGCGCTCACGTCGGCACGGGACCGTGGACTTTTGATTCATACTCCCGATTCTACGGTCGCAGCAGCCGTTCCCGACGCTCGACTTTCCTATCCCTCGGCCGTGAGAGTGGCGGAGGCTTTTCATGAGGCATCCACCGAGGCACTCGCGCCACACTATCTTCTGGCACCGTATATCACGATGCCAAAGACCAAAGTCTAGCAGAAATCGAGCTTGTTGTGACCTGCGAACTGGCAATAATGACCGGTCTCCTACCGTGAGATTGATCCCGTGGTTTTCAGCTCCTACATTTTTCTTTTTGGGTTTCTTCCCGTGGCGTTGTTGGCCTACTACGCGACTCCGATGCGTGGTCGTTCCCTGACCTTGACTCTGTTGAGTTATGTTTTTTACGGATGGTGGGATCCCCGATTCACCCTTCTCATGTTGGTGTCCACCTTGATTGATTATGTCTGTGGCAGGATCATTTCTGCGGAAGGTGGAACTCCGGCGAGTCGGAAAGGCGCACTGATCGCCTCGATCGTTTCGAATCTGGGGATTCTCGCCTTCTTCAAATACGCGATCTTTTTCGCGGAGAATCTGGGAGCAGTGACCACCTTCTTTGGCGGTGATGCGCCAGCCATGCCGATCTTCCTTTCCCATCTGGTGCTGCCGGTAGGGATCTCCTTTTACACCTTCCAATCGATGAGCTACTCGATCGATCTCTACCGGGGACATGCTTCTCCGGCGCGGAGTTTTGTCGATTTTGCCTGTTATGTCTCGATGTTTCCCCAGCTTGTAGCGGGGCCCATCGTTCGCTACGGATCAGTTGCGGACCAGCTGCGGCACCGATCCCATACTCTGGAGGGTTTTGTCGCAGGCATGACACGATTCAACTACGGGTTTGCTAAGAAGATCCTTCTCGCCAATCCCATGGGAGGAATTGCAGACCTCTGTTTTGAAGCCGGTTCACTCGATTCTCCTCTCGCCTGGACCGGGGCGCTGGCCTACGCCTTTCAGATCTATTTCGATTTTTCGGCTTACTCCGACATGGCTCTCGGTCTCGGGCGCATGTTCGGATTCCGATTTCCGGAAAATTTTGCCTCCCCCTATCGGGCGGTCAGTCTCACCGACTTCTGGCGACGTTGGCATATCTCTTTATCCACCTTCTTGCGCGACTATCTCTACATCCCGCTTGGGGGGAACCGGAAGGGTGCCGCAAAAACGTATCGCAACCTGATTCTCGTGATGTTGATCGGCGGACTCTGGCACGGGGCGCAGTGGACGTTTGTGATTTGGGGACTCGTTCATGGCCTCTGCCTGGCAGGAGAAAAAGCGTGGCGAGAACGAGTGGCGCTGCCTGTTCCCCCGGTGATCGGACGATCCCTGACAATTTTTGTGATCCTGATTTCCTGGATCTTTTTCCGTTCTCCGAACCTGGAATCTGCGATGCAGTATCTCGGCACTCTCTTCGAGTTTGGGGGGAACGACTCTGCGGCTCAGGTGCTCGCGGCGGTGGTCTTTGCTCCTGCGAACGTGGGTTTGCTCGTGATTTGTGCATCGGTCGTTTCCTTGCTGCCCAATACCGGCGATTGGCTTCGTATCGTGACCTGGGGAAAAGTCGTGTTCGGTCTTGTTCTGCTTTTTATCAGCATCCGCGTGATGGGGCTTCAGGGATTTAATCCGTTTCTGTATTTCCAGTTTTAAATGAAAAATCCTTACCACGACGAAGCGCCCGTTGATGCGATCCGAATTGGTCGAGTTGGGGTGATTTTGTCGATCATTGGATTTTTGTTAGTGATCCTGATTCCTGCTTTCTCGGTAGTGTCCCATTTTCCAAAAATAAAAGTCCGGGAAGAAAGTGTGAAGTCATTGCCTCTCTTTGAGGGCTGGAGGAAAACCGACGGGGTGCTGCTGCGGTGGGCCGGGTACACCGGGAACCAGCGGGTTTTTTCCGGCCGGGACGGATGGCTCTACTATCGGTCCGATCTCGATGCCGTGTATGGGAAAGGCCCTTACCATGCAGAACCTGCCTCTGTCGCGAGGGAAAAACGGGAACATCCGTGGCAGGCACCGGTCCCCTTAGTCAAAGAGTTTTCCCACCTCCTCAGTGATCGGGGAATACGCCTGATTCTGGTTCCCGTACCGACCAAACCGATGGTCTGCCGGGAAGGACTTGGACTTTCCTCCTTTGCGGGAACGAGTCCTTTTTGGCGCGAGTTTATCGACGATCTAGGTTCCTCTGGAATCGAAGCGATCGATCTGTTTCCGTTATTTGCCTCCGTGCCTACTGGGGAAGAACGTTTCCTGAAACAGGACACCCACTGGACTCCGAAAATGATGGAGACCGTCGCAAAGGAAGTGGCTTCACGATGCCGCTCCAACCGTTCCCGATCCGCTGCCGGATCGCAGGAGCTTCGGGAGATGGAAAGGGAAAGTTACGGAGACCTTGTCGAGATGCTCGACCTCGGGGCAACGCCGGACGGATTTTCCCCGGAAACGGTCACTCTGCGGCAGGTTGCGGAGTCGGCGGAAGAGGCCCCCAATTCCCGTGTTGTTGTTCTCGGAGACAGTTTCGTGAACATCTTCGAAGATCCCGCTCTTGGATTCGGACGGGAAGGGGAGACTTCCTTGCGCTCGGGATTCAGTTCGCATCTTTCCCATTCTCTCGGCGAAAAAGTCCACACCATCGCAATCAACGGAGGAGGTGCGACGGCAGTCC
Organism: Verrucomicrobiales bacterium; assembly: GCA_018058245.1. Classification (GTDB taxonomy): domain Bacteria; phylum Verrucomicrobiota; class Verrucomicrobiia; order Verrucomicrobiales; family DEV007; genus Arctic95D-9. Next base: position 7,257 of record JAGPCC010000190.1, read on the forward strand.
GTGAGGCCTTTGTGCATCTGCCAGAAGCGCAGCGGAAGGCCGCGAAAGTGGTCGTCTGGGTCCTCTCCTCCCGCGATATTTTGCTTCCCGAGATCCCGGCGGGACGGGCAGGGATCGAGTGGCGTTCGGTGGCTTTTCCGGATTCCGGACCGACGCGGGAACCTGTCATTGGCGGGGAGACTGAGGTGGTTGCCACTCTGCGGGAAGTCTCGTCGATTGAAGACCCGGCGCAAACTCCCTACGCCTCGGCCATCTACTCGGCACTTTTTGTGGAGGAGGGTGAGAAGGCGGTCGAGCACTTTGTATTTCTGTGGGCCTTTCGTGACCGGAAGCTCGAAGCGACGGCCTCCCTCGAACCTGGGCGGCGCTACCGGCTTCGCCTCCTTCCTCTGAGTGAAAGTCCCGTCGCAAGCCGAGCCACGCGCATCGACGATCTCTTCCGGGTCGATCTGCCACCTTCGTTTGCCGTCGGTGTGGAGGCGGAGTAAGCGCATTCGAGCTTATCTGCGTTGGATCGAATCACCGCTTCTAAAAGGTAGGGCGAACCGTCCCGGTGAGCTTCCATTGTCGTTCCGGTAGGCTGCTTTTTGCATTCGGCTTTCGTTCAGGCCCGGGAACTGAGATTCAGGAGAGCGAGCCACGCCTTGCGTTCCGACCAGAGAAGAAAGAGAGCGAGCGCGGAGATACCGATGAGCATGGGACTGAGGATTCCATCACCCGCCACGAAGCTGTGGAAAGCGAGAATGTTCACAAGAATCGGTCCGAGAATGAGGAGACCGGCGTTCCGTGTGCGGGGGAGGGTGACGAGGATCCCGCCAAGAAGTTCGAGTACTTTCACGAAGGTCAAGTATCCCGTGGGGCCAAAGGCGTTGAAGAAGGCGGCGACAGGGGTGCCTTCGGGGATCTCCGGGGTGGGGACCAGTCCGAAGAGAACAACCGAGGAGGAGAGGATAAAAAGAAGTCCAAGCAGGACCCCTGCGACGGTGGGTAGGTATTTCATGGTAGGAGGGAGTGAAAAGCGAGGGTCATCTCACCGTCCGGCCCTTCGAAGCGGTAATCACAGTCAATACGAACCCATGGCAGGGCGCGGCGCTTTCGACTGATCTCGTCCAGTTGCTTGAACACGATTTTCTCCTCGACAAGGAGTTCCTTGCGCGCTTGGAGCCATGCCTCCTTGGTCACGACAAGATGGTTCTGTAGTTCCGCTTCAGTCGGGGGTGTAGGAATTGCCATGAGATTGATTTCGAAATATTAGGATCGCATCATTTTGGGGTTTTCCGCCATCTGACTGGCGCCGCAGCGCTCCATCAGTTTCCGTACTTCTACGGTGGCACCGTAGGGAAGACCCGGGCAGAGCTTGGCGATTTCGGTGGCCTCTTCGAGATCGGAAACCAGAACGATGAAATATCCGGCGACGGATTCCTTCCCTTCCGCATACGGACCGTCGGTGACCTGCCGGTTCTCGCCGCGCACGACGATGCCGTTTTGCTCGAGTGATTGTCCACCCCGGCAACGCCCCTCGGACACAAGGGTGTTGAACCAGGTCATCCAGTCTGTCATGACTCTCTGGATTTCATCGGGAGAGAGATCCTCGTACCAGCTGTTGTTGCGAAAGAGGAGGAGATATTCTGATTTGGGTTCGGTGGTTTCCATGGGAGGGATTTCTTATCTACTTTGAGCGGGATTCAGAAAGAAAATCAAGTCTTGAGGTACTGTTTCCATCTTCATGACGAACGGCTAGTGACGGTTTGGACAAGATGGACAGAAAAAGTGGATTTTTTTTGACGCTTGTCGTGAATCGCAGATCCTGTTCTTCGATCCCTTGAATGACTTCACTCCCTGCTCCCGAATTACCGTCCCCGCTCTCTTCTCCGGAGAACTCAGTGCATCAGCTTGCCGACCACCTTTTCCGGCACGAATCCGGAAAAATGGTCGCCATCCTGGCGGGGATCTACGGCTCTCATCGACTCCAGATGGCGGAAGATGTCGTTCAGGAGGCGCTCGTTCGAGCCTTGAAAACGTGGCCCTACTCTGGAACGCCCGGCAACCCGACCGCCTGGCTGTTGCGAACTGCGAAAAATCTCGCGGTGGACCAGCTGCGGCGGGAAAAGTGCTTTCTGGGGAAACAAGCAACCATCATCGCCTCAATGGAGCGCGATGACGGTGGCGACGGCAACGAGAGTAGTTTCCGCGACGATCAGCTGCGTTTGATGTTTGTTTGTTGCCATCCCGATCTGCCTCAGGAAA
>JAGPCC010000191.1 GCA_018058245.1 Verrucomicrobiales bacterium
ACAAGTCGCGGATGATCAACTGCCTGCCCGCGCCGAGTCGGACGCCGCATGAACATTCAAACCTTAACCCTGAAGTCGGAGCGCGCCCTCGACAGGCAGTGACATCGTTCGCCAAAGAAATGAAGAGCTATTGCAACCCGCAAAACCCCTTGAATTTCGACCGCCTGAAGGGTATTCTCCCCGCATGAAGATCGAAGTAGAGACTGAAGTTGACGGGCGTTTCATCGCCGAGGTTGCTTCTATTCCAGGTGCCATGGTTTACGGGAAGACAGCTGAAGAGGCAATTTCCAAGGTTGAAGCCTTAGTTTTGCGTATCCTCGCTGACCGGATCGACTCTGGAGTAGAATCGCCAGAGCTTTCGGAACTCTTCACTGTGTCCGCATGAGTGTCTGGGGTTCGACAAAGGCACGGAAGGTATTCAAAGCCCTCATGAAGATAGGATGGACGATCAAACGCGAGACAGGAGGCTCGCATCGGATACTCGAACGACAAGGGTGGCCGGATTTTGTATTCTCGTTTCACGATGGCACAGAGATTGGACCAAGAATGCTCTCGCGTATTGCCAAGCACACAGGCTTGGAGCCTACCGATCTATAGCAAATACAAGAAGCAGAACAAGTCGGAGATGGCGACGCCGATGAAGCCGTCTGATTAAATTTGGGGCTTTACCCCGGTGCGCCATTCCTATGACGTTGCCAAAAAACGATGTACTCGTCCTGGATCGAAAATTATCGAGGAAAATGGAAAAACGACGAGGGTTTCACAATCGTGATTAGACCCATCGATGAGAAATCAGCATCTGTTGATATTATTCTCAATGGGCAACCAATGCGTCGCCCTTGGTGCGGCAATGCTCCTTCCAATAATTTGAGCGCCTTGTATCGAGACGACGAAGGACTCGGACTTGAAATCGACCTCGGTCGGGACGGTTTCGCCCTATTTTTGGATTATGAGAGTGCAGGAACTATCTACGGAAGCGAATGCATAGTCGCTGGGATTTCACGGCTTGAAGCGGATCGAGAAGCTGAGCAGTGGACATCGCTTTTCGGCATCGAAACCTATTTTCGCTCTCAGTAATTCGCGAAGTGCCTACCGAAGGAAACCGGGCAGAACCGGGTAGAAACACGGATTGAACCCGGTCCCCCAACCCTTTTTGTCTGCCCCATTCCGAACCAGATTTTCCGGTCGTTTCTCCAGAATCGGGTCGAGGCGTCCCCGCCGAGCCACGATGGTTCCTGTGGTTTGCCAGCGCAATCGGCTCACCGGGAAGGTTCGCCCTACCTTTTTGGCAACGGTTCTAATCCATCAGGTGAGTTCGTACCGATCCGAAATGGGGCGGTTTAGTGCCTCAGATAGATTTTTGATGCGCCCATGGCGATATTGCTCTTCGACTTTCAGAATGGCGGTTGCGAGCGGTTGATCTCCGAAAACTTTGCCGATCCAGCGAGAGAAATCTCCGCGTCGAGCGTGTTCTTCGATGGCTTCAGGGGGGAGGCGACTTTGAAAGGAGACAAATTCTTTCAAGGTTCGTGCGGGAGGGCCAAAGTTTCGTCCGTTGCAGGTAAAATGAAAGGCTCGCTCGCTCGGCATGGGCACTTCAATGTATTTGGCGCGATGCCTCACATGGGTGGTAAGTCGCGGAGCGATCGTAAATCGTTTCGGGTACTGTCCTTCGGAGGGGAACCGGGGGACGATGGCGGCTTCGCAGATCCCGAGGCCACCGAGCGCTTCATCCCACCGGAACTCGTGGCTGTCGGTGCCGTTCAGTTTCGTGAGGGTTTCCACTTCCCGTGAGTCGGTCAAGGAGGTCACAATGATGGTCCCGGCGGCCTGGAGAAGTGCCTGCGGGAGGTGCGAGGGGCGGTAGGTAATCAAAACGTAGGCGGCGAGTTCGAAGTCCACCCAGCGTTCTGCGTTGGGCTGGTTTAGAAAATAATGCGCTTCATCGACGACGATCCAATGGGGAAGCCCGGTCTTCCGGCGAAGCTGCGCGAGCATGGGGAGGAGTTCATGAACGTAGGTAAGTTTTTCCTCGTGATCGAGGCCGGAGAGGTCGATCACGATGCTGGTGTCGGGATGCCGTAGCGCTCGGGTGACAGCGCTGAGCGTCGGGGGTTCGGCCTCATGGAACACGACGACGCCGGGGAGCGATTCGAGGGAGGCGTAGTCCCCTTCTGGATCGATGACGCAGAGGCAATATCCGTGGAGCAGTAGGTCTTCGGCGAAAAGTCCGGCGATCCATGATTTCCCGGAACGAGGATCTCCGGCGATGAGGATGTTTCTCCCTAAAAGTGAGGTTTTCACCTGTCCGGTAGCGGTTTCCCCGAGAAGGACGCTGCGTTCTTTGGCACGCTGGGGAGGCAGTTTTGATTCGAGTGATACGTTCCGGATGTATCCGGCCACGGCTTCGGGGCCATCTCCCTCGAGGATGTGGTCGGCGATGTCTTGAAGGGCAGCGCTTCCCCAGCTAACGGCGACGCCGATCTCGCAGGCATCGAGCAGGGAATGATCATTCTCTCCGTCTCCGATGCCGATGCAGTTGTGAAGGGAGAGCCGCATGGTGTCAAGAGCTACGCGGAGACCGCTCGCCTTGGTGATGCCCTGGGGCAATACCATGACGCGGCTGTGGTTGAAGACGAGCATCAAGGGAAGATGCATTTCTTTGATGACTTGCAGCATTCGGGGGGCTTCTGCGGCGTCGGCTTCGATGATGCAGTCTCCGAAGGCGATCTCGATGCCCCAGTCGCAAAATCTACTGAGGAGGGCTGGCGAGGCAGGCCGTCCGAGGACGCGAGTCCAGCCGTTCGGAAAACTGAGGACGGCACCGTTTTCTGCGACGATCGCATCAAAGAGATCGACTTCTTTCATTACTCGGTGGAGATCGGAAAGGATGCGCCCGGTCACGAGTATGACCGTGATCCCGCGGGACCGGGCTTCTCTGATGGCGAGCGCCGCGTCGGGATTCAAATTCCCATGGCTCGCCACGGTGCCATCATAATCAAGGGCGAGAACATTGAATTTCATGGGAAGGACCGCTGTTCGCCCCTGTTCTATCATAGGGGTTCTCGGCTGGCAAGCTGATCCGGGAATCTTTCACGGGGGAATCGGGGTGGTTTCTAAATTTTCTGATTTTGCTCTCGCAATTCTGCCAGAGAGACCGATTTGTGCGGAACTCCAGTCATACGGACTGGTCAGCCCTATTTCCTGCCGAGCTGTGTCCACCTCCGCCCGCCCTGAATCTGCCTCCGTGCTACGACGCGTCGTCGTAACGGGCATGGGCGCGATCACTCCGGTAGGACTCGATGTCGAGACGTCATGGCGGGCGGTGGTGGAGGGTCGCTCTGGGATTGGACCGATCACTCTCGTTCCGGTGAATGATCTTGCGGTCAAGATCGCCGGGGAGGTGAAGGGATTCGATCCGTCGACGGTAATGGAGGCGAAGGAGGTGAGACGGGCGGACCGTTTTTCCCACTTTGCTGTCGCGGCGGCACGAGAAGCCGTCGCCCATGCGGGTCTGGTCATCGATGATCGCAATCGGAATGAGATCGGAGTGATCATCGGGTCGGGGGCGGGTGGGATTCAGACGTACACGGACAATCAACATGTCATGTATCGTCGTGGCCCGGGGAGACTGAATCCTCTGATGATCCCAATGATCACGGCGGATTCTGCCTCGGTGCAGGTCAGCATCCAAAATGGGTGTCCACGGTGTCACTTTTGGCGTAGCGGCTGCTTGTGCGACGGGAAATGACGCGATTTCCCAGGCATTTTATACGATTCAGCGCGGAGATGCCAAGGCCATGCTGACAGGAGGTGCGGAGGCGGCCGTGACGCTTCTCGCGATCGTCGGGTTTAGCCAACTTCGGGCGCTCTCGCGCCGCAATGACGATCCGACTGCCGCCTCGCGCCCGTTCGACCGAGAGCGCGACGGCTTTGTCATCAGCGAAGGTGCCGGTGTTCTCGTCCTCGAAGACCTCGAGTATGCCCTCGCTCGGGGTGCTACGCCGCTGGCCGAGATCCTCTCGTGTGCTGCCACCTCCGATGCGGTCCACCTCACTGATCCGGATCCCGAGGCGACGCAGGCCTCCCGCGCGATCGGGCTGGCTCTCTCCCGCGCGGGGATCTCCCCGCAGGAACTTTCCTACATCAATGCGCACGCGACCTCGACGAGTGTCGGGGATGTCTCTGAGGTGGCGGCGATCAAGCGTGCCCTTGGCGACGAGGCCTACCGGGTCCCCGTGTCCTCCACGAAATCGGTGACCGGCCACATGATCGGGGCCGCCGGCGCGGTCGAGGCGATCTGGTGCATCCGGGCGATGCAGGAGGGACTCCTGCCCCCAACGATCAATCTGGAGAACCCAGATCCCCGCTGTGACCTCGATTTTGTCCCTAATACGGCTCGTCCTGCCGAGATCGAGATCGCTCTCTCGGCCGCATTTGCCTTCGGTGGCCACAATTCCATGCTCCTCCTACGTCGCTGGTGATTCCGACCGGTATCTGTACCCAAAAAACCGACAGCCATCACTTGTCAAGACGGCTCGATTCATTACACTCCGCAACCGCAACACGCCATTGCTCCATGACGACTCTCCTTTTTATCCTCGAAATCCTCGGTTCTCTCGGCGTCTTTCTCTACGGAATGAAGGTCATGAGCGAGGGCATCCAGCGCACCGCAGGGGACGGGATGCGCAAGATCATGGCGAAGATGACGCACAATCGCTTCACCGCGATCCTCACTGGGCTCCTGATCACCAGCTTGGTCCAATCCTCCTCGGCGACGACAGTGATGGTGGTGAGTTTTGTCAACGCGGGGCTCCTCACGCTCATCGAATCGATCGGGGTGATCATGGGTGCAAATCTGGGCACCACGATGACGGCATGGATCATCGCGATGATCGGAAAGTTTTCTCTCTCGGACGTGGCCATCCCCATCATCGGGATCGGATTGCCCCTCTTTTTTGTGGGAAAAAATCGCTGGAAGAGTTTCGGGGAAGTTCTTATCGGATTCGGCCTGCTCTTTTACGGTCTTTTTCTTCTGAAGGACTCTGTCCCGGATATCAATAGCATGCTCAGCAGTGCCGACGTGGCGGTGCAGGACCAGGCCAAAGGCATCCAGAGTTTCATTTCCAATTTCAGCGGGAACGGCTACCCCTCCATCCTCACTTTCCTGATCATCGGCATCCTCCTCACTCTCGTGGTGCAATCCTCCTCGGCGGCGATGGCGATCACGGTGACGATGGCGATCCAGGGCTGGATCGGATTCGAGGAATCGGCCGCGATTGTCCTCGGGGAAAACATCGGCACCACAGTGACGGCGTGGCTCGCGTCCATCGGGACCTCGATCAGTGCAAAACGGGCCGCGCGTGCTCACTTCCTCTTTAACGTTCTCGGGGTTCTCTGGATGTTGTTCCTGTTCTATCCATTTTCCGAGCTCGTTCTCTGGCTCGGATTGCACTTGCCAAAGTCTCTTCGCGGAGAAAGCCCCTCGGCGGATATCGGGTTCAAACTCGCGATCTTCCATTCCCTCTTCAACTTTGCAAACATCCTCCTCATGGTCGGATTCGTTCCGCAATTGGCACGGCTCGTGACTTCTTGGGTGAAAGAGTCACCGCAGGGAGGAGCGCCACTGCACCGTCTCCGCTTCATTTCGAGGGGCCTGGTGAATATTGGCGAACTCAACATCCCCGAAGCGGAGAACTCGACGAGAGATCTCGCTGGGATCACGAGGGAGATGTTCTCGGGATACCTAGAGGTGTTTAAAAATCCGGCAGCTGACCTCGGGGATGAAGTGAAGCGCCTCAAAGCACTCGAAGACGAGGCGGATGTGCTCACGCATGACATCACCGAGTATCTCGTCCGGATTTCTGGCGCAGAGATTAGTCAAGAAAATGCCCGGTCCGTCACACGGATGCTGCGCATCGTCTCCGAACTGGAGGAAATCTCGGACGCGATCTATCGACTCATCCAGATCACCCAGCGGAAATACGTCAAGGAACGCACGTTTGCCGACGAGGCGACGGAAAGTGTCCTCATTTTTGCCGCAAAAGTTATTGAGGTCATCGACCTCTACTCGGAAGTCCTGACTACAGGGGCCACGGAAGCTCAGTTGCAGAAAGCGTGCAAACTCGAGGACGAAACGGATAAGTTACGGAAGCAGTTCAACAAGCAGGCCATGAAGCGGATGGTGGAAACAGAGAACTCCGTGAAGACGGAAATGCTCACGATCGATATGAACAATCAGTTCGAGTTGATCGCCAACTACGGCCTCAATGTAGTCCAGAGCGCCTACTACCTCGTCAAACATGATGAAGTCCCGGGAGGGAAAAAACGCAGAACTTCCTCGATCTGATTTACCCTGCGAGAGCGACGCTGCGCAATTTTCCAATCGCGTCGTAGAGCTTCCGCCCCCGCTCCTCCCAGCGAAAGGCCTCGCGGCAGATCTCAAGCGAGGTCCGACGCATCCGGTTCAGGGTGTCGTAGTCGTCAATGATTTGGGAGATGGCGACGACGAGCGCCGGGGTGTCGTCCCGCAGCAGGATATTTTCCGGGCTACTCAAGGGTAGCGACTCAACCGCGCAGGTGAGACCGGCCAGAGGGAGTCCGTGAAAGATGTATTCGAGCGTCTTGAGTTTGAATCCTCCGCCGAACTCTTCCACGATCAATCCCATCCGCGAATCGAGTAGATAGGGAGTCATCTCTGCAACTCGCCCGACAAAATCGACTCCGGGGAAGCGCTTTCTCATCTCATCGCGAAATCCTTCATCAGTTTTCCCGACGATCTGTAGCTCGATACCGGCATCAGCAAAGGATCCCGCCGCTTTTTCCAGAAATACTTCCAGATTGATCCGTTTTGCAATCCATTCGAACGACCCGGACATGACGACACGGCGAGGCGTCTTTTCCGTGATGTTCCGATCCGTGTGGGCGATCCCTTCGTACCCGGGAGTGAGACAGAGATATCGCTGCCTCGGGAAGTGTTCGCGATAGGCGTCGACCTCCGCTCCGGTGATCGCAGTGACTAGATCGACCTCCCGGCAGAGAGCCTCCTCCTGCCGCGCATACTTTTCTGCATCGAGTTGCAGTGCAAGTCGTCGCGGAAGCGTCGCGGTGGAATTCTTCGCGATTTCCCGGCGGATTTTTGCTTCGTGATTGTGAGATACATAGATCAGATGCGGATCCCCTTTAATCCCGACAGCACGGCGGCGGTCGCGGATCGGACCGAGCGCCCACCCGATCGCAGCGTGGTCGATGATGATCGCGTCCCAAGTCTCCGTTTCGAGCAATTCAAATAGCGTCTTTTCCGGCCCTCCGTTTTTCAAACGCCAGGAGTCGCCCGGATACCGCGTAAAAAGACTCGCAAGTCGTCCCCCCAGTTGCGGCGAACCAAGACGCCACTCAACCCGGTCGTCATCGACATGCGCGCTGGAATCACTACCGTCGCCCACGGGCACCTCGTCGTTGTCATGCGCGAGAACGGTCAACTCCACGCCAGTCCTGGCAAAGGACTGGATGAGTCCGTTGGAATAGATCAATTCTCCGCTGTTGGCGGGCCGGGGATACTTTCGAGTGAGCCAGAGGCATTTCATGGGATATTCGGGAAAAATCAGAGGAGATGCAGATCCCCCTCGATTGGGAGGCAGGCCTTTTTCACTCCGGGCCGTGTCACGGGGAGTTGATAATGAAGAAGGGATACCCGCCGGAGGCCGGGCGCTTCCGGGTCGGGCGTGAACCGGGAATAGAGGAGGATGGCAGTCTCTGCATCCAAACCGCTCTGGGCAGGATGCTCCAGCAATTTCCGAATCAACAATCCGATGCCGGCTCCGTCTTCGTGATGGTCGTGAAAGTCGAGAAGGAGACAGGCTTTGACCCCGAATCTCGATTTGTAGACTCCGATCACATGCGCAACAGGATCGCCCGCCTCGTCGATGAGGCCGAAAAACTGTCGAGGTTCGCTGCCGACGGAGGAGAGCCAATGAAGCGAATCCGGATCGAGACGCCGATGCAAGATCCCCTCGGGCCACGCGCCACCGGTCGGATATTTCTCCGGATCATTCGTCACCCGATATCCCTGAAGGAAGGAAGCCGGGGGAAGGGGCAGACACCAACCGAGAGCTTTCAGACACGCTCTCGCGACTGGACCACCGAGACGGTTCGTGGGGAAAAGATATTGAAAACGGTCGCCCGATCTTTCGTATCCCAACTTCACGAGGAGACGCCGCATTTCCGGCGAGGGAGATCCATCGATCATGTGGTATTGCTGCGAGAGGGCGCGTTGACGGGTGAGCATTCCCATCACCGCGCTCCGATGTCTTTCCCTCACGAAAAAAGTCGTTGTGACAAGCGAGGCGACGATTTCTCCGTCCACCTCGTAGTCAAAAGGGATCAGACCATTAAATCCGACAATGTCATCGTCTTCGTCTCGGAGTAAGAATCCCCGAGGAGAATCTTCACGACAAAAAGGATTCTCATCCCACCACCAGCGCATCCGCTGCTGCCAAACATCGGCAAGATCGTCACCCTCTCGCGGATCGGTAAGTTCCCCGTCGCGAACAAAAGCCGCGAGGAACTCAGCCGCAGCTCGATTCCCGCTGGCAGATCCGGTGATGGTGGTGATGCGATATCCCATGAGTTTCACGCCCTGCTCAGTCCCCTACCCGCGTCGCGAGTTCTTTTCGATCGATTTTCCCATTCAAGGACTTCGGCATCCCGTCCAGAATGACGACGAACTCGGGGACTTTTGCCGGTTCAAGAGTCTCCGAGAGCGCCCGTAGAATCGTATCGACATCCATCGCCTCGTCCGAGGTCGTCAGAAAGAGATGAAGCGTATCGTCGGACTCGCGCTTCAAAAGACTGGCCTCGACCACGCCGACAATACCGCAGGCCTCCATCTCAATCTCGAGCGGACTGATGCGATTCCCCCGGTGCTTCAAGAGATCGTCACTCCGCGACGAAAAATAGAGAAACCCGTCTGCATCGACCGACCCGGAATCGCCCGTGAACAACTCAACGGCACACTCGGGAGCCCGCTTTCGAAACCGCTTTGCCGTCTCTTCGGGAGCACGCCAATAGCCGTGAGCGACGTGTCTCCCGCGCACGACCAGCTCCCCGACTTCCCCTGGAGGGAGGCGATTCCCACCCGGATCGACCGCATAGACTTCGGTCCCGGCGAGCGCTCGACCGACCGAATCGGGGTGATTCTCCCACTCCGCCGGAAGCAGGATGGATACTCGTTTGCATTCGGTCAGTCCATACATCACAAAAACATCGAGTCCTGGAAACATGGCCTGCATCTCCCGAATGTAGGAGAGAGGGAGGCGCTCCCCGGTATTCGTGATCGCTCGCAGAGTCGGCAGATCGAGGGGACGACGACGTCCCAGAGCGATGAGAGCCGCATAGACGGACGGGACTCCCGGTAGCACCGAGATCCCGGCAGCCCTCATGATCTGGGGGAGACGCGGCCCGACCTGATCCGGATCGCCG
>JAGPCC010000192.1 GCA_018058245.1 Verrucomicrobiales bacterium
GCGCCGAACTGGAACTGATGCTCATCATTCGGTTTGTACTTCACGCGTCCACCCCAAAGACCGAGGGGGAAGGAAAATATCTGGGGTCTATCGAGCATCATGGATCGGATGGGTCCATTGATCGCGGTGCTCAGGGAATAGCGGTTCAGTTCACTATCAGCGAAATCTTCATCCATCGATGTCCGGCCGAGTTTGACTGACCAGTCGTTGAAAATTACTTTCTCGATCCAGACCTGATACAGCCAAGTCACCTGTCCGTCGGCACCGCCGTTGATCGTCATGGGGTCATAAATGCCGCCGACGTCCTTGGAAATACCAAGGCCCTCCCGGTCGACCATTGAAATTTTCATGGTCGTTTCATCCCAACCCAGCAGTTTCTCCAGATCGAGATCGACACCTGCATAGGTCTGCACCGTAAAGTTCCTGGCGGACTCCCGTCCACCATCCACACTCGCCGCTGCGATCGAATCAAAAAAGAGGAAAGGGGAAATACCGGAATCTTCCAGGCTATCGTTCGTGCCGATAAGTCGATCGCGTTCATACCATGCTTCCGATGGAGGCGACTCCTCGAATGGGGGCGGCGGTTCTACGACGCCTTCCTGACCGTTTGCCGAAAAGGCGACGGCGGAAATGACTGCGGTTGCTAGTCTCCTTTTGTTCATTGTGCTTCTTACTGTTTGGCTTGGTGTAGGAAGATCTGGATTCTTTCACAAGACGGTTCCATGCCGCTCTCATTGAGCGGCTGAAATACCGGGGAGGAGCTTTGAAAACTGCTGACTATTCTCTGCCGAAAAGCAGGGCCTGCATGAGTAGCGAGATGCCAGGGGGGTGTGAGTAGAGTTCATCCACCATCCGGATGTATTCGGCAGCGAACGATTTGTTCTCTGCCAGGTCTCCAAAGACAGGTCGGAATTTCAAGAATGCGAGTTTATCTTTGGCGGTGCGGGCAGCTGCCTGGTGGAGCTCTGACTTCATGGCATCGACGATATCGAGCTTATTGCCGTCCTTGTCGGTGCCTTTGTCGATGTAGTAGCACCAGGCTGCGAGGACTAGAGCTGCGAATTCTGTACTGCCTTTTCGAGCGATATTTTCCCGTATCGTGGGGAGGATGAATTTCGGGATTTTGGCGGAGCTTTCGAGGCAGATTCGGGCGAGTGAGTCCTTGATGGCCGGATTTCCGAAACGCTCGATTAGGGTGGCTTTGTATTCCCCGAGATCGATCCCTTCGACGGGATCAAGAACGGGGCTCGCCTCCACATCCATGTAGCGGCGGAGGTATGTTTTGAAAAGTGGATCGGCAATACAGTCGTTGACGGTGGTGTGGCCGTGGATGGAACCGAGCAGTCCGAGGACGGAATGGCCTGCGTTGAGCAAGCGCAGTTTCATGGTCTCGTAAGGGGTTACGTTTTCTACGAATTGCGCTCCCACGGTTTCCCAGTGAGGTCTTTCATCGGAAAATTTATCTTCGATGACCCATTGGCAAAAAGGCTCGCAGGTGACGGGCCATTCATCTTTCACGCCGAAGTCTTCTTCGAGTGATTTGACATCAACCGGAGTGGTGACGGGGGTGATGCGGTCCACCATTGCGTTCGGGAAACCAACTTCGTTTTCGATCCAAATGCAGAGTTCCTGATCGGCCTTTCGGGCGAAGGCGGTCAGCATGTTGCGGGTCATGTCACCGTTGTGCTCGATGTTGTCGCAGGACTGGATCGTAAATGGAGGAAGGCCGTTGGCGCGGCGTTTCCTGAGTGCGGCGGTGAGAAAGCCGAATACGGTTTTCGGGCAGTCAGGATTTTTCAGGTCGTGTTTTACATCGGGGTTCCTGAAATCGAACGCACCGGTGGCGGGATCGAAGTTGTATCCCCCCTCGGTGATGGTAAGGGAGACGATCTTCGTGGTTGGTTCAGCCATGCGGTCGATGACGCCGCCGGGATCGTCACAGCCGAGCATAAAGTCAATGATGGAGCCGATGACGCGTGTTTCGATGGTGCCATCCGGGTGCTTGATGATGAGCGTGTAGAGGTAGTCCTGAGATTTTAAAACCTCCGCGATTTTTCCATCCGCCGCGCGCAGACCGACTCCGCAAATACCCCACTCGGTGGTGCCGGTTTTCTCCAACAGCGCATCCGTGTAGTAGGCCTCGTGCGAGCGGTGGAATCCGCCGACTCCGATGTGCATGATGCCGGCCTTGAGTTTGCTTCGGTCATAGCCGGGGCGGGCGATGGATCCCGGCAAGCTCTCGAGGTTCCGCTGGTTTAAGAGGATGAATGGTTTCATAAGGTCTTGCGGTTCTGGAGACAATCGAGCCCAACGGCGATCAGCAGGACGGAGCCTTTGATGACCATCTGCACGAACTGGCTGACATCGAGCAGGACGAGACCGTTGCTGAGGACGCCGAGGATGAGGACACCGGCGAGGACGTTGGAAATTTTCCCCACTCCACCGGCGACACTGACACCACCGAGGACGCAGGCGGTGAGGACATCGAACTCGAAACCTTTTCCGGAAAGGACCTGGCCGGAGTTGGTTCGGGAGAGGATGACGATTCCGGCAACACCGGCGAAGAATCCGGACAGGGTGTAGACGAGGTATTTGACTCGTTTCACGTCGATCCCGGAGAGCTTTGCGGCTTCCTCGTTGCCGCCGACCGCGTAGAAGTATCTGCCGAAGAAGGTTTTCTTTAGAATAAATCCGCCGAGGCCCATGACCACGGCCATGATGATCACGGGAATGGGGATGGGGCCGACGTAACCCTGGCCGATGATGGCAAAAGATTCCGAGAACCCATAGATCGGCAGACCTTCGCAGATCAGGTAGGCCACGCCTTCGATGATGATTAACATCGCGAGGGTCACGATGATCGACGGCATTCTCAGGTTGGCGATGATCCATCCGTTCGAGAAGCCGATCCCTGCGGAAAGGGCGAGGGCGGCGACCACGGCGATGACAGGATGCAGGTGCGCGTTCACCATCAGGTAGGCGGCCACGATGTTGACTAAGGTGATGACGGATCCGACAGACAGGTCGATTCCCCCTAGCAGAAGCACAAAAGAGAATCCGACGGCGGCGATGCCTAACATCGATACCTGGCGGGCGACATTCAAGAGGTTGCTACCGACCAGGAAGTTCTCGGAAGCGATAGCGAAAAAGCTGATGAGGTAAAGGAGGACGAGATAGATCCCGTATTGCCTGGCAAATCCGGAGACTGAGTTTCCCGCCCGGTTCATTTTAGTGAGTTCTTTCATAGGGTTTGTCGACGGTCAAGGCTAGTTTTGGGAAGCGAAACCCATGATGGTTTCCTGGGTGAAGTCTTTCCGCTCCAGTTCGCCGGTTATTTTCCCCTCGTGGAGGACAAGGATGCGATCAGACATCCCCATGACCTCCTCCAACTCGGAGGAGATCATCAGCACTGCCTTCCCGGATTCGACGAGGCTGTTGACCAGCGCGTAAATTTCCGACTTCGCCCCGACGTCGATGCCGCGCGTCGGTTCATCGAAAATAACGAGCTTGGGGTGGGTGGCCAGCCACTTCGCAATGATGACTTTCTGCTGGTTGCCACCACTGAGGTTTTTGATTTTTTGCTCCATGTTTGGAGTTTTGATGCGGATGGCGTCCCGGTAGTGCTCGGCGATGCGGTTCTCTTCCTTGGTATCGACCGTAAAAAATTTGGAGATACGCTCGAGGACGGAAATGCTGATGTTGTCCACGATGGAGAGTTCGAGGAGCGCCCCGTGCTTTTTGCGGTCCTCTGGGACGAGTGCTGAGCCAAACGCGATGGCGTCTTTGGGGATTTTCGGGCCGATCTCCTGGCCTTCGATAAAGATCCGTCCGGCTGTTTTGCGGGAGTAGCCGAAGAGGATCTCCGCAAGTTCGGTCCGACCGGAGCCGATGAGACCGGCGAGCCCGAGGATCTCGCCTTTTCTGAGCTCGAAGCTGATGTTCTGGACGACATCGCCGGAGACGTTTTCCAATTTCAGGAGCACCTCGTCGGAGATGCAGTCTTTGCGGGTCGGGTAGGTCTCGGTGAGCTCGCGACCGACCATGAGAGTGACGAGTTGGTCGAGATTGGTGTCCGCGGTGTTGAGCGTCTCGATTTTCTTGCCGTCCCGGAGCACCGTGATCCTGTCGGAGAGGCGAAAGATCTCATCCATCCGGTGGGAGATGTAGACAATGGTGACGCCGGCGGCCTTGAGCTTCTCCACCATGGCATAAAGCGCATGGGCTTCGGTCTGGGTCAGCGGTGCGGACGGCTCGTCCATGAAGAGTATCTTCGCATTCTGTGAGAGGGCTTTGGCAATCTCGACCAGTTGCTGATATCCGACCGTGAGTTCACCGACGAGCCTGCGCGGGTCGATCTTGATATCGAACTGCTCGAAAATTTTCGCAGCCTCCGCCTCCATCGCCTTGCGGTCGATCACTATGCCTTTGCGGATGGCGCGGCCAAGGAAGATGTTTTCGGCGACGGAGAGTTCGTCGACGAGATTGAACTCTTGATAGATCACCCCGACTCCCATCTGCTCGGAAGTCTTCGGGGTGAGTCCGGAGAATTCCTGGCCCTTGATGATGATAGTGCCCTTGTCGGGGGTGATCGCGCCAGTGCAGGTTTTGATCAGGGTGGACTTCCCGGCACCGTTCTCACCGACGAGCGCGTGTACCTCGCCCTCGGTGATTTCGAGGCTGACATCGTCCAGCGCGACAACGCCCGGGTAGGTCTTGGTGATGTTCTTTAGTTGTAGGAACATGGGGGGAATCTGGTTTTGGGATGGGTTATTTGGCGTAGTATTTGTCCACGTTGTCGATGGTGACAGGGATCAGCTTGCGGTAGACGCGGGGTGGAAGTTTTTCGCCAGCGGTCAATTTTTCGACGAAGCCGTAGACGGTTTTCGCGACATCTTCGTCGGTGCCGGTGACGATCACACTCATCTTAATGGCTTCATTTTTCTTGATCGCGTCGAGTTCCGGCTGAGTGGCGTCCACGGCGAAGACTCCGAAGTCGTCCGATAGTTTTCCTGCGGCTTTGGCTGCTTCATTGGCACCGATTGATCCACCACCGCCGATACACGCGACGACTTTCACGTTGGGGTTCGATTGGAAGATGGTTTCCATTTTCTCGATGCCTTCGTCCGGGTTAATCGCACTGGTCTCGGCGACGATGGTCGCACCCGGGGCGAGTTCGGTGATGGCTTCGCGGATGCCATTTCCCCGTGCGAGCAGGACTGGGAGTTGCGGGTAGTTGAGGATGGCGACCTCAGCTTGTCCTCCGTGTTTTTCCTTAATGAAAACGGCGGCCTGCTTGCCGACCTCGTAGCCGAGCGCCTTGTTGTCGATCAGCCAGCGGACGTCGGCGTTTTTGATATCGTCATCCCAAGAGATGATTTTGACCCCGGCGGCCATCGCTTCCTTGCAGACGTTTTCGATCCCTTCCGGGTCGGCCGGGTGGACGATGATGACGTCCATGCCCCGTGCAACGAAGTTTTCAATCTGCATGATTTGCTTGGAAACGTTGCTCTCGCAGGCGACATAGTTCATTTTCGCGCCTTGAGCCTCGGCCTCCTTCTGAACGGCCTTGCAGTAGCCCGACCAGGTGGGGTTGCTCAGATCCTGAACGGTCATGCCGATCCTGATATGGTCATTGCCTCCATGGCTGCGGATCCAGAATGCGAACGCGTAACTCGCTACAACGGCCAGTCCTAGTGCCAATATTTTTATGTTCATATATGCCAAATCATCTTTTTCATTCTTTGTGATTGTCGCCTAAAATCACGCCGAAAGTCAGACGGAGAGTGACTTAATGACTCTGATTCTCGATTCGCTAAATGTAACGTATTGCTGTCCGAGTGACCATGGGGTGAAACCCTACCAAAGGAAGGGCGTGTCTTCGCTTAGTGGGGTCGTTAGGGACTAACCGACGGCAATGGGGGTCTTCCCCGACTTCTCGAACTGAGGACCGTCGCTCGTCCGTGGAGTCCGGCCGGGTCGTAGCCTGCGTTGTTTGGGAGAACATCGAGATTGCCGAATTTTCCCAAGGTTTTGTTCACGGCTTTGGCAATGTTGGCTTGGTCAGTTACGTCGAGTTGGACCACTTCAAGGTGATCCAGCTCAGCCAATGAACCTGCCTTTGAGGGATCGCGCATGGTTGCGTCGAAAGGACCTCTTCTGTTTCGAGGGTCAACGTGCTCTCGGTCGGCGCTCCTTCGGGTCGTTCCGCGAGAACGAGGGGGCGATTTGCGGTGTTCGTTTGTTTCATGAGGAAAAGTCACTCAACGAGATCAATTTGAGGTCAAGTCCAGCCCTTCCCACTTCCAGTTTCGAATCTCGGGCATGTCCTGACCGTTCTTTTCAATGTAGATCTTGTGCTCGATGAGCTTTGCCTTGAGTTGCTCTTTCAGGGCACGGCCTTTGTCTCCTGTCTGCGGCATGCGGTCGATGGTGTCCATGACGAGATGGAAGCGATCCAGATCGTTGAGGACTGTCATATCGAAAGGCGTGGTGATAGTGCCTTCCTCCTTATAACCCCGGACGTGGATATTCCGGTGATTGGTGCGGCGGTAGGTGAGTCGATGGATCAGCCACGGGTAGGCGTGGAAAGCAAAGATGACGGGTTCGTCCCTGGTGAAGAGGGCATCGAATGCTTCATCACTCAGGCCGTGCGGATGCTCGCTCTGCGGTTGCAGCTTCATGAGATCCACAACGTTGACGACGCGGATTTTCAAGTCCGGCAGATGTTCCCGCATGATGGAGACGGCGGCGAGAGTCTCCAGTGTGGGGACATCGCCACAGCAGACCATGACGACATCTGGATCGCCGCCTTCGTCATTGCTGGCCCATTGCCAGATGCCGATGCCTTCGGAACAGTGCTTCGCAGCGGCGTCCATGTTGAGCCACTGCGGTGCGGGATGTTTCCCGGCGATGACCACATTGACATAGTGCCGGCTGCGCAGGCAGTGATCCATCACGGAGAGCAGGCAATTCGCATCAGGCGGCAGATAGACGCGCACGACGGAGGCCTTTTTATTCACTACGTGATCAATGAAGCCGGGGTCCTGATGCGTGAAACCATTGTGATCCTGACGCCAGACGTGCGAGGCGAGCAGGTAGTTCAGTGAGGCAATCGGCGCGCGCCATGGCAGCCCAGCAGTAACTTTCAGCCACTTGGCGTGCTGGTTGAACATCGAATCGACGATGTGGATGAAGGCCTCGTAGCAGTTGAAGAGTCCGTGTCGTCCGGTGAGCAGGTAACCCTCGAGCCAGCCTTCGCATTGGTGCTCACTGAGCATTTCCATGACCCGTCCCGTCGGCGCAAGCCACTGGTCGTTTGCCAGGGTGGCTGCGTCCCATTGGCGCTCGGTCGTTTCGAAGAGGGCTTCGAGTCCGTTCGATAGGGTTTCGTCAGGACCGAAGACACGGAAGTTCCGATGTGCCTCGTTGAGTTTCGTCACGTCGCGAAGGAACGGTCCAAGCACGTGGGTATCGCCAATGCCAGGCACGCCGGGCGTGGGAACGTCAGCTGCGTAGTCGCGGAAGTTCGGCATCTGCAAATCGCGCAACAGCAGTCCACCGTTCGCATGGGGATTTGCTCCCATCCGCCGCTCGCCTTTCGGAGCGAGTTCGGCCAGTTCAGGATTCAGTTTGCCCTCGGCATCGAAGAGTTCTTCGGGGCGATAACTGCGCAGCCAGTCTTCGAGTTGTTGAAGCTGCTCGGGATGTCCTGCCGGATGGAGTGGCACCTGATGGGCGCGAAACGTCCCTTCCACTTGCAGACCAGCGACCCATTCCGGCCCGGTCCAGCCTTTGGGGGAATCAAGCACGATCATCGGCCAACGCGGACGGGTCCGACTGCCTCGCTCGCGAACTTCGAGGTGGATGCGTTGGATCTCAGCAATCACGACATCAAGCGTTGCCGCCATCGCCTGATGCATGGCGTCGTTGTCGTCTTGGTATTCGACAAAATGGGGAGTCCATCCGTAACCGCGCATTAATTGATCCAACTCCTCACGCGTGATGCGGGCGAGGATCGTCGGGTTTGCGATTTTGTATCCGTTGAGATGCAGAATGGGCAACACCGTGCCGTCGGTCGCTGCGTCGAGAAACTTGTTCGAGTGCCACGCCGTGGCCAACGGTCCGGTTTCCGCCTCGCCATCACCGACAATACAGGCGACGATGAGATCGGGATTGTCGAATACCGCGCCAAACGAATGGCTCAGCGAATAACCCAACTCGCCGCCTTCGTGGATCGAGCCGGGAGTTTCAGGGGATGCGTGACTGGGGATGCCGCCGGGAAACGAGAACTGCAGGAACAGTTTTTGTAATCCTGCCTCATCCTGACTGATATCCGGATAGACCTCGGTGTAGGTGCCTTCGAGGTAGGTGTTGCCAACAACAGCCGGACCTCCGTGTCCTGGCCCCGAGACATAGATCATGTCGAGGTCATGCTCTTTGATGACGCGGTTCAGATGCGCATAGATGAAGTTCTGCCCCGGTGTCGTGCCCCAATGGCCGAGGAGCATGTGCTTGATGTCCGTGAGCGCGAGCCGCCGTTTCAGCAGCGGATTGTCGGCGAGAAAAATTTGCCCGACCGAGAGATAGTTCGCCGCGCGCCAGTAGGCGTCGATGCGTTGGAGAAGGTCTGGTGAAAGGGGATTTGTTCTCATCTCCTAGCACTAGTCTCATCACGATGCTCGTGCCATGGGGTGTTCACCCCATGAAGATGACTGATCTGTTTTAAACCGACGGTCTCACGGGATGCGCTGGCGTGACCTGGTGCGCCCCGTTGGTTCGGTTGCCTGAGGGGACTCTCAGGTGTCGCTCTGTTGGACATTCGTTCGAATGGAATATCTTTAAGTTCCTCCGATTCAACTCTGTTACATCGAACACCCGACAGGGTTGAATCAGTTGAGACCTGCGAATCTTGAAAGTCACACGGTTTCAACGCGTGAGCGGGGTAGGGATACTCCCCATAGTGGCAACGTTGTCCGTGTGGATATGGTGTCATCATTCCGCTTTCTTAAGTACTGCGAATGTTCGATGGAATGACTCTATGAGTGAAGTGAGTGCCGTGGAAGCACAGTTCAACCCTGGGTTGTTAACCGATCTCGAACCGCCCTCTTTCAAACATGAAACCGATTCTGCTCGCTATTGCCAAACTGCTTTTTCGCTTTCGAGTGTTCAATTCCAGCGTCCTCAACACTCCCGGACCGGTCCTGCTCGTTCCGAATCATGTCTCGTGGCTGGACTGGTTGTTTCTGCTCATGTTGCTCGACAAAGACTGGAAATTCGTCGTCTCCCGGAGCGTTGCGGAACGATCGTGGCTTTACCACAGGAAGGTCGTCACTTGTTACCTTCGCGGTGCGAACCGGTTGAAATGGTCACACCATCCCGGTCGCCGCGAGTGGTTTCCGAGAGTCTCCGCACACTTCAGTGAGGCGCTCGACTCACCAGTGCC
>JAGPCC010000193.1 GCA_018058245.1 Verrucomicrobiales bacterium
ATTCGCAGGTGCCAGGTTCTCTATCTTCTCCAGCAGATTCAGGGAGGCCAGCAGATGAAGAAAGACAAATGTGAAATCTGCTGGCTTCCTCGAATCTGCTGGAAATCACATCTGTGATGACACCGCCTGATTCGGCTACGTGTGAATGACTTCCCCCAAGGAATGATTGGATACGTAACATTGGGGCAGAAAAACGGCTTCATGGGCCCGGAATGCCGGTACCGGATTTGACACGCTCGCTTCCTTGCATGTATCGAAGACTCCGCCTTGGGTGAACGTGAGAGTATCCGAAACATTGCCATGTCAGAGTCCTTTATCGAGAAAGAAGCAGCCGAGCCTTGGGAAGAGCTCGTTGATCTGATCGAAGCCGGCGACTCCGCAGGGGTCAGTGGGATTATTGATTCCCTCTCTAGCGACGAACAACGCTTTGCGATGTCGCGACTGAGCGGGGAGGAGCAGGTGGATCTCGTGGAATTGCTGAAGCCAGCGACGGCTGCGGAATTGCTTGAAAATCTTCCCGAGGCCCAGGCGGTCGATATCTTGGAAGAAATCTCTCCGCAAATCGCCGCCGATATCGTGGAAGAGTTACCCGAAGGAATCGGGGCGGATTTCCTGAGGGAGATGGACGAGGCAGAGGGGGAGGCTCTCCTTGCCGAACTCGATGACCCGGATGAGGCGGATCACCTCCGGGAACGTTCCGCCTACGAATGGGACACCGCCGGCGGACTGATGAACGAGTCCTACGCAGCTTTCGATGAGAAATCGACGATCGGTGACGTGCTCACCGAACTCGGGGCACATGCTGAAGAATATGGAGATCTCGACGTCCAGTATGTCTACGTGGTGAACGGAGAGGGGAAGTTGCGCGGTGTCCTGCGCTTGCGCGATCTGGTCCTGACCCCGCGACACCGTCCCGTCGTAGAGATCATGATCGGAAATCCGGTCGCGGTGAAAGTCAGTGATCACTTTGAGAAACTTCGTCGGATTTTCGAGGACAGGGACTATATCGGTCTGCCAGTGATTGAGGAATCGGGTGTCCTCGCCGGGGTCGTGACGCAACAAGCAGTGCGGGAGGCCGGCTCCGACCATCAGACGGAGGACTACCTCCATGCGAGTGGGATTCTCGGGGGGGAGGAACTGCGGAGTATGCCCATGCTGGAGCGCTGTCGGCGCCGACTCACCTGGCTGGGACCGAATATTGTGCTGAATATCGTCGCCGCAAGCGTCATCGCAAAATATGAAAGCACGCTCGAAGCAGTGATCGCTCTCGCGGTTTTCCTGCCTATCGTCTCTGACATGAGCGGTTGCTCGGGGAATCAGGCAGTGGCGGTGAGCATTCGGGAGCTCACTCTCGGGTTGATCCGCCCGACCGAGTATCTCCGCATTGTCTGGAAAGAAGGTGTCCTCGGACTCATCAACGGTTTCGTTCTCGGTCTCATTCTTGGTACCATCGCCGCTTTGTGGAAGGGGAATCTCTGGTTGGGCTTGGTCATCGGGGGCGCGCTCACTGTAAATACCGTCATGTCTGTTTTGTTAGGGGGCTGCGTTCCCTTACTGCTCAAGCGGTTGAAGGTCGATCCGGCGATCGCCTCGGGACCGATCTTGACGACCTGTACGGACATGTTCGGGTTTTTCCTCGTCCTAAATCTTGCTTCCGCCCTTTTGTCAAAGCTGGTCTGATCTACGCAATTCCCTGAAGGAAAGCAGGAACTTGGAAGTTGCAAAAGGACGGGGGCACGGTTACAGGAAACCCATGAAATTTCTCTGCCAGATTATCGCTACGACGGGCCTCCTGGGGCTCGCCCTGACGGGATGTGAACGTCACGAGTTCTCCGAAACGAAGGGGCTGCATCAGGAGCACAGTGAGCACAGTGGGCACGAGAAGCACGGCGCAGAAGGCGGCGAGCATCACGAAAAGGCAGATGCGACCCATCCTGAAAAAGCCGGGCATGGCGCTGCAGTCGATCAAAAAGGGGCTGCTGCTCCGAAGGAAGCGCCGAAGGCGGCACCGAACGCAGCTCCTGCGAAGCCGGAAGAGCCTCGCGCTACCGGTCTTTGATCGTTGGTTTCATTTTCATTCAAAGAAAAAAGACGAGCCGCAGGGCCCGTCTTTTTTTGTATCAGATTCTGGGACTCTGGATTAGTCGTGAGCATTGAGCTTCAGTTCGCGCACCCAAATATTCCGAAATCGGGTCGGATTGTTGTGATTCTGAAGTTTGATCGGCCCCGTTTCCTGCACTTTGTTGTAGTTCGCGACGGTCTTGTGACCGCTCCGACCGAGGTATGGTTGGTGATGGTGCGTGAGGACTCCATTGTGGAACACGGTGATGTAGGCCTTTTTCAGGAGATTGCTCTCGGCATCCCATTTCGGGGCTTCAAAAACAATATCGTAGGTCTGCCACACTCCCGGTTTGCGGGATGCGTTCACCAACGGCGGTTTGTAGCCGTAGATTGCTGAGGCTTGTCCATCGGCATAGGTTTTATTCTCGTAGGAATCGAGCACTTGCAGCTCGTATCCGTCAAGAAGGAAGATTCCGCTGTTGCCGCGCCCTTGGGAATTGCCCTCCACTTTTTCCGGAGTCGCAAATTCGATGTGGAGTTGGATGTCGCCGAAGTCCCGTTTGGTTTTCATGTAACCGCCGACGCCTTGAGCGGGAACTTCGACGAAACCGTCTTTGATGGTCCAGTCGGCCGGTGCGTTGTCCTTTTCCATGACCCATTCATCGAGGTTCGTGCCGTCAAAGAGCACGATCGCGTCGGAAGGAGGGTTGGCGGCCGTTTCTCCGGGTGTGACCACCTCCGGACGGGGGCGATTGTCATCGTGGACGCGCCACTTTCCGCCTGGGAGAAAGGGGGTGTCCGTGTAGCCGGTGGGCTGCTCTTTGGCTGCAGGTTTTGCCTTTTCCTCGGCAAGAGCCGTGCCGAGGGCGAGACTGAGTAAGCTAGTCAGGCTATAAAACGCGAGTTTTTGGTATCTCATCATAGGTAAGAACGAGAGAATGCCATGCTTCCGCTCTCCTGACAATGCCCAGATACTGGCCGGATGACGCGCCTTTCAGTGGTGGGCGAACGTTGCGGGCATAAAAAAACCGAACCGCCGTGAGGCAATTCGGTTTTTCACGGGGGGATTTCTCCCGAATTTCCGATCAGACGTCGCCGCCGATCGACTTCCCGGTGGAAAGGAGATCGTCACAGGCGACCGCAATCCGTGCGGCCATGCCTTGCTCAGCTGCTTTGAGGTAAGCACGTGGATCGTAGGCTTTTTTGTTGCCAATCTCACCGTCGACCTTGAGCACTCCGTCGTAGTTGCGGAACATGTGCTCAGCGATGGGACGGGTGAAGGCGTACTGGGTGTCAGTATCTACGTTCATTTTGACGACGCCGTAGTTCAGCGTCTCGCGGATCTCCTCCAGGGTGGAACCGGAACCACCATGGAAAACGAGATCGAACTCCGCTGCTGCACCGTATTTGGCAGTTACGGCATCCTGTCCCAGCTTGAGGATCTCTGGCCGGAGCTTGACCGCTCCTGGCTTGTAGTGACCGTGAACGTTCCCGAAAGTCGCGGCAAAGGTGAAGCGGCCGAGAGAGTGGAGCGCCTCATAGACAGCGAGCATGTCTTCAGGAGTGGTATAGAGCTCGGAATCGGGAGTGTCTTCCGTTCCGGCTGCACCTTCCTCTTCTCCACCGACAACACCTGCTTCGACTTCGAGGATGATTTCGTTTTCTGCACAGAGCTTCAAATACTCCTGCGAAATCTTCATGTTCTCAGCGAGTGGCAGCTCTGAGGCGTCGAGCATGTGATTTTGGAAAAGGTTGTTCAACCCCAGCGCGCGGCGGCGGGCGGTTTCCTCAATGAGAGGCTTGAGGAAATCTGGCGCTACCATCGGGCGGCAGTGATCGGTGTTGAGCGCGACAAGTACGTCATACTGCTCGGCGAGACGGTGTGTGAGTTCCGCGAGGGCGATGGTACCGAAGACTGTGTTCTTGTGATTGATGCCGGACGCGAACTGCCCTGCACCGGTGGAAAACTGGATAATCCCGTCCGATTTCTGATCGGCAAAAGCCTTCAATGCGGCGTTGATCGTAACGAGACTGCTACAGTTGATTGCGGGATACGCATAGCCACCTTTTTGGGCGGCTTCCAACATGGCTTCGAATTGTTTGGGGGTTGCTACTGGCATACTAGCCGCTCTTTACGGCTTATTTGGCGATTTTTCAAGCGACGATTCATTTGTTTTCCCGACCGGAATTTCGCAAACTTCTTGTTTTTTGGTTTGTCAAAAACGAACGAAGATTTTACCCTGCGTCCGTTCATCAGAATGTCCGAGTCGATTTTCACCAGAGAGGGGTACATTCGGCCTGCGGTGCTTATCGCAGCCTATCGTGGTGGCATGTTTCCGATGGCGATGGATAATCGAGGGGAAATCGGTTGGTTTTCGCCGGATCCGAGAGGAGTGATCCCGCTGGAGGACTTTCATATTCCTCACGGCCTTTCGCGGGCCCTCAAGAAGAATCCCTTCGAAATCCGTATCGATTCCGCTTTTTCGGAAGTCATGGCTGGTTGTGCGGATCGCAAGACGACCTGGATCAGTCCAGAAATCGTGACGAGCTACGAAAAGCTGTTTGAACTCGGGTATGCCCATTCCGTGGAAACCTGGCGCGACGGGAAATTGCAGGGAGGTCTCTACGGAATCTCGATCGGTGGAGCTTTTTTTGGGGAATCGATGTTCAGTCGCGAGACCGACGCCTCGAAAGTCGCCCTCGTCGCTCTTGTCACGAGATTGCAGCAGCGCAACTTTCAGCTCCTCGACACGCAGTGGACTACCGATCACCTGACTCGCTTCGGTTGCCGTGAGATTCCGCGTTACGAGTATCTGCGGCAGTTGAACCGGGCTCTTCTAGTGACCACGACCTTTTAGTGTCACTGCTTTTCAGCCACCCGCGACCATACGGATCACTTCGATGACATCGCCCTCGGAGACGTTCTGAGCGTCAAATTCCCGACGGAGGATGGCTTCTCCGTTTTGTTCGATCAAGACGGGGATGGCTCCGAAACCCAGGCGTTCGACCAAGCGGGAAAGGCTAATGGCCTCGTCCGGCAGATCCTGAGATTGCCCATTGATCGTCACTTTCATCCCGGGAATTAGGCAGTAGGGGTGACGAATGGCACGAGAATGGAGGCATCCCAGTCTTTCCAAACTGGCTCGAGGTGAAGTGACTTCAAATACGCGGCAATGGCTTCGGGGCTTCGCCCATCTGCGATATCGAACTGACCGGTTGCGCTGGTTTCTGTGATTGATTCTGAACAGCTTGCACTCGGTTTTTGCTCCAATTCGACACGGCGGCCTTTGACCGTGAGATGTACGTCATCGGCACCTTCACCGGTGTATCCTCCGGGTTCCGTATGGCTACCGGCACTGACGGAAGTAACACAGAGCGGGAAGAGAGAATTCCGCAACGCGGCCGATTCCCTTGTGCTCAGGATGATTCCTACCTGCGGAAAGCAGACGCGGAACGCACAGAGAATTTGCACAAACTCTGCATCGGACAAGAGATGCTCTGGCTGGAACTCTCCTGCAGCAGGTCGCAGACGGGGTAGACTGATGGTGAAGGCCGCTTTCCAGCAGTGTCGATAGAGGTATTCGAGGTGGGCGGCGAGTCTCAAGACATCGTAGCGCCAGTCGGCCAGTCCCATGAGAGCGCCAATTCCGATGTGTCGAAATCCCGCTTCATACCCTCGTTCGGGGCATTCGAGGCGCCAGTCAAAATGCTTTTTCGGTCCTGCGGTGTGATACTTGGCGTAGGCTTCGCGGTGATAGGTTTCCTGGTAGACGACGAGACCTTCGCAGCCGGCGTCCACGAGTGGAATATATTCCGGGGTCTCCATCGGACCCACTTCGATCGCGAGCGTGGGGACGGACGACCGTAGGGCGGCTATGCATTCCGCGAGATATCCTTCGGAGACAAATTTGGGATGTTCCCCAGCCACGAGGAGGATATGGCGGAAACCCAGGGCGGTGAGATGTCGCGCCTCTTTCACCACCTGGGGCACGGTCAGTGTGGTGCGTAGGATGGGGTTATCTCGAGAGAATCCGCAGTAGGCGCAATTATTTACGCACTCATTGGAAAGATAAATCGGGGCGAACAATCGCATCGTCCGCCCGAAATTCTGACGAGTTTTGGCAACCGACTCCACTGCGAGGGCTTCTAAATCGGGGCGTTGGATCGGAGCGATCAGCGACGAAAACCGCTTCAGAAGCGGTGAGAGGGCGGCTCCGTCATCAAGGGATTGTAACTGTTCTACGAACGACATGCGGGCGCAAGATAGCCGCACTGCCCCTTCCGGCAACGCCTCTTCTGAGCGAAATGGTGCGAAGACTGCTAGAGAAAGGGAAAAGTTCGGAAAAAAAGCGTTGCCAAAGTTCTTAAGCGCCGCTAATAAACCGGACAATTCAATTTATTCCCCCCTCTGCAAATGGCTGACGCATCAATCGAAGACAAGGTAAAGAACATCATCGTTGAACAACTTGGTGTGAGTGAAGATCAAGTGAAATCCGAGGCGAAATTTGTAGAAGATCTCGGTGCGGATTCTCTCGACACGGTGGAACTGGTGATGGCATTCGAAGAAGAGTTCGACATTACAGTCCCGGATGAAGATGCGGAAAAACTCACCAGTGTAGGGGAAGTGGTCTCTTACATCGAAGCTCAGGCGAAGTAAGTCGGTAATAGTTTTTCCTTCATTGGAAGTGAAGTGCGTCACCTGCGGGGACGCACTTTTTGTTTTGGGTGGATGGCCGATTGGTGTGGTCGGAGAAGGGGAGAATTTTGAATTTCGAACAAGGAATTTTGAATTTCGAAGGGTTTGTTGTTCGAGATTCCTTGTTCAGAATCCCCCTCATAGCTTCCTCTTCATGCCCCAAAATCTCCGGATGAAAATGTTCTAGCACTATAACTGTTGGATTTTCTCCTTCTTCTCAGCTATTTTCTGCGAAAACCACTTCATGGCATCCCTTTCATTCGACGATATTGCTTACGCGATGGAAAACACCGTCGTGTTGCATGAGCCGGACCGTCTCATCGATACCTTTGGCACGACCAATTTTCAGTTTCATCTCCTGACGGAACCGATGGACTCTGTGGGCAAGGTGCGCGTTAGGGAAGGTCGCATGGAGGCAGAGCGACCGAGGATCGTCAAACCGGAGGGGTATGAGGAACTCCTCTTTGAAGGATTTGGAGAGCAGGCGGAAGTATTTGCTGACTGGTTCCGGCAAAACGGAAATCTCAGTTTTTTCAAATACGGTTTTCATTTCGCCAAACAAAGTCTTACCGAGGAGGTCGCTCACGAATCGTTTGAGGTGGTCCGAGATCGAGTCCTGGACGACATTCGACTGAGCAACAGTCCTTCCCGTGCGCTCATTTGCGGGATTGATGACTCGTGGGAAGTATCGTTAATCAAATTCACGATGGAAATGATTGCCCGCTCACTACAAATCAATCTTTTCGACTTCAGACGCCGTGGATTGCTCTGATCCACGATATTTTTCATTCTATGGCCCGAATCAAGTATCTCCTCGCGTTTTTTGCGATGCTCATCTGCATTGCCGGTGTCGGCGGGGCCTACTACTACTGGACGAAATTTGCTCAACCAGAGATTGTGGTGAATCGTCACATTTCGGGAAAGAGCGGCGATACTCTCGAGCGACCTGACCTGGGGAAGCGTCACTTTGACGCAGCAATGGATCTCATCAAAACGGGCGAGTTGGTCTCGGCCCGGGATCGGCTCCTCTACTTGATGGAGTATTTTCCGGAATCGGCCACGTTCGGAGAGGCTCGACGCATTGTCGGTGAGTTGAACCTTGATCTCTTGATCTCAAAAATCCCGATACCTGGGAAAACCGAGCACACGGTGAAGCGTGGGGAAGCCCTCGTCACCATCGCGAAGCGCAGCAAGACGACGATCGACTACGTGATGCGGGCCAATGCGAAGACCTCGGAGTTTATCTTCCCCGACGAAGTCCTTACGGTATATCCGCTGAATTTTAGGGTTCTGATTAATCTGGTGAAGAAGACCGTGACGGTCCTGGATGGGGAGCATTTTTTTAAAGAATATACCATCCTCGACAGTCACCTTCCTGCTGATTTGCGAGCGCCGGTCTCTACCACGGTGAGCGAAAAAGTCGCGTGGGATGGATCGAAGCCGATCAATTTTACGGACACGAACTACATGGATTGCGCAAAGTGGCTCCGAACTGGGAAAATTGGACTTTTTATTCGACAGTTGGACGAAGACAACGATTCTTCGAAGCAAGCAAGACCGTATGGGGTGATGCTGGCCAAACCGGATGTGGAGGAGCTTTTTACGATCCTTCGTGAAGGTTCCAAAGTTGACCTTGAGAAATAGCTTCCGTATAGATACCTGAATCTGCCTGAAAGATGAAGATGATGACCGAACCTCTCGAATTTGAAAAGCCCATCGTGACTCTGGAGCGTCAACTCGCCGAGTTGCGCGACCGCGCCGCCGATAGTGATATCGACATGACGAGTGAAATGAAGCGCATCGAGGACAAGCTCACGAAGATGAAAGGGGAGATCTATCGGAATCTTTCGCCGTGGCAGCGAGTCATGATCGCGCGCCATACTCAGCGCCCGTTCATGCTGGATTACGTTGAGCACTCGTTTGACGACTTTCTCGAACTTCACGGCGACCGTCATATCGGCGAAGATGAGGCGATGCCGGGCGGTTTTGCGCGTCTCGAAGGACGGCGAGTGGTTGTCATTGGGCATCAGAAGGGACGAGATACTAAAGAAAATCTGCGTCGCAATTTCGGGAGCGCCAATCCGGAAGGATACCGCAAAGCGCTTCGTCTCATGCGCATGGCAGAAAAATTCAATCTTCCGATCGTGACTCTGATCGATACTCCCGGAGCCTATCCCGGGATCGGGTCCGAGGAGCGGAACATCGCAGAGGCGATTGCCTTCAATCTGCGCGAGATGATGATGTTGAAAGTACCCATCGTCGCGGTCGTCATCGGCGAGGGTGGCTCTGGCGGAGCGCTCGGGATCGGGATCGCAGACCGGGTTCTCATGATGGAGAACTCCTATTATTCGGTCATCAGTCCCGAGGGTTGTGCGGCGATTCTTTGGAAAGATCGGAAGTATGCCACGGAGGCAGCGCAAGCCTTGAAGCTTAGCGCAATCGACCTGGAAGGACTTGGAATTATTGACGAAGTCATTCCTGAACCGATGGGGGGCGCACATCACGATCATGTCGCTGCTGCCAGTAACTTGAAAAAACACGTCATCAAGCAACTCACCCAGCTCGAAGCAATCGACCGAGATGAATTGCTAGAGCAGCGTTATCAAAAATTTCGTCAATTCGGGGAATATCGTGAACGCGGGCGCAAGGTGT
>JAGPCC010000194.1 GCA_018058245.1 Verrucomicrobiales bacterium
AAAACACTTACCCCAACAGCAAGGGCCAAAGGCCAAAGGCCTGTCCCATACCAGACCGGGGCAAGGCCCCGGGATACAACACCCGTGCCCTCCGAAAGGGCTGAAAGCCCGCCCTATCCGATCCACTCCAACCATGCGGAAAACGGTACCGATTCTTTCCTGGACTGCCACCACTTTGACGCCTTCGATCACGAGAAGTCTGTCGAGCTTATCCCGCCCGGCGCTTATCCCAGTCGGAGCTTACTCCACCCGGCTGCGGAACTTCCCTCAAATCAAAGACCACCGAGCCGGATATCGGACCCTTCGAAGTACACGCGGATGCGGTAGGTCGTATTCGGGCGGAACTCGATCTCCCCGGTCGCGACGTTCACTCGCTCGGGGATCTTGGTGAGCTGTTTGTCGACGACAGCGTGGTAACCACGATCAGAGAAGATATCGATCAGCATTCC
This sequence comes from Verrucomicrobiales bacterium, assembly GCA_018058245.1. Taxonomy (GTDB): domain Bacteria; phylum Verrucomicrobiota; class Verrucomicrobiia; order Verrucomicrobiales; family DEV007; genus Arctic95D-9. The sequence continues at coordinate 450 of JAGPCC010000194.1, forward strand.
GAGCGCTAGCGGATCGGCGAGGATCTGGTCCTCGTTGTTGATCACAGCCCGCCCCGAGATGGCATGGCGCTGGATGATGGGAATGAACTTCACATGGATGAGTTCCACGACCCGCTTGAAAAGATCGCGATGTTCCCGCGAGTAGCCGTCGAGCCTGCGCACCAGTTCCTGTCGGGCATGGACCACGATCTCGTTGGCGAGAGGGATGCCCCGGACGATCTCAAAGGTGGCTGGGTCGAGTTCCAAGGAGCTCTGGTACTTCAGCTCGTTGATGATGTTCTGCTCGACCTCACTGAGAGAACCCTGAGCATTGATGAGATGATAAAAGAAATGCTCTCGCAGGGACTGCAGTGCGTCCCAAGTGCTTTCTTTGAAGATGCGATATCGGTGTTTCGCCGCTTCGACATCGAGATCTGTCGGTCTCAACTCTTGTTTTTCACCGATCCCGGTTGCATCGACACCTTCGTTGTGTTTCGCAATCTGGCGACCACGATAGAGCTGCCGCTCGACGCTGGTCTTCTCATCAACAAAGAGCACCATGACATGAATGGTGGGGCGGCGAAAGTGACTCGCGAGCGGTGTATCGACGTATTTCCGGTAAAGTCCTGCGACTTTTTTCACGAGCAACTTCATGCACTCGACCTGCACTTTCGTGCGCGGAAATCCGTCGAGAATCGCTCCGTCGCGGAATTCTGGCTCGAGCATTTTCCGGAGGAGGATGCCCATGACCTCGCGATCGCCGACGAGCATCCCATTGTCCTTCAGCGCTCTCGCTTCGGGACTGTCGAGCAGAGAACTGACAATAATCGGAGGGCAAGTGAACCCGCGGGCCTTCATGATGAAGGCGGTATTGGTCCCCTTCCCTGAACCGGGCGCACCGCCGAGCAAAATGATCTCTTTGGGAAATCGCAGATGATCGAGACCAAAGTCGTCGACCAAGCCTTTCCAGACGGAGGTGAAGATCACCTGAGCATCTTTGATTTCCACCTCGACAAGATTGCCCGCTCCGGGAGTTTCGGTATCCGACTCGATCATGAGATGCCCTCTCTCGTTTTTGTGCTTCCTGCAAGTGCAATTCGATAGTCCATTGTGCTATTTCGAGAAAGAATTCACCGGCGGTAGGGTATCAAGGACTTCGTCTAGGTAACTCTTCACCGGTGAAGAGATGGTCTCAAAGCCTGCCACGGAGCGAGGTTGCCCCAACGCATGGCGCATTGCATTGTGCATTAGGTCGTATTGTTTCGATTGGAAGGCTTCAGGCCACAAGGTAGAACTCGCGACGCAGGGCTTCCCTGGATTTTCGAAGAGGTAGGGGAGACTCTTCCCACAATCCACGTGCCACTGTACGTCTCCATCCAACTTCGATGGCACGGTGTCCTGGGTCAGGGAATTTCCCATCGTAAAATAAGAGATCGCTTTTTCCTGAGCTTCTATGCCGGAAACGTTCACCAGAAGCAGGGAAAATAATAACAAACAGGGTATCCTCATAGTCCTGACCCTATGGAATCGTACGGAAAATGGCGAGAACAGAATCCTGACGGGGCGCAAAGTCTCGCATACGAGTTCACGCCTCAAATTTCATTCGGTTTTTCGGCGGTTCCTCTGATATGGTTTCCGACATGAAACGGCTCCCCTTCCTCCTCTTTTTCCTCACGGTGGTCGCGAATCTCTCTGCCGAGAATGACCCGCTCGCGGGACATTCGGCTCACGGCGAGGTTTTCAACGAGGGACCGCGTCAGGCGGCAGTCCTGATCGAGGGCACCGGGAACGTCCACTTTCCCGTGACGACGGCCTCGGCGGAGGCACAGCGCTTTTTTGATCAGGGAGTCGGGCAACTGCACGGGTATTGGTATTTTGAAGCGGAGCGGAGTTTTCGTCAGGCCGCAGCGCTCGACCGGGACTGCGCGATGGCCTATTGGGGCATGGCGATGGCGAATTTCAAGAACGACAGCCGAGGGAAGAAGTTCATCGACGAGGCCGTAAAACGCCGCGAGAACACTTCGGCAGAGGAGAAGCTCTGGATCTCAGGTCTAGAAGCCTATTTTAAAGATCCGAAAGCCGACGCCAAAAAACGGCTCCGTGACTTTGTCCGGTCGCTGGAAAAGATCGCTACCACCTACCCCGATCAGATCGAAGCACAGGCCTTTCTTCTCCACCAGATTTTCTACAACAGCGGAAAAGAGATTCCCATCCCCAGTCACTACGCAATCAATCTCCTTGCCGAAAGAATCCTCACAAAAGCCCCGAATCACCCGGCGAATCACTATAGGATCCATCTCTGGGACAAGGAGGATGCCGCACAGGCACTCGACTCGGCCGCAAACTGCGGACCTGCCGCGCCTGGCATCGCCCACATGTGGCACATGCCAGGGCACATCTATTCGAAGCTCACTCGCTACCACGACGCCGCCTGGCAGCAGGAAGCCTCCGCCCGGGTAGATCACGCGCACATGATCCGGTATCACATCACCCCCGATCAGATCCACAACTTTGCCCACAACAACGAATGGCTCATTCGCAATCTCAATAGTCTCGGGGAGATGGATCGTTCCCGCGACCTTGCAATGAACATGATTTCTCTGCCTCGGATTGCGAAATTCAAAAAAGTGGACGGAAAAGAGAGTTACGATCCGGACGGCAGCAGCTGGAACTACGGTCGGCAGCGGCTCCGCGACACCCTTGTCCGATTTGAACAATGGAAAGAACTCATTGCACTCTCCGGTGATGGCAAGGCCGACACCCTCCTGAAACCAGACGACAACTCAATCACGGAAACGGACTACCATCGCTACGTCGGACTCGCGAAATTCGAAAGCGGGGACGTCGCCGGAGGAATTGTCCACCTTGCAGAACTCGAGAAGCGCCTCGCCGCAAAACAAAGCGAGCAAAAAAAAGCCATGACCGACGCCGGGAAAAAGGCACGTGACGCGAAGAAGGACGCCAAGGGAATCGAGGAAGCGGAAAAAGCCGCTTCCAAAAATTTCGAAAAAGCGGTGGCTGATTTGGAGAATCCGGTCAACGAACTCACCGTCTACCGACTTCTCACGAGCACTCCCCCGGACACGACTAAAGCACTCGTAGTCCTCCCAAAACTGAAAGATCTCGCAAAATGGCGTCATGCCGCTCTGACCCAGCGAGCCGGGGATGGCGCTACGGCGATGAAACTCGCGGCTGAGGCCGTCGCCGCCGAGAAAAACGAAGTCCTGCCGCTCGCAACTCAGGTCCGTATCCTCCATGCCAACGGGGAACTCGAAAAATCCAAGGAAGCATTCACGAAACTCCGCACCGTCGCTGCGACCGCCGACCGGGAGTTGCCGATTTTTGCACCGCTCGGTTCCATCGCGGCGGAATTTGGATTCCCGAAAGAGTGGCAGATGCCACTAGTGGCCGCCAAGGACCTCGGTCCCCGACCGAATCTCGACGAGCTCGGCCCATTTCGGTGGAGCCCTCCGACGGCCCCCGATTTTTCCCTACAGGATACCAAGGGTACCACCGTCACTCTCTCCTCCAGGAAGGAACGTCCCATCCTCGTGATTTTTTATCTCGGTCACGGATGTTCGCACTGCATGGAGCAGCTCAATGCCTTCGCTCCTCTCTACAAACGTTTCGCCGCAGCCGGAATAGATGTGGTCGCAATCAGCACCGACTCCGTCTCCGGGCTGAATGAGACCTTTGCTGGCGAAGGAAAGGAAAAATTCCCGTTTCCGCTGCTCTCTGATGAGTCACTCACAGCCTTCAAGGCCTTCCGCGCCTACGATGACTTTGAATCTCTCCCTCTCCACGGGACTTTCCTGATCGACCGCAGCCAACGGATCCGCTGGCAAGAGATCAGCTTTGATCCAATGATGCAGCCAGAATGGCTGCTAGAGGAGTCCATTCGGCTGCTCTCTCTTCCGGAAGAGAGCTGAATTTCGAAAGACATGCGACACGTCACTCTAACATTGACGAATTACCATTATCACTGAAATTTCCGCATGATCAATGACGGAATCCCACCGGACCAATGGAATGAGATTCTGGAACTGCTTCGACGGGGCGAGAAAATCCAAGCCATCAAAATCTATCGAGAGACTACCGGGAAGAGTCTGCGGGAGAGTAAAGATGCGGTAGAGCAAATGGGGCAACCCGTTGATCTCGCCCGAAACGGAGTAGAACCCGGGAAACGTCCCCAACACGAGCCTGCGGACCCTTTTGCGAAAAAGAAATCCGGCTGCAGTATCAAATTTTCGCTTTTAGGTCTTGGGATCATCCTCCTTTGGATCGCCTCCTGAGCGAGCGCTTTTCTGGGGCGGGATTCGGTCACCCCGCATTTCTCACTGCGACCGGTGCTCGGTTGAGCCCCCGAGCCAGCAGGGTCACGAGTGCCCACAAGAGAAGCACTGCGGAGAATGCACAAAGTGGAATTCGCGGATGCTGTTTCATCACCTTGATCCACTGACTCTGATCAGAGAACCCCCCTGAGGGCCAAGTGAAATTGATGAAAAAGTTACGGTTTTCACTGAGAGCGCGCGTCGTTTTCACGATGATCTCGTTTCCCTTGAACACGGATTCATAACCCGGTTCGGTGCCGCCCATCTCAAAACCATTCACGGAGCAAGAGAGATCCGTAAACCCAACGCCCTCAGGGAGACGCACATGGACAGTCGAGTCATTGATCGGGAGCAGTGGAAATGGACCGCTCACATCGATCGCGGCAGAAAACGTCCCTCCACTCTGACGCCAATCCGAGGCACTGCGATATTCGACGAGGTAATGATATTCTCCCGGTTCGAGCACTTTCTCTGAAGAACCGATGTAAATACTGACAAATCCATCGCCCGTTTCCACGCGAAACGGTTCCGGTTCCCCATCTTTCAAGACCCGCTCCACATGCAGTTCATTCAGCAAGATCAGTCCTCCAGGACCTTGAAACGCCGTAAGATAGTTCAAGAGTGGCCCTCGACGGACCGCTATGCCGGCAACTCCGAGAGTGAAGGTCTGGGTCGTCGAGACAGTGCCGTCACGCCCTAAGGTCACATCCATCGTGAGATCACGAATCCGCTCGTGAACATGCGGATGGGTGCCCAGATCTCCGATCGGCGTGCAGTCATTCTGTCCCCTTACCCTCCCTGCGGTCATGACCGTCAGGCACAGGATGATCTGAATCTGAAATGTGACAGTACGATTCACAGGCGAAACGCTACGCCCTTTTTCCCTCAATGTAAGGAAAAATACAAAAATTATAGTTTTTCTAGCAGTTTTTCGTGAATCCCCCCAAATCCGCCGTTGCTAAACACAATGACTACGTCGTTGTCCCGCGCTTCGACCTCAAGGCGAGATACGATGGCATCGGCGTCGGTTTCGTAGAACGCTGGGATTCCCCCGTCTCGTAAGGTTTTCATCAGAAGATCGGTGTCGAGCCTCTCGTCTTCGGCAAGACGATCCGCTCTCGCAACTTCCGCAATGCAGACGCCGTCGGCATGGCTGAGAGCTTCGGGGAGAGCGTCTTGAAAGACATTTCGGCGAGTCGTATTTGACCTGGGTTCGAAGATAGCCCAGAGCCGCGCACCCTCGAACCGGCAGCGCATACCTGCGAGCGCCTCGCGGATGGCAGTGGGATGGTGCCCAAAATCATCAACCACAGTAATGTTTCGATCCGTGACACCTCTCACCTCCTGACGACGGCGCACGCCACCGAACGTCGCGAGAGCCTCCCGGATTGCCGCCGGTTCGACGCTCCCGAAGCGAGCGGCGGTGATCGCCATCGCGGCATTCCGGACATTAAACTCACCATTGAGCGGAATCTCGTAGGTTTCACCTTCGATTGTGAAAGAGGTACCCCCGGCCCGATATTCTACCGCCTCAATGCGAGCCTCGCAGTCCTCGCGGAATCCGACCCGCTTCATCGGGGAATGCCCCTCCGAGGCAAACACATCACGACAGTTTTCGTCGTCTCCATTGAGCAGAACCATGCCGTTCTTCGGAACAAGGCGAATCATGTGCCCAAAAGATTTTTTGATCGCTGCGAGATTCTCGAAAATATCGGCGTGATCGAACTCGATATTGTTCACAATCGCAAGTTCCGGAAGGTAGTGGATGAACTTGGAACGTTTATCAAAAAAGGCGGAATCATACTCATCCCCTTCCAGAACGATTATTTCGGAATCCGTCAATCTCGCACCCTGCTTCAAATTGCCGGGAAGCCCCCCGATGACAAACCCTGGATTCCGTCCCGCTGATTCGAAGATCCAAGTCAAAATCGATGCAGTCGTCGTTTTCCCGTGCGTCCCGCTGACGACGAAATTCCGCTTCCCGCGTAGGACTTGCTCCCGGAGCAGTTCAGGGAGCGAGTTGTAATAGAGTTTCCGACGGAGCACCTCTTCGACCTCCGGATTCCCGCGGCTCTGAGCGTTTCCGATCACATAGATATCGACGTCGTCCTTGATATTTTCGGCGTGGTATCCATCGAGGATCTCAATGCCTCGTTCTTCGAGAAATGACTTCATGGGATCGTAAACATGAGTGTCTGAACCGCTCACACGATACCCAGCATCACGGAAGGCGGCCGCCACGGAGCCCATCGCGGTTCCGCAGATACCCATAAAGTAGAGATGTTTTTCGCTGGCAAGAGGTAGACTCATTTCAAAAAGTAGGGATCGATCCAATCACCCCAAGAAGGAGCGAAAAGGAAGGGTGGGTCATTACGATGATTTCTGAAGGGCCGCAATGTCTTTTGTCCACTACCGCCCGAGACCGTCGCGTCTTTCAACAAACACGCCGAACTTTCTCAATACGTTCACTCTGACGCGGATGTTACGAAGGATTCCTGCACGCTAACACGGAATTGACCAATTCTCCGCTTGGCGCGATGATCGCCAATGAGCATGTTTGTGAAACACGAGGTCCCGCGACCGGCAGGGACGAAACTCGCCCTTTTTCTGGGCATCCTTTGGGCCGTCTCGCTCGGAGTGATCTGGATCGCCTACCGAGGCGATGGAGATCATACGGGTGGGTTCTTCCATTTTGTGGCGCGATTTCATGTACTCATCGTTCATTTCCCGATCGGGGTGATTTTTCTCGCAACGATGGTCGAGTTCCTTGCGTATTTTACCGCGTTTTCCCATTTGCGGAAATCGATGCCATTCATCCTCTGGATCTCCTTTCTAGGAAGCATCGGTGCGACCGTCGTCGGTTATCTGCTCATGACCGTAGAGAGTTTCTCTGGCCGCGCGATGGAACTGCACCTCTATTTTGGTCTCGCGGTCGTGGTGTTCTGCCTGTTTGCCCTGCTCTTCTGCCTGTTGGAAAAACGGCTCCTGACCGGCGCAGCACTCGTCGGTGCCGCGTTCTCTACAGCAGCCAGCGGTCACTTTGGAGGCGCGATGGTACACGAACCATCCTATCTCACGGAGTTTGCGCCTGCCGCCTTAAAACCGGCGCTCCTGATCGGGCTCTCTCATCACGAACCAAAAACGGACGGATCTGTCGTTGCTACCAAGGAACCGACCGAAATCCCCATCGGGGAGCGGGTTGTTTACACGGACTTTATTTCCCCCATTCTCGATAAGACCTGCAACGAGTGTCACAATGAGAACAAGATCAAAGGGAAACTCCGCATGGACACTTATGAGACGCTCATGAGCGGCGCAGAAGGATCCGATTTTCCCACCGTCGTCCCCGGCGACCCCGAGAAATCGGAATTGCTCGTGCGCGTTCATTTGCCGGATGATGAAGATGAATTCATGCCACCCAAGGGGGATCCCCTGAAGCCGTCCGAGATCGAGATGCTGAAACTCTGGATCAAAGCAGGTGCCTCCACTGAAACCACCGTCGCGCAACTCGGGGACGATCCAGCGATCGCGGCGACGGCACTCGCGGTCGCCCTGATCCATGCCGGCGGCGAGGAGATCGAGGGCGACACTGCCCTCGCGGCGGCAAAACCCGTCTGGGATACCTACAGCGCGGAGGAACAGGCAAAACGTATCACCGAGGCAAATGAAGCGGCGGACAAATATCACTTTTCGATCATGCCCATCTCCGCCGAAGATGCACGCCTCAGAGTCAACGTGATCAATGCCGCAAAGGAATTTGGCGACGATCAGATCAAGCTTCTCCTACCGGTCGCAGACAGAATCGTCTGGCTCGACCTCGCCCGCAGTCAGATCACTGACGAGGCGATGAAAACGGTTCGTCAAATGCCAGAATTGGAGCGACTGCACCTCGAAAACACCCAAGTGACCGACACAGGGATCGCGGAAATCGCCACGCTCTCCAAACTGGAATACCTGAATCTCTACGGAACAAAAGTCAGCGATGCCGTTTTCGAGACATTCGCAAAGCTTCCCAGCCTGAAAAAAGTCTACACTTGGCAAACTGCGGTGGATCCCGCTGCGGCGAAAGCCTTCGAAAAAAGCATCAATCTGGAAATCAATACCGGTGTTGATGCCTCAACTGCTGCGGCCAGCACTCCCGAAACCTCCGAAAAAATACCCGCTGAAGCAAAACCTGCGACTCCAGTCCCAGATCCGGCCAAACCAGCCGAGGTAAAACCTACTACTCCGGCTCCGGGTCCGGCTCCAATTCCTGCAAAACCGGCTCCTGCAAAACCGGCGACTCCCGCGCCCGCCAAACCGGCCGAGACAACACCAGCAACCCCCGCGCCCGCCAAACCGGCCGAAACGAAACCGGCAACCCCCGCGCCCGCCAAACCGGCCGAAACGAAACCGGCAACTCCCGCGCCCGCCCAACCGGTCGAGACAAAACCGGCAACTCCCGCGCCCGCCCAACCGGTCGAGACAAAACCGGCAACTCCCGCCCCCGCCAACCCGGCCCAAACTAAA
>JAGPCC010000422.1 GCA_018058245.1 Verrucomicrobiales bacterium
ATTCGGGACTATGTCGAAAAACTCGGCGGCGGTTTTGTCATGATCGGCGGCGTGAATTCCTTTGGTGTGGGAGGATACTACCGCACCCCGATTGAAGAGATCCTGCCAGTGAAGCTCAAGGCACCGGATCAGGAGGAACTGCAGTCCTCGGCCCTCGCACTCGTGATCGACCGCTCCGGTTCCATGTCGGGCCAGAAGATCGAAATTTGCAAGGCTGCTGCGATTGCCACGGCCGAGCTACTCTCTGCGAAAGACTACATCGGGGTCTATGCGTTCGATTCCCAAGTCCACGAAATCGTTCCGATGACGCGCGTGACCTCCACCAGCACCATTTCAAGCCAGATTGCCCTCTTGGGATCTGGAGGCGGGACGAACATTTATCCCGGAATGGTGAAGGCACGGGAGGAACTCAATGCCGTAAAGGCAAAAATCAAACACATGATCGTTCTCACCGACGGGCAGAGCTCGGGGGAAGGATACCAAGCCCTCGCGTCCCAGTGCCATGCCGAGGGCATCACGATCTCAACTGTCGCGGTCGGGACTGGTGCGCAAGTGGGCTTGTTGCAATCTATCGCCGCCGCAGGCGGGGGGCAAAGTTACGTCACGATCGATCCGACTTCCATCGTTCGCATCTTCACTCAGGACACCCTCACCCATACCGGACGGATGATTCGGGAGGAGGCATTCGAACCTCATCTCGTGGAAGCGCACCCGATGTTGCGAGACTGGATTGACGGCAGTGCTCCGCCCTTGCTCGGATATGTGAAAACGAATCGCAAGGCTACCTCCCAGATCCCACTCGTCACCGATACGGGGGATCCGCTCCTCGCGCATTGGCGCTTCGGCCTAGGAAAAGTGACCGCCTTTACCTCCGACTGCAAATCCCGGTGGGCCGCGCTCTGGGTATCGGACTGGCCGGGTTACAGCCAACTCTGGTCGCAGATTCTTCGCGAAACCGCGAGAGCGCCACAAGGCCTGAACATGGATCTCCGCCTGGAGGAAGAAGGCTCGGATGTCCGCATCGCCGTAGATCTCGCCGAAGATGCCGGCAACCGCCGCAACGGAGCAGGAGTCGAGGCGGATGTCTTCCATCTTCCCGCGAATGCCCTTGGTTCGGGAATGAATCAGGTTACTCAAGAGCAATTGGAACAAAAAGGTCCCGGTTGGTATGAGGCGAGATTTCGTCCTGTTGATCCCGGTGTCTATCTCGTTCGAGCCCGGAGCGGATCCCAAATCGTATCCGCTGGTTATGTCCACAATCCCTCAACCGAGGTGGCGACAGGCCAGGTCAACGAACCTCTGCTCCGGCAAGTCTGTGAGATTACGGGCGGAACGTATTTCGCATCCGCTGAAGAAGCACCCATACTCACCGGCACCGATGTCGCCCGGTATGTGGAACTGTGGCCCTACCTGATGTTGCTTTTCGTTTTTGTGTTTCTCGCGGATCTCTGCGTGAGGCGATGGGAGAACGTCCTCGGGATCGCCGATCATCTCTGGCGCCCCTTTCGACGGACCTAATCGGTAGACTCCATTTGCCTACGGTACGATTCATCCGGAATTTTCCAGCAGAGGATCATTCCGAGTCCGTCAGACCATGCCGCACCCTCTTTTGTACGGTGGGAAAAAGGGAGGAGATTGAAAACCGCTCCGAAGAATGCGGCAATGCAAAAACTCTGCACCGCGATAAGTCCGATCTCTGAGGATCTCTGGAATACTTGACGTGGCCCTAGCAGAGCCATCAGGATCACGATCGCGAGGAGTTCGATGCCCGGTCCTGCAGCGTAAATCAAAAATTGTTTTACCCGTGGATACGAGAGATCGCGGGGTCGCGGCTGAACGAATCCGGAGAGAGGTAACGTGCGGAACTCCACCGGTGTCCCGAGAATGGTTCGCTGATACCGCACCATTCCCGATCCAATGGAAATCAGGCGGACCTCCCACCCGAGAAATCCCGCCATGAGAGCATGGCCCAGCTCATGGAGAACGAGGAGAAACACCCAGGAAATCAGAAAAAACGGCACGCTTAGTTTCTTCACGGAGAAATCCTGCGCTAACTCCACGACCAGAAAGAGCGCAAAGAAAAACGAAAGGATCACGAGGATGCCCCATTCATTTGGTGTCTGAGGCGATTTCTCAGGAGCAGGATCGTTCATGCAACAGGGTGTGATCGGTGACTTGACCCTGTTTCCAAAAAAGGTCGTCAAACCATTGTCGAAGTGTCCTCTCGGTTGACGCCCAGCGCAATGAGATGATCCGATGAAACTTCATTGCATCAGTGGGCCTGTGATTGACAGAGATGCCGCTCCGCTCCAGCGTAAGAGGTCATGACATCCCCAGAAAACCCCGGTCAAATCCTGGAAGCTACCGGCCAGAAACAACTCACCCAACAGGAACGTTTCGAAAAAGTACGGACTCTCATTCACGAGAATTCGGAGACCGCCAGCAAAGCCCTCGCAGCGGAACTTGCGACCTTGATTCGGAAGCGGAGTTCTACGGGAAATGGCGTCGTTCTCGGGCTCGCGACCGGGTCGACCCCCGTTCCGTTTTATCGGGAATTGATCCGGCTCCATCGGGAAGAGGGCTTGAGTCTGGCAAACGTCACGACTTTCAATCTCGACGAATACTACGGCCTGCCGAGCGATCATCCTGAGAGTTATTTCCGGTTCATGCGGGA
>JAGPCC010000195.1 GCA_018058245.1 Verrucomicrobiales bacterium
CGGCAGGTGCTATCTCGAAGGGAAACCTGTGAGGAAGTGTTGACCTGGGCAGTCCGACTGACCGCAAAAGGCCGCTTGTTCACCCACCGAAATACCTATGAGAGATCCATTCAATCTGAAAACCTCGCTGCTGGCTGCCCTTGTGGTGGTGCCTTTACTATTTGGAACCTTGATTGCTCAAGATGCTGCTCCGGCTGCTCCCGAAGCTTCAGCGGCAGCTGAGGCTCCGCCTGCTCCCAGTGCCTACTCGGACGAAGCCTTTATTGGCTCCCCCGGGTATGCCACCTTTGCCGTCAACAACATCTGGATCTGTATTTCGGCTGGCCTCGTGTTCATCATGCACCTGGGATTTGCGACTCTTGAGTCTGGTCTTTGCCAATCCAAGAATACCGTTAACATCCTCTTCAAAAACGTCTGGATTGTGACAAGCGGGATTCTTCTTTACGCTTTCTGGGGGTTCAATTCGATGTATCCCGGAGATGGCAACGGGACCATTGAGAACTATTTCGCGATGGGGAGTTGGTTCGGCGGAGATCTTAATGATCCTGCTCTCACCACTTCAAAATACAACGCGGGCTACACTTGGTGGGGGGACTTTCTCTTCCAAGCCATGTTCGCAGCTACTGCCGCGACGATCGTTTCGGGTGCCGTTGCTGAGCGCGTGAAACTTGGAAAATTCATGATCTTCGCAGTTCTCCTTGTGGGAATCGCCTATCCAATCTCCGGTTACTGGAAGTGGGGTGGCGGCTGGCTCAATGACATGGGTTTCTACGACTTTGCCGGATCGTCAGTCGTTCATGCCTTTGGTGGTTTCGCAGCACTTGCCTGTGTTCTCATTCTCGGCCCCCGCAAAGGAAAATTCACCAAAGATGGGGTCAAGCCTATCCTCGGTCACAGCATGCCAATGGCAACAATTGGGGTATTCCTCCTCTGGCTCGGCTGGTTCGGATTCAACGGTGGCTCTGCTCTCAGTGCGGATCCCAAAGCGGTTTCTTTTGCACTCGTGACCACCGCGCTCGCCGCCTGTGCCGGTGCCGTCGGTTCCATCGGGATTTCCTGGATCGTTCTCAAGAAACCTGATCTTTCTATGGCTCTCAATGGGATTCTTGCCGGTCTTGTCGGTATCACCGCCGGAGCTGACACCGTCAGCGAGGGCAATGCGATCCTCATCGGTCTCATCGCCGGAATCATCGTGGTGTTCGCCATTGTCTTCTTCGACAAAATCAAAATCGACGATCCGGTCGGTGCAATCTCCGTTCACGGTGTTTGTGGTGTGTGGGGAACCCTCGCAGTGGGTATGTTCTCCTTCAATCCCGAGCATACCTTCGGAACACAGCTCATCGGAACCCTCTCGATCGGCATCTTCGCCTTCGTATTCTCTTTCGTGGTGTTCTTTATCCTGAAAGCTCTCGGTGGCGTTCGAGTCAGTGAGGAGGAAGAGCACGAAGGTCTCGATGTAGCCGAGCACGGTGCTCCGGCTTACCACATCTGATCCTGATTCACGAGATTTATTTCTCAAGTTCATACCACAAGGCGGCGGAGCGAAAGCTCTGCCGCCTTTTTCGTTTCCGAAACGGGGGGCTCGTCGGTGGAATGAGGAGATTCAGAGGAATCGGTCTTAGATGTTTTCTGACATGAGGCAAATTTTGTCGGAATCAGCCGAACTCGATGCCCATTTGGTTTCGTCTGAAACTTTTTTAGAATCAGTGATCAGAACTCGACACCGGACCACTCAATACCTATAGTTCCGCCGTGCAAGAGTTCGCTTATATCCATGACGAGGACGACATTCCGGCCCCCCTGTTGAAGGTGCCGTTCCTCGAAGCCTTTTCCAAAGAACATCTCGATCAGGTGCTTCACGCTTCCGCCTTTATTGAGTGTGATGCTGGAGACGTCATCATCGCAGAGGGGGATGAAGCCTCCCGCATTTTTATTCTGCTCAATGGAGAGGTTGCCGTCGTGAAAGGTGGGGATCAGTTGGTGACGATGAACCAAGCCGGAGATATTTTTGGAGAACTCGCCGCACTGGAAGACGAAGTGCGTTCCGCTTCTGTAATCGCCGTGAGTTCTTCGTTCTGTCTCGCGGTGGATCAAAAGTTTTTGGAACACATCCTTCCGAAGAAGGAAAATGCTCCCTTTTATGCCTGTCTCTACGAGTTCATTGCCAAGTTGACGACAAAACGTCTCAAGGCGACCTCCCAGTACCTTGCCAAAGTGGATCTGGAGTTGCGTGAGTTGAAAGCGAAAATGGCTTGAGGGCGGCGCGAAGAACCTTGGGTTTTCGAAGGTCAAGGGCCTTCCAGAACCACCTAGGACAGCGATAGGATGCGCCGCATGGCTTTCAAATGCGTTGTCCATGGTCGATGGAGACATCTTGAAATTCTCACCAGAAGCTCATCTCTGGGCAACGGGTGGCGGTGATGGTCATTGTGGGCCGCCGTTCGACAAACTCTTTCCAGAGCACCAGCCTGACCGCCTACTAGATTACTTCGCCCGGGTTATCGGGATACTCAGGGCGGAAGCGGTCAATCCGGAAGCGCTTCTTCCGATGACCCTCCGTAAAAAGCCCGGTGGAGTCATTCAGATTCGCATCAACATTTAGATGTGGGCCGTGGCAGCATTGCCGCAAAACCCGGGCGGAGAATGATTGAGTTCCTCATCCCATTCGATCATCCCGAAGCTGTTCGATTTCGCAAAGAATACATATCGGAGGGGCATGAATCTCCGAAGGGCTTTGCGGATGTTATCGAAGGGAGCCCTTCACCCCTCCTGCAAATATCTACCTCATTGGCACGATGAACACCGCCGACCGGTTACTCTCGTTAGGTCGACTACCCGTTTGCTTTTGCGGCGGCAATCGCATCTTCGGCTTGTGTGGTGGGCTTTGCTTTCAGGTCACGCCAGATCACCTTGCCGTCTTTGATGAGGAAGCTTTGCCGAGCGGCGAGCCCTTTGTCATTAATCGTGGGAACCCCGAAGGCTGCGATAACTTCTCCTTTTTTGTCGGCAAGGAGAGTAAAGGGCAGTGTAAATTTTTCGGCAAAGGCCTCCTGATCTTCCGCCGTGTCAGCGGAGACACCAAATACCTTGATTCCCGCCTTGGTGACTTCCTCGAAGGCATCGCGAAGGTTGCAGGCCTGCTTGGTGCAGCCGGGAGTGTCGGCCTTCGGGTAAAAATACACGAGAGTGAGTCCCTTGCTTAGTTCCTTGCCGAGATCGACCGTTTTTCCCTTCTGGTCCGTTGTCGTAACGGAGGGAGCGTCGGCCCCCACCTCGAGAGGATCGGCATGGAGGATCGCGGTGCTGGAGATCGCAAAGGCGGCGAGAGTAGACAGGAGAGAAAGTTTCTTCATAGAAGAACTGAAATGCCGTTCCGCATTTCCGCAAGGGCGCGGTTCAGTCAATCCAATCCCGAACGCCCTCCTTCTTACTCGAAATCCTTAATCCCCACTCCCAATCCTACTTTTTCGCCTTCGCTTTCCCCACAACCTTTCCCGCAGCTTTCGGTTCCAGCCCCCCGTCACTGAAAAGGAACTTGAGATCCTCCATCTCCAGATTGCGGGTAAACCCTTCCTCGCCGAGGACACTGGTCATCATCTCGCTCTTCTGTTGCTGCAAAATGCGGATTTTTTCTTCCACACTGTCTCGCATGAGGAGCCGGTACGCATTCACTTTGCTTTCCTGGCCGATTCGGTGACAACGGTCAATTGCCTGGTTCTCTACCGCCGGGTTCCACCAGGGGTCATACATGATAACATAACTGGCGGAGGTGAGGTTCAAACCGCTACCACCGGCCTTGAGGGAGAGGAGGAAGACTTTTGGTTCCTTTGTTTCCTGGAAATCGCTGATGACTTCGTGACGATTTTTTGTCTGTCCGGTGAGGTAGCTGTAAGGGCGATCACGGTCTTCGAGCTCTTCTTTGATGATGTCGAGCATCGAGACGAACTGGCTGAAGACGAGGACTTTATGCCCTTCTTCGTGCAGCTGATCGAGGAGGTAGAAAAGAGCGTTCAGTTTTGCGCTTTCTTCGTAGCGGTGTTTTGCGTCGATCAATCCCGGGTGACAACAGATCTGACGAAGTCGCATCAAACCCTGGAGGATGACGAAGCTGTTCTTACGAAGGCTTTCATCGTTCTCGATGCCGAGCAGCACTTTTTGGATCCGCTCCAGTTCGGCGCGATAGAGTTCCTTCTGAAGGTCCTCCATCTCGCTGAAGACATCTTCCTCGATTTTTGGAGGCAGATCGAGAGCGACTTCCCCCTTTGTGCGTCGGAGAAGAAATGGGCGGAGGCGTGCGGTGAGGCGAGTTTGGGAATGGCCGTCTTTCCGTTTGTCGAAGTTCTCACGAAAGTATTTTTTGTCACCGAGGATGCCGGGCATGGCAAATCCCATGAGACTCCAGACGTCGAGGAGACGGTTTTCGATCGGGGTTCCGGTAAGAACGAGACGATTCTGGCCCTCCAATGCCCGCGCGGATTTGGCGGCTTTGGAATCCGGATTCTTGATCTGCTGCCCCTCATCGAGAATGATTCCGAGCCATTTGATGCCCTTGAGTTCATCGGCACAGGTGCGCAACTGGCTGTAGTTGATCACGAGCAGATCGATCTCGGTCCCGAGACGTTCCACTTCGAGTTCGCTCTTGTTCCGGAGAACCTGGACGCGGATCGAGGGAGACGCCTTTTTGACCTCATCACCCCAGACGTCGAGGACGGACTTGGGACAAACCACAAGGCTGGGCGGGATCTCATCGCCGCAGCTTTCCCGCAGCCAGAGAAGCCACGTGAGAGATTGGATCGTTTTTCCGAGACCCATGTCGTCGGCAAGAATGCCCCCGAAATGGTTCGTCGCGAGATAGGCGAGGAAGTGGAATCCTTCGATCTGGTAAGGCCGGAGATTGACGTTGAGGCCCGGCGGCACGTCAGGGCGCACCTGTAGTTTGATGCTTTTGGCGCGGTCCGTGATCCTTTCCCAAGCGTTGGCGTCGAAAATTTCTTTTGCAGCCGGTTCTGCCAACTGGAGCGCGTGGAGTCGATGGACTTCCCCGGTGAGGTCGAATGGATCGAGTCCGATTCGGGAGACGGCGATTTGCTGTTCATCGCTGAGATTCATCTTGAGGCGGAGCCATCCGCCCTTTTCCATGCGGACAAACTGCCCACGAGCCTGGACGAGCGCACGGATTTCTTCCTGCGAGAGGTCCATCCCGTCGACTTTTACGACGACCTTGAGGTCAAACCAGTCGATTTCTTCGTTGACGACCTCAAAGGAAACTTGGGCCTCTATCGGGTCTGCTTCGAGAGTGGCGAGTTCTTTGTCGGCCCGGATTTCGATCTCTTTCGGAATCTCTGCGAGCCACTCTGCATACTTCTCTGGGAAATTCTTTGTTACCCGGGCGCGATAGCATCCGAGATTTCCATCGTAGGTCGGTTGCATCGGCGCGATGAGTCTGCCGACACGACGCTGGAGACTCCGGTCGTAACGAAAGAGTACGTCCGAATCTCCTTTTTGTTGTTCGACGACTTCCCAGCCTTCGCGACCGAGGATTTCCCGGCGAGTGCCCGTGGAATTCTCTGCAAGAAGATTCATGATCATGTGCTCGCTCGAGGCACCGGTGGCGCTGGAGGAGATGCCGAGATCAAAAATCACCTTGAGGGTTTCTTCCTGAATCTTCTTTTCAAGTATTGCCGGAATGCCCGCATTCAGTCGATAGAGGAATGCGACACCGGATTCACTCTCGATGACCGTACGGGGAACCACGACACGGGGTTCGATGAGGGTCTCGGAACGCACCCAGTGCTCCGGTCCATGGAAGACCCATTCATCACTCATGTAGAGAGCCTCGTCTCCCGGAAGGAGGCGGACGGTATGGGAAACGTCACGTCCTTCTCCGGTCAGGAGCTGCAGCTCATAGTCGTCAGAACCCATTGAGTCTTCGCGACAAGTCCACTGAAGAGGTTTTTCCGCAATGCGGAAGGGGAGTTCGTCGAGATTGACAATCGAACCTTCCAATTCAGGTTGATGAAAGAGCCGGTTCAAAAAGCGGCAGTTTTCAATGCGATCGAGAGGGAGCCCTCCGTCGTTTGACTCCTCCTTCGCGGCGGCGAGGATGAATTTGCTCCAAAGGATTTCCGACGGTCCGGACATTCGAAGTCCGCCATTGGCGTATCGTTCTTCGAGACGGCTGAACTGGTCGCTGTCGGCGACACGTTCGTAGCTCGCACCTTCTCCTGTCTTTACCATGAGCCTCGCTTCGCGGGTGCTGATGCGTAGATGGAAATCAACGAGCTCGACTGGATCGTCGGAGGGGCGTTTTTCAAAGACTTCGACTTGATAGCGCCATTCGCTCTCTTCCCGGCGTCTTTCCCAGGCCTCAATTCGTTCGCGGGTCCATTCACGGTCGGTGATGATTTCCAAGAATGCGGGGAAGTCATAGTTCCCTTTCTCAAATGCGTGCGCCACGTAGTTCCAGAACTCCACGATGTCGTTCGGTGGAGTGGGCCAGAGGACGAGGGGCTCGAAGCTGTCGACCGGCCAGCGTGGGTGGAGACGCACAAGATCAGAGTCGAAAATTTCCCGTTCGATCTCGAAACGGCGGAAACGGCGTTCGATCTTTCCCAGGTATTCATCTTCCTCGCCGGTGAGTCCGCGACCGAGTTTGTCTTCGATGACCTCTGTCATCGTTTTCTTACCGACTTCGTTGGGGGCCTCGGGGAGTTCGCCTTTCCGAGCGACTTTTTCGAGCATGGTGGCATAGAGTGCGGCTCGACCAGAGTCGCTCTTTTCATCTGCTTCGCCGACCCAGCCGTTCCCCTGGAGTTGGATGCGGGTGCGGCAGGACCAATCTTCGTCTTCGATCCGCCCTTGGATGAGGAGGTGGTTTCCGAAAATTTGCGTGACGGCACCCTCATCGTGAAGCCTTTGGCCTTCTTTCTTTTCGTCGCTGGAAAAGGAATTGAGGAAGTCGAGCGTCGCGCGATCTACGTTCATAAGGGAAATAGAGATAAAAACAAGGTGAAGGATTGTTGCAGCGTGGGTGCTGCGGGCCGGGAAGGGGTGGCAGGGAATTCAGACCTCAGAATGTGAATGTCCGGCCGGAACGAGGGCGGGTAACTTGGCCCAGACTTGGCGAAGCGTCAACTTCGACAGGGAACTGAGTGATCGGATAGGGCGCAGGAAGGGGCAAAAACAAGAAAGCCTCCCGAGGCCGCGGCCAGAGGAGGCTTGATACAGCGGAGCCTCTGCCGCGCCGGAGACTCCGGACGGACAGGGACTCCCGGAAAGCGCGAGGTCAGAGGCGGCGGTAGTGTTGCAGCATCACCTGATCGCTGAGTTTCAGGTGAGACTCGACGGCGTCGAGAGAGGCGGGCTCTGC
Organism: Verrucomicrobiales bacterium; assembly: GCA_018058245.1. GTDB lineage: Bacteria > Verrucomicrobiota > Verrucomicrobiia > Verrucomicrobiales > DEV007 > Arctic95D-9. The sequence continues at coordinate 7,370 of JAGPCC010000195.1, forward strand.
CGCAAAATGGAACTGCACGTAGTATCCGTGCTTCTGTTTGGCGTTATTGGGGTAGACGAACTCCTTGCGACCGAGTCGCTCGATTTTTTCGAGCGTGGCACCGTTGGACTCGAGTTCCTTCGAAATTTTTCCTACCATTTCATCAATGCCTTCTTCCTGGCCTTGAAGTTTCAGGATGTAAATCCCTTCGTAATTCCTTTTCATGAGGTCTAGCGTGCTGTGTAAATCCAGCGAATTTTCCGGTTTGCTGTATGCGTTGGTTAAGACCGCCGGTTGCACTGGTTCATCGCCTGTTGCAGCCCTGCGGAAAGCGCACAATTTACTCCATCTACAGCAATCGCTAGGACTTTTTCCATTTTGTCCCATTCTTCCTCGCTGAAGCGGCCTAGAACATAGTCGGTGAGGATCTCATTTTCGGCGGTGGACCCGATTCCGATCCTGAGTCGGGGGAATTTCTCTGTCCCGAGATATTCGATCAGAGATTTGATTCCATTGTGGCCGCCGGCAGATCCATTTGCTCGGAACCGCAGGCCTCCAGGGGGAAGCGAAATGTCGTCGTAGACCACCAGGATCTGATCGACGGTAAGTCCGTAGTGTCGCATCAACCTCGCGACAGCATTCCCGCTCAAGTTCATGTAGGTCAGAGGCTTCGCGAGTATGAGACATGTTCCCTGACCCGCCGTTTTGGATCGGAAGCGGTGCTCTTTGGTCCATTTTAATTTGTGATCAAGAGCGAGTCGGTCCACCAACTCGAAACCAATGTTGTGGCGGGTCCGCTCATACTCCGGTCCCGGGTTTCCGAGGCCGATCACGAGACGGATTCCCTCCAGAGGAGGGGATTCAGAAGCAGGGCGGGAAAGGAATCGGTCAAGGAAGCTCACCCGAGAACTAAATCGATTCGGCGGGGTGTGCAATCCCGCCTTCGCGACGGATTGCGTTTTCTGATTTTGGAATCTACAGGATAGGAAAGGGCGGAAAACTCCCCTAAAAGTGATCGGTTCTGCTCGACCCTCCTGAATGAGCAGGGACAAATGAGCAGGTATAATGAGCAGGGACAGGTAAATTATTGAAATGAGCAGAGAAATGAGCAGGGACAGGTAAATTATTGAGCATTGTTCTTGAAATTAGCAGAGACATATAATGAGCAGGGACAGGTAAATTATTGAAATGAGCAGAGAAATGAGCAGGGACAGGTAAATTATTGAGCATTGTTCTTGAAATTAGCAGAGACAGGTAAATTATTGAACATTGTTCTTGCGAACACATCATGCCTGCTTCATCATTCCGCCATGAGACAAGCTCGTATCCGTGGGGAGGGGAAAAGCTACTACCACTGCATCTCCCGTGTGGTGGACCGTCGGTTCGTTCTGAATGAGGAGGAAAGGGAGCATTTTGTGGCCTTGATGAGGAAACTGGAGGCCTTTCACGGGATGCGGGTCGTCACCTACTGCATCATGTCCAACCATTTCCATCTGCTCGTCGAAGAGCCTGACCGGGAATCCGTCGTGAGCCTAGATGCGGAGACCATTTTCCGACGAATCGGCTTTCTTTATGACACGTTCACCGTCAGAACCGTTGAGGAGGAATGGGAGCGGGCCAGAGCGGCAGGGGATACGGCATGGGAGGAGGAGATTCTGGATCGATATCGGAATCGCATGGGGGATCTCGCCGGATTTATGAAAGACCTCAAACAGCGCTACAGCCAGTGGCACAACCGTCGGCAGGGCCGCAAAGGTACTTTGTGGGAAGACCGGTACAAGAGTCTTCTGGTCGAGGGGGATTCCAAAGCACTCATGACGATGGCTGCCTACATCGATCTCAATCCGCTTCGTG
>JAGPCC010000423.1 GCA_018058245.1 Verrucomicrobiales bacterium
CGGATGCAGGCTGTCGAGATTCTCACGGAATTTCTCGACACCCTCGTCAGACCGCTCGCCCAGATCCTCGACCAGCGGAGTCCAGATGAAGCCCGGATGGACCGAGTTCACACGGATCTTTTCCTTCGCGTAGAGGAGGGCGTCGGTCTTTGTCATCATCCTTACCGCACCCTTCGAGGCATGGTAGACCGGGAGGTCAGGCGCTCCGACGATCCCGTAGATCGACGAGAGATTGATGATGCTGCCGCCGCCGGACTCACGCATCGTGAGCAGCGCCTCGCGGGTGCAGAGGAAGACGCCTTTCACGTTGACCGCCATGACCTGGTCCCATTCTTCGCAGGTGATCTCGTGGGTTGGCTTGTCCGTTCCCGAAATGCCCGCATTGTTCACCAGCACATCGATCCCGCCGAACTTTCCGACGATCTGTGCAAACATCCGCTTCACCTCCGACTCATTCGAAACATCCATATGCCAGAACGCGGCGCTGCCGCCCGCTTTGGTGATTTCCTCGACGACCTTGCGGCCCGCTTCGTCCTGCAGATCGGTCACCGCGACCTTCGCACCCTCCTGTGCCAGAATAAGACTGATGGCACGCCCGATACCGACGGCTCCGCCCGTGACAATGATTGTTTTTCCTTTGACTCGATTCATGATCCTGTTTCTTTCCTCTTTGTGTTGAATGGCCTTTTTCTCTTCGATTCCCCCGGTTGGGATCCAGATTTTCCGTAGAAAGAAATCGCTTCTACCCTCTCGCGATCATCGCGTGTTCTCCGGCGCCCCCCGCGACCTGCCGGGCCTTTTTCAAGAGACCCGCTGGAATGGCAAACGAGAATCGGGAAGGTTTCGTTTCCGTTCCCTCCTCCGCTCCCCGCAACCACCAATAGAGATTTTGAGGAAGCGGATACGTCTCCTCCCCGATTCGGAGCAGGCAGGAATGATGCTTTGCCGCGAACTCAACGATAGGAGTGTATTTTTTCCGTATCCTCCTGCGGAGAGCGATGGAAACCGCATTCGCCGTGCTCCTGTCGCACATCCCGGAATTGTAGCGATCATCCATCGCCTCGATGTCAGCAAAGCTCACTTCCAGTTGCATCATCGTCAGGAAACTATTTTTCATGGAGAATCTAGGTGGTGGGGTGGGGGCGATATTTCTCGGCCGATTTTCGGACCCGTATCGGTGCCAGACTAGGCTCGGAAGGATTCTGGACCTATAGGGTGAAACCCCACCTTTTGTGAATTGCCTTGTGGGATCTCTTCTCCCCCTCTAGGGTGAATTCGGTCCGTGGAAGGAATGGATCTGCTAGCCTCGGTCCGACTTGACCCGTGCCCGCACCAGCAGCCACTCATCACAAACAGCCTACGAAGGCTCTTCATCAAATGAACCGTGCCACCCAACCGATGCGAGCCTTCGCGGAACGCCTCATTGCGCATGAGGCTGACTCTCGCTCTTCTGATCAGGGACCATTGGCCGCATTCACCGTTCCTGACAGGATGCGATCCCATCTCACGATGCTCATGGGCAGCGGTGGCCATCGTGCGCTTTTGATGCGGGCACTCGCTCTCGCCGGTGAGGAAGTCCCTTGGCTACATGACAGCCGGGTCGACCTCGCGGGGAATTTACAAAGGCCCGATCGTTTCGAAGAGTCGGTAGACCCATACGAAAGGAGCGAGGGCGGGATCGTGTTGGTGGCCCAGTTGATCGGACTGCTCGTGGCCTTTATCGGCGAATGGATGACGCTGCGATTAGTCAGCGAGATCTGGCCGAAGCTTCGCGAATACGTCATCACAGATCGAGGTGTCGTGGTAATCGAACCACGCCAGACGGACTATGCCGGTCTCACCACCGGGATACCGACACGGCAGGGCCGCAGAGATGATCCCTCGCCCGAACCGAAAGCGACCTCATGATCGGGTAAGAACGGATCTGATGGCCACAGAACTCCCCTCCGCCAACATGTCCAACGACCTTCCGGGCCACTTCCTCGAACTCGCGCCGATGCCGATCGCCACGGTGGAGGGGGCGGCGCATCTCGTGCGATATGTGAACCCTGCCTTTTGTCAGATCATCGGGAAGTCGGCGGATCAACTCCTCGGGAGATCCATTTCAGAACTGCTTCCGGAACGGGACCGATGCCTCACCCTCATCGACCAAGTATTCCGCACCGGGAGAACCCTGAATCACACGGAAACGGACGTCTCCGAGGCCACCTCCCTTTTCTGGTCCTACACGATGTGGCCCGTCTTAGCGGGAGAAGAGCGCGTGGGCGTCATGATCCAAGTGACCGAAATTACCGCGACTCATACAACGACAGTAGAGATGAACGAGGCTCTTCTCCTCGGTTCCCTGCGCCAGCATGAACTCGTCAAAGAGGCAGCGAATCTGAATCAGCTCCTTCAGATCGAAATCACCGAACGGAAAAAAGCCGCAAAAGCGCTCGCGGAAAAAGCTCGCCTCCTTGATCTCACCCACGACGCAGTCATCGTGAGTGATCTGGAACACCGCATCACCTATTGGAACCACGGAGCCGAGGAGATATACGGATGGACCTCCGACGAAGTGATTGGAAAAATCAGTAACATCCTTCTCCAAACCGGATATCCGGGGACAAAAGAAAAACTCATTAAAGAACTTCATCGAA
>JAGPCC010000016.1:0-1447 GCA_018058245.1 Verrucomicrobiales bacterium
GTCGAGGGATGTTCTCTGCTGAAAGGCGTTCCCCGCCAAAGCGCTACGGAGACAACTATAGATCAATTTACCGCCTCAAAGACAAGTGATCTTTCGGAAATATCGCTGACCTTTTCCGTTCGCGAGTTGCGTCGCAGAGTGGCATGAAATCGCTGGAGAATTCGACCAGTGAGATGGTCAAGGGTGGCAAAGACTTGATACCCGCTCGTCGCACATGCTAGAAAAGACGGTCCTTTCACTTGAAATGCTTCATCCAGTTCTTCCGGACGGATCGCACCAGGGCAATCTCTTTTGTTGTATTGATAGACTACCGGTATGGAGTCGGGCGGAACATGATTGCGAACCATCGAATCGCGGTAGCCACGGTAAGCTGCCAGATTGGCTTCACGCCTACCTGGGGATGAATCAGCTACGAAGACCACCCCGTCAGCCCCTGCGAGCACGGTCTGACGGGTATCGGCGAGCACTTCCTGGCCTGGTACGGTATAGAGTTGAAATCGAGTCTGGTAGCCTGCCACCTCCATGGCATGGACCGGAAGAAAATCGAAGCAAATCGTCCGGTTTTGCCCTGTGGAAATCGAGACCAAATCGCCCCGGTAGTGGGCATCGAGACGCCGGTGGATGTATTGCAGATTCGACGTTTTCCCTCCCTCCGGCGGACCACAGTAGACGATCTTGAACTGGATCTCGCGGCTATCGTGTCGAATCAGGGCCATGCTTTTATTGCTCCAAGTGAATGAGACTTCTGGCGACAATGATCAGCTTTTCCCTCACTCCCGGTTGGAACGTGGCAGAATCGTGATTGACGGTTACGCAGCAGTCCCCTTCGAGGAACAGGCTCACGATGCCACGATCGGTGTGAAGCGTAAAATTGCGTGCCTCTGGAAGTCCCGTCAGTTTCGCGAGATTGCGAAGTGTTGCAATCATCTCCAAAGCATCACTCCCTACCCGGCTCTCCGCTTCGCGAGTCGCTTGAATCAGTTTCCCCGGAATCGAGAGAGAACAGCTTTGGACTCCTGGTAGATCTACGACACGACGAGCGACTTTGGAAAGATCGAATGCCTCGCTGGTGGAGAAAATTGCTTTTAGCTCAAGATCCTTAATCTCGAACTCATTGCTCCGTGGATCCTCTTTGATCGGTGCCGGGGAGACGGATCTCGGAGAAAATGGCTGTGGCTCGAGCGATGGGCGAGCGGCGAAAGGAACTGGGGGCGCTTCTTGCACAGGTTGGAGTGGGGTTGAAAATGTGGGAGGAGAGGCCACTTCCCGGTCTGGCACAACGTCCAGAACTGGGACTTTCGTAGAAGGCACCTCTTCTACAGGCGGAGCAGGCTCCACTGGCGGAGCGCTGGTAAAACCAGGGGCAAACGAAGAAAACACTGCTTCGATAGACTCTGCGCTTCCTATGGACGGGCTCTGCGTTGGCTCAAGCACAGGTGCCGCTACT
>JAGPCC010000016.1:1547-31379 GCA_018058245.1 Verrucomicrobiales bacterium
GAGCCGGAGGGCCAAGGGACTCAACGGCAGAAGAAGCAGGAGATTGGAACGCCGAAAATCCAGAAGGCATGGCTCCGATTTTTGTCTCTCCCGCACCGAAACCTTTCGGTAGATCAGCAAATGCGTTTGTCGATTCTGGAGGGCTCGGAACGTTTTTCGGTGTCGCTGGCTCAGGAAGAGCAGCGAATGCGCTGAAACCAGACGAAGGATTCGGTTTTGCACCCTGATTGAGAAGATTTCCAATACTTTCAAACGTAGGAGGTTCAAAGGTAGGCCCGTCACTTTCTTCGCCTTCCTGGAGCGATTCGGAATCTGCGAACATTGCTCCCCAGACACCTTTTGACTCCTCTGTCGGTTTTGAGGGTTCCAATGTACCAGGAAATGGCAATCCCTGATCCGCCTCCGTCTGCTTGGAGAACAAAGTCGTGAATCCAGCCTCGCTCTCAAACGGATTCGTCGGATTCGGGTGTCCCTTTGCTTCCGCTGCACTTGTGGGGGCTTCAAACGAACTTGCAGGTTTGCTAGGTTCCGTCGGCTTTCCGCTGAAGCCTGAGGTCCCTCCCGAGAACCCATTCGAAGCGGCATTTCCGATCGACGCGAAACCGGTGGGTCCTGGTGACTCTGGGGACGAATCAGCGATACCTGAAAATGCCCCTCCCTCTTTCTTTGACGCAGCGTTCGTGGGTGCTTGAAACCCGAAACTGGGTATCTCCGTCTGGGCCTGCATCACTTGCGGAGGATTTGTCAGAGCGGAATCTTTTGGCGGTGCTGACCAGAATGGATTCCCGGCGGACGAGGACGTTTCCGCACCAGCCAAAGGGGAATCGAATCCCTTCGACGCCACCATGGCAGGGTCCATCGATCCGATCTTCGGAGGAAGTGTCATCATGACGTCGTTCCGAGGCGTGATCTCGGCGGCAAAAAGCTCCGGGCAATGCTGAAAAATTACGGACAATTTCACGTCGCCGCTTCCGTCTGCCGGGAGCGGAATGTGGACTTCTTTGTCCATCGGTATGCCACTTTGGGCGACAATGCCTTTGGGGATAAACGCGATCAACTCACTGACGAGAAAGGTCTGTCGATTCCCCAAATGGCCGGAGGAAACCTCGACACCCGCTCTCATTCCATTACCGGCAGCGCCTTCCGCCGTGGACCCGTCCGGCCCCCCCCCATGCGGTGCGCCCCCGTCCGCCAACTCTCCATCCGGGGTGAATATGTTTCGAAATGAGAAGGACATGACAGAAAAATCGGCTTTTTAGGTTCCTTTTAAAGGCAGATAAACCCTAAAAACATCAATCAAACCAATAGGTGCATTCGTTATGATTATTTTAGAAGACGCAGAATATCGTGACCTGTCTGATTTATCAAGACATTTTTATAATTAATATGTCTTACTGAAATTGAGTTCGCTTTCTCAGAGCACCTCCTCGGGTTCTACGGGAGCTCAGAGCATCCACCAGAGAACCCCAACGAGGACACCATTGTTGATCGCATGCGCTGTCATCGGAGCGATCAGAGAGTCTCGCCATTCCCTCAGGAGGGATAACCCGACCCCGATACTGGCAAGGGCGGGGATCGCGTAAAATCCCTGAGGATGCAGGGCCGCAAAAATAATCCCCGCGAAAACTGCAGAGGAAAGGAAACGGAATTTCCCCCGAAAGTAGCGATACAGGGCTCCGCGAAAGAAGATCTCTTCGAAGAGAGGAGCAAATCCCGATGCGAGGGCGAGACACGCGATCCGAGTCCAAAACGTTCCCTCATACATCCAACCCACGATGGGGTGAGGTTCGGGAGCGACCGTCGATCCGCCACTACCCAGCGGTCCTGCGGTCCCCTCGATCCAACCAGCGATTATCGTGAGGAGAAGTGTCAGAAACACTCCGATCGAAGCAATCGCCAGCACGCCTAGATATCCCACACATCCGCAACCGATCTCGCGAAGCCAACCCTCTCCCCGGTGCAGCCCAATCCATTGGCAAAAATCACTCCATCGGACACCCCGCAGCGGAACCCAAAGAAGAGGGATCACCACGGACGCCGCATATCCTCCGATCGAAATTCCGTTGCCAAACCACGCTCCAGCGAGGGCACCGATCGTCATGATCCCAAGGTAGAGAGCAAAACATTCTAGGAGTACCCCCCTAGGTGCGGGATCGGGCACAAAAGCATTGTTCTTCGGATCTCGTTGGACTCGACGGAGATGAAGAAAAAGAAGGACCGCTCCCACGCCTAGTCCCACTGCCACTCCAGTCAGGATCACTCCCAGTGCGCCAAGGACAAAAAGGGATCCCATTCGGATTTGTTCGTCCTGTGGAGAATTCTCAAGGCCCGGTCCTCGGGCGAGATCTGCGAACCAGCCCAGTTCCCTTCGCAGTGTTTCACGCTCTTCATCCGATAGTCCTCGCGAGACGGCCGCTTTTGTCAGCACCGCCACACTGCCAGGGTCTGTCCCGACGAGTCGCGCGATGGTTTTCTCGATTCGTGCGGAATCGCTCTCCAGAAAACTCTCGACCAAAGCGAGCGCGGATACCATATAGTCACCGTGGATGGTTTCCGAGAGTTGATCGAGAGAATCCCCTGCCGCCTTCGGTTCGAGCTTGTGCGAGGCAATGATCAACCGCGCCTGGATCTTGAGAAGTGCCAGATCACTCGGGTTGGCGTTTTCAATCAACCGGGTTTCCTCTGGGGCTGATTCCGTAAACAAGAAGGTGTCGAAAGGCAGTAACGCGAAAATGATCAGCGGCCAGCACCACCAAGCAGCTTTACGATTCCTCGGAGGAAGGGAGGGAGACGGACCCTCTTCAGGAAGGTTTGCAGGATTCATTTTCAGCAATTCAACTGGGTTGAAGAGAGCACCATACCCTGTTGAACTGTACCGAAAAGACAAGCAAGATCACTTCCCACTTACGTTGTAGCAGGAGATGAATTCCTGATCCCGTAGATAGAGTTTCCCGTCGAGCACCAGAGGGTGCGTCCAGACTTTCCCCTTGGGATTGCGGTTGGGACTCTGTGGATCGAGCTTGAACTGGCCTTTTTGCTTGAATCCTTTCGGACTCGCTTCGGCAAGAGTAAGCGTGCCATCCTCTTCATTCAGGGCATAAAGATTGCCATCCGCAACATGGACCGATCCTTTACTAGTGAACTGCCCCTTTTCATTCCAAACCATGTTTCCCGTCTTCCACTCCTGACAGATCAACCCGGCACCGTCAGAGAATCCGTAGAGGTAGTCCCCCACTTTGACTACACCGCCGTGGTGGTTTTTCATCTCTTTGTTTACCCAGACATCCTCCGCTTTGTTGTCAGAACTGATTTTGACGAGCTTGCAACCCACTCCATACCCTGAAGTGACATAGATCTCATTCCCATCAACGATGGGGGTCGGTATGACGGCCGTTTTTCCGTCCCAAGGGGAGGTCCAGACGATCCTGCCATCATCTGCGGCGATCCCGACGAGTTCTTTTTCGAAAAGCTTCACGTATTGTTTAATGCCATTGATTTCCGTTGGGATGATGGAGGCATACTCTGCTTTACCGGGCTTGAGATCTGTCGCCGACCAGACCACATCGCCGCTCTTTTTGTCAAGAGCAACCATTCCCGCTTCCTGTCCACCGGGAGCGAGAATGAGATGAGCCCCGTCAACCAGAGGGGACTCCGCAAATCCCCAACCGCCGGGAGTTCCCTTAAAATCCGTAATCAGGTTCTTTTTCCAAACTTCCTTTCCGGATGCCGCGTCAAGACAGGCAACTGTGCCCTTCGGACCGATCGCATAGACATGTCCGTCGGAGTATGTCGGCGTGCTGCGTGGTCCATTTCCCCAACCGGCATTGTACCCCTCCGAATCGTCTTTCCCGATCCCCTGAGCCCACACTTCATTTCCGTTAGAAACATCAACGCAGACTACCGTGAGATCTTCCCCTCGCGAGCCCATCGTGTAAAGGTGCCCATCGACAATGCTGAAGCCACTGTAGCCCATTCCCGCTTCGCCGTAGACCCAAAGTTGGTTCGGCCCCTCTTTTGGCCAAGTGCTCAGAAGCCCAGTGTCGGGCGAGATTCCATCGTGATTCGGTCCTCGAAATGCAGGCCACTGATTCCCACCCTTGGCACCACTCTTTTCAATACCGGCAAGATACTCCTGATCATCCAGACTGAGCGAAAGCACTTCGACGAGACCAGTCCGACCGTCCGGGAGTTTCAGATGAACTTTCCCGTCCTCTACCTTGATCAGATCTGCCTCGATCGCTTTCCCGCTCGCCGCCTGTTTCCAGGTCCGCGCAGATGCCGGAAACGTAAATGCCAGAAGGAAAAGAGCTAGGAAGAGTGGAAGTTTCATGGTCGGGGAATTCGATAGTTGGAGAAGAAGACACAAGTTCCACGATCATACACCATTCCCACTCCAAATGTGACAAAAAAATGGCCGGATGGAGTCCATCCGGCCATTCTCAAGTGAATGGGATAAGAATTTCGGAATTAGAAGTGCAGACGGCCACCGAAGGTAAAGGTGGTGTCGTGCTCATCGAGCTCGGCAGCGACTTTTACACCAAACGTATCGGATACGTGGAAGATAAAGCCGGGGTTGAAGACCCAACGATCATCACTGAGACTCACATCGGTGCAAGTGCAATTGTGGTGTGCAAGATACTCGCGTGTCGCATCGCCTTCGCTTGTCACGTAGAAGACCTTCGCGAACATTTCAAAACGACCAGCACGGGCACGGATACCAGGACCGGCATAATACGACCAAGAGTCGTAGTCATGGTCCGTGTAGCCACTGCCATACTCCGCCTCAAGATAATCGGCCCCACCTTCGAAGGTCAGGTCAACGCACTTGGCGATCTCGCGGTGCGCACCCAGTCCGAGACGATACCGGCGGGTATCCACCCCAACGATGTGGCCCACCCAATCGTAGTCATAGCTGCTATCCGCAAACGAACCGTTGAGGAAAAATGTGGAACCGAGGGACTTGGAAAAACCGCCTCCGAAAGACTCCCCATTGTGGAAAAACCCGTTCCCGTAGTCATTGTTGCCGTACTCCAAGTCGAGATAATCGTACGAAAGGCAGCTGCCATCCATCGACGGAGGTGAAAGTGGAACAAGATTCTTAGCGGGACGAGCCCAATCTCCGGCGTTAGCAACCCCCGCTACCAGAACGGAAATCGCAATCATAGTTGCTGTTTTTTTCATAGATTTTTGACAATTTTTTTAAGTTCCGTGAGTTCGAGGGTTCCCAAATCCACTAAGTCTAAAAAAATAGCCTAAAATTTATAAATTGTCAACAATAGTTAAAATTTCTATAAAATTTTTATTCTCCAGAACTTTTCTTTTTCCACACCTTGATATAATCGACCCGGTATTCAGCGGGAAAACGAGTGCTTGCATCTGGAGAACCGGCCCAGCCTCCCACGGCGAGATTCACCATCACAAACATCGGGACATCCGGAACACCGGTGCGGGACCGAAAACGCTGCGTACCGTCGACATACCAGCGGATTTCCCCCTTTTCCCACTCAATCGCGATTGTATGGAACCCATCCGCAAAATCGACTCCTTGAAATTCCTCCGTGACAGAAAGGGAGCCCCCCCCTGGATCCGCCGGGTTCACCCAATGATTCGTGAGATATACTTTATCCGTCTCCTGACAGAGAATCTCCAAAATATCGATCTCCGGGGGCCACGCAGGAGGGTCCGGGAGGAGCCAAAAAGCTGGCCAGAGGCCACGCCCCTTCGGAACCTGACAACGAATCTCAAACCGTCCGTATCGCTGAGAAAACTTCCCGGATGTCGTCATCATGCCCGAGCGGTAGTCGCGCTTCGCCCCGTCATAAAAGGCGGGTTCGTCCTCACAGATGATTTTCAGGATACCTTCCTGCACCTGAAATGCCTTCACGATGTAGGCCTGAAGCTCATCATTTCGCACTACCTCCCAAGGATCTCGGGGCGTCCATTTGGAATAATCGAGTTTCTCTCCGTCAAACTCATCCACAAAGACGAGATCCCACTGGTCAGGACTTTCTGGTCCCTGCGCAAATCCCGGTGACAATGCCACGATAAATAGGGTCCAAAGGGAGAAAAAGAAGCGCTTGAGCATTCGCTCATTTTCATAATTATCAGGCAATATAGCAACTCAATAATCTTCTTCGCGCCAAGAGAGGAGATGGGGATTCTCATGGGAGTCTTCCTTCTTTAATAGACCGTATCGGTCGAAAAAGCCGTCGATTTCGGATAACGAAGCCTCGTAGGATACAGGATCGACATTCAGATTGAAAAAATTCTGATCTCGACCTTCGAACTCCACATACTGACATGGGTTCTTCTTCCGCTCCAATTTTGCCGCAAACTCGGCGACATCCTCCACTGGCACCTGACGATCCGCAGTCCCGTGCATCAACAGCATCGGGGATAATCCAGATCCGATGTAACGCGAGAGCGAGAGATGTTTTGCCTCTGCGGCATCGACACATTGTTCAAAAGAAAAACTTCCCTTAGCCAGATCGATCACCGAGCTGATCATGACCGCAGCGTCAGGTCGCCAGCTAGGTGACGTTTCGCTCTCCGGAACAGTGCTTCCTGCCCCCATCAAGCACGCTCCCGCAAGATTCGCCCCCGCCCCCGCTCCGAATGCCACGAGACGTCCCGGATCGAGATGAAGAGCGTCCGCATGGTCACGAGTGAATCGGATCGCCGCTTTGGCATCTTGAAAGGCATCGCTCGGACGAGTCCCTGGATGAGAACCACTATTTCTGTATTCAACAAGACCGCAGACCGCTCCTCGTTCTACAAAATGAAACGCCTGGGGCAGGAACTGAATGACTCTCCCTCTATCCCACATCCCGCCATTAAAAAAGAGAATCACCGGACAAGGTGGACCTGTAGTGAGGGACTTGGGAAGGTAAAAATAGATCGATAGTTCGCTGCCATCGTCCAAAGTCTGGTAGGAAAGCTTGCGTGCACTCCTCAGCAGCAGGTCCTCCCGATCATTCATCCATTTGAATCCCTTTGTCATCGGCTGCCCATCTTCTTTTCCGTCCGAGAGTAGAATCTGCCCCGAGTAATTCAAGCCTGAAGTGCGGGAGAAAAGGTGGCGCGTGAAACCGTTTCCACAAAACGGGGTCTTCCGAGCCATTGTCCATTGGGCTGGATCCCGGCACCGCCTTCCGGGTGCATGGCCCAGAAGGCCATGCTACTTTTCCAGCCATCCGTCGCTACATTTTGGAATTTGTCACGGTTCATCATTCCCGGGTGTTCAACCTCAGACTGTCGTGATACCCTTCCAGATGACTTTCCCCTGTTCCTCCACACTTTGTCTTGGCTTCCTCCTAGTTGCCGCCGTACTTCCCGGCAACGCAGCGGCTCAGGGTGCGCAGCCGGACAATACGATCCGGGTATCACTTGAATCGGCCTACGAGGCATGGCGTGGCGCGATGGCCGCGTCGGATCTCCCAAAGTGGGAATCGACGACGGCCTTCAGTCGGCAGATCGAAACGCGAAATCAGATCGTCTCCCAAAAGCTCCCCTTTCCGCAGGCTCTCTTTGATGATCCGGTAGAAGCGCCCACCCTCGGCGGGCTGATCGCCCTCGGTGTGCTTTCTACCGGTGACACCGCAACTTCGACGTATTTCGGAAAAGCCAACTTCGGAAACGAACCAGGAGTCGAGATTACAGACAACCTGCTCGTCCTCCACTTCCTTCGGGAAGACGGTCGCTGGAAGTTCGACAATCTTCGGCTTGTCAAATTGGGTACTGATACTGAAATCCTGCTACAAATTCGGAACAGCGATTTTTCTTTCCTTAAGGGAGATGAATTTCAACCCGCCGCCCAAGTTCCCCCGGTTCCCCAGCCAGTCGAAATGCCCGCTCTCGTCGCCGAAGCCTGGATCGATGCGACGGGATACGAAGTCAAAATTAGCGTGAACGGTCACCCGACCGGCACCTTCAAAAACGTCAAAGCGTCGGAGTTGGTAATGGGTGGCGTTCGGAAAGGGCAGAACATCGTAAAAATCGAAACTCGCCTCCTAGAGAACGGCGACGGGGCCAGCCCCAAAGTAGAAGTCGCGATCTACGCCACCGAAGATCCAACCGCCGCCGCCCAACGCGTCTACCACTACCTGCCCGGCGATGCCGTTCTACCCTTGGTGCAGGAGAGTTTTGCGGTGGAGTGAGAGACTCTCACCCGCCTGGATTCGAGCATTCCGATTTACAGGGGCGGATTTTGGAGAAGTTGAGGGAACAGATGCCATCGGATCAAGGCCGCACTCTTCCAGAGTGCCCCGTCTTAACCAGTGGAGGAGTCAATGGCGTTGATGTCGTCTGGGTTTCAAATCGCCGGGTCAAGGAGGGATTGCGTCAGAACGTGTTCACGATCGCCCCCGAGAGCTGCGTCGAGCTCCTTTCACCTCGATCCTTCTACATGCTCCTCAATCCCTCATCAGCATCACGCGGAATCCAACATCATACCGATCCTCCGCAGAAGGTCTCGCAGCCATTCGGTTGGCAACTTCCAGATCAAACTGCGAGGAACGATTCCAGGCTCCTCCGCGCAGAACTTTCCGATCTGTCCCGACCCATTCGGAGGTAGCCGTAGCGCCATCTCGCTGGATGCGGTTCACGATCGTCTGGGAATACCAGTCATTGACCCATTCCCAGACATTTCCCCGGACATCGTAAAGCCCATGGACGTTCGGAGCGAGGGACCCGACCGGCGCGGTTGACTTCTGCCGATCAAAAAGACTGGAAATCGCTCCATCGAGTTTCTGGTCTCCGACCAACTCGTTCCATTCTTGATCAGTCGGGAGACGGTAGCGATACCCCGTTGGGAGAACTCCGAGCGCCTTTTCCTGACCGGTGAGAGCTTCACAGAACTTCACCGCGTCGTACCAGGTGACGCTTTCGACAGGATGACTGGGTGCCTTAAAATAGCTAGGATTTCGCCCCGTCAACTTCTCATATTCCGCCTGAGTCACCTCGTAGACCCCGGCCCATCCTTGCAAAGTGGGAATCCAGGCGAGTTTTATACCACTCCCGTTGGAAAAATCGCGGCTTTCCACAGGAGTGGCTTCGTAGGGTAAACTCGCACTGAAATCCAGTGCCCCCCCCGCCTCAACCGTGCCGGACACGGAAGTCGAACGATGCTGCTCTTTGCTCAGTTCAAACGTATAGTTTCCCGGTGCCACGACCGGCAGGGTGAGAGGAGTGCGCCCCATTGGCATCCCTCCCGATACGACGGCCGCCCCTGCTGGATTGCTCTGGAGGATCACGGAACCATAATCAAACGCAAAATCGACTCCGTTCGATCCCGCATCGGCATCCACATACGTGGGTCGCGCCACAGGACTGAGTTTCGGATATCGAGCGGAAAAGGAATAGTCCCCCTCCGGCAGCTCGATCTGGAAAGGAGTTGTTTCCTTTCCGTTCCCGATCCGTTTCTCCCCGGCATAGACTTCCGCGCCGGCAGGATCGCTCGTGAAGGTGACGAGAGAGCGGTCCCAAGAAAACTCGAAATCTTGAGCTGGTCCCCCGCTCACATCCACCGTTCGACGGATCGGTGCCCAATCCTGATACCGCAACTCCACCTGGTGTTTGCCCGGAGCGAGATCGGCAAGGCTCAGCGGAGTCAATCCCACATTTCTCGGAGGATCATCACCCGAGTGGATCCAGACTTCGGCACCATTGGGATCGCTCATGAAGTTAACCCCACCTTTCGCAAAAATCGCGGAAACAGAAGTGCTCCGGTTGTTCTCTACTCTGATGAACTGGGAGTTTTCCGGCCAACCTTCCACTGCCATCAGCACTTGATACTCACCCGGATCGAGCCGCTCGATTTTTGCCGGGGTCTTTCCTACCTCGACAAGCTCAACCGCAATTTTTTCGCGGGTGCGAATCACTTTAAAGTCAGCGCCTTCGGGCTGACTGACAACTTCAAGTTGACCACTACTCTTGGCCAATTCGATTCCCGAAATGTCGAGCGGGACTTCGTTTACGACCTTGATCGGTCGAGTGACAGGCTCATACCCTTCCATCGAAATGACGATTTCGTGTTCGCCGAAGGGCACTCCGGTAAAGGTGGCAGGACTCACTTGGGGACGCATCGATCCCAGCACCACGGTTGCTCTCGCGGGAACGGTCGTCACGGTAACTACCCCGCGGGACTCCTCCAATCGTCGATCGATCAAAGGGAGAGATGCCATCGCATCGGCATTTTCAGGATCGAGCTCCCGCACCGCCTCAAAAAGCTGCCGGGCTTCCAGCCAGTTTCCCGCCGAGACCGCGCTTCTCGCCTCGGCGAGCTTCCGGGCCACGTTGTGGATGTTCTCATCAGTGAGTTTTTGGTCCACCGCAAGCTGGGGACTCTCTCTCACCTGGCGAAAATACCACCCCCCGGCTGATCCGAGCAGGAGAGAAATGACGATCAAAGTAGCCCAAATCCACAAAGGAACTCTCGGTCGATGGGACCGGATCATCTGCCTCGGGGGCAGCGTGATTCTTGTGGTTTCAGGTTCCATTCACGAGGGGGAATTCAAAAGAGCCAAGAGGAAAAGATGCAAAAAGAACGATGTGTCAGAAACGGAAGGGAGCGACTAACTATGAAAATTCTACCTTACGATGCGAATGTCTGCATAAAGCATTTTCGTCTGATTCGAGTTTGTGACCGATTTTCGGGCAAATTGCAAAAAAAGGGCTGGGATTTCTCCCAGCCCTTTTCAAAAAAATCGACTTTGAGAACCGGGGTTCCCAAAGAGTTCGATTGCAACGATCAATCCTCTTTGGATGTCTCGCTCGGACGCCACTCTTCGGAAGCGAGATTGAATGCCTGCTCGAGTCCGACAAGGTCGGAGCTGGGGCGGAGGGCATCGAATGCTGCGGTCTCTTTCTTGAGTTGCTCTTCGGAATATTCGGCGGCCTTGATCGAGAGACCGATACGGCGCTCGACTTTGTCCACTTTGATGACTCGGGCCTCGACTTCGTCGCCGACCTTGATGACATCTTTGACCTTCGCCACGTGATCTTCGCTCAACTGCGAGATGTGGACAAGACCATCGATATCGTCTTCGAGCTGGATGAAAGCACCGAAGCTCGCGATCTTCGCGACCGTTCCTTTGAGGAGATCGCCAACCTTGAAACGTCCGTCGATTTCGCTCCACGGGTCGTTCTCGAGCTGCTTGACGCCCAGGCTGATGCGCTGGTTGGTCTTGTCGATTTCGAGAACCGTCGCCTCGACGACTTCGCCTTTCTTCACGACTTCGCTCGGGTGATTGATCTTGCGGGTCCAGCTGAGGTCGGACACATGGATCATGCCGTCAATACCGTCTTCCAGCTCAACAAACGCACCGTAAGGCGTAAGGTTGCGGATTTCGCCTTTGATGGTCGAACCGATCGGATAACGGGCTTCGACTTCGTCCCAGGGGTTGACGTCGAGCTGACGAACTCCGAGGGAGATCTTCTGCTCTTCTTTGCTGATCGCGAGAACGACCGCACGGACTTCCTGATCGATCGAGAGCACGTCGCTCGGGCGGGTAATGCGCTTGGTCCAGCTGAGCTCGGACACGTGGATGAGACCTTCGACACCCTTCTCGAGTTCGACGAACGCACCGTAAGGAACGAGTTTGGTGACTTTTCCGCCGACTTCCATGCCGATGGGGAACTTGGCTTCGATCGCTTCCCAGGGGTTGTCCTGAAGCTGCTTCGATCCGAGAGAGACACGCTCTTTGTCCTTGTCGACGTCGAGAATAACCACATCGACTTTCTGGCCGATGGAGAGCATCTCGCTGGGGTGGTTGATGCGGCCCCAGCTCATGTCGGTGATGTGAAGCAGTCCGTCCATGCCTTGAAGATCGATGAACGCACCGAAGTCGGTGATGTTCTTGACGATCCCTTCGACGCGGTCGCCGATCTTGACGGAGTCAAGGAATTCGGCACGTTGCTCGGCACGCTCGGCCTCGATCACCTCGCGGCGGCTGAGGACGATGTTCTTACGGATGTCGTTGACCTTAACGATCTTAAATTCGTAAACATTGCCGACATACTCATTGAGATCCTTCGGCGGAATGATGTCGATCTGGGAACCGGGGAGGAATGCTTCAACCCCGACGTTGACCATGAGGCCACCTTTGACGACCGACTTGACCTTCCCTTTAACCAGGCCGCCGTCTTCAAAAACCTTGACGATTTTGTCCCAGTTCTGTTTGTGGGCTGCTTTCTCTTTCGAAAGGACAACCATGCCCTCGTCGTTTTCCAGCTTCTCGAGGAGGACTTCGATCTGATCACCGACGCCGAATTCTTCGTCTTCGAATTCAGAGAGCGGGATGATCCCCTCCGATTTGGCACCTACGTCAACGACCACAACCTGCGGGCGGATTTCGATGATGGTTCCCCGCACGATGGAATTCTCGCGATGGGAGTGGAATTTCTGGTCGATCAGGTCCATGAGGGCCTGACCGGACTCGGATAGTGTAACTGACATGTTTTTTTGGGTTGGGATTAGTTACTGGTTAGTAAGCCTTCCGACATTGCTCCGTTTTCATAACCCGACCGCCCGTGGAGCACCTGCGGCGGTCAGGGGGCGGAAATGTATCGGGAAATGACGATTTCACAAGGATTTTTCCATGCCCGAAGGCGGCTCCACCGTCCTGATGTCGGGGCAATCAGAGAATTTCCGGCCCTTTCGACCGAATCGTCCCCGTTTCCTGCCTTGATTCGTACGAGGGAACCTATGGACATGCCCCGGATCGCCGCTACAAATGTCAATGCCCTTTTCCACCCTTGGACTGTCGCCTACCCTTCAGCGTGCCGTCAGTCACTATGCGGCACCCACTCCGGTGCAGGAGTCTGTCATTCCATCGATTCTGAAAGGTAGGGACGTTCTCGCCACCGCCGAGACTGGATCAGGCAAAACGAGCGCCTATCTCCTCCCTATCCTCGAACGATTCCTTTCCGCTCCCCACCGGTCTTCCCGCGAGATTCATGCCCTAGTCCTCGTGCCCACCCGGGAACTCGCCGCCCAAGTTCGGGAAGTCGCGCAGGAACTGGCGGTTCATCTGCCGAACCGGATCAAAATCGTCAGCGCGGTGGGAGGCGTCTCGATCAACCCCCAGATGATGGCCCTTCGAGGCGGGACCGATATCCTCGTGGCCACCCCGGGACGCCTCCTCGATCTCCTCGATCAGAATGCCCTGACCCTCTCCGGGGTGAAGACCCTCGTGCTCGACGAAGCCGACCGGATGCTCGATGCGGGGTTTTCTGGAGAGTTGGACCGAATCCTTTCCCTCCTCCCGCAGGTACGACAAAACCTGCTTTTTTCCGCCACTTTCCCAACCTCGGTGGAGTCGCTCGCCGGGACGATCCTAGAAAATCCGGTGCGAATCCATCTCGAACCCGCTCCGAATGAAACACCCGTAATCACCCAACGGTATCTCCGGGTAGACGCGGTGAAACGGGCTCCTCTTTTACGCCACCTCATCCAGACGGAAAGATGGAAACGGATTCTTGTATTTGTCGCGACCCAATACGCGGCGGATCACGTCGCCGACAAGTTGCGACGGAACGGAATCAGCGCCCTTGCGTTTCACGGGGCACTCAGTCAGGGGGCTCGCAGCGATGCGCTTCTCGATTTCAAAAATTCCCTCATCCAAGTCCTCGTCGCGACGGACCTAGCCTCACGTGGACTCGATATTGTGAAACTCCCCGCCGTGATCAACTACGATCCGCCCCGCTCGACGGACGATTACACCCACCGCATAGGTCGAACCGGTCGCGCCGGAACCCCCGGCCTTGCGATCAGCTTCGTCACCGCAGAATCCAGTCCCCACTATCAATTGATCGAAAAGCGCCTCCGGTTCCACCCGGTACGGGAAGAGATCACTGGATTCGAACCGGACCGGGAAGCCCCAGCGGACAACACAGCCCCCGGAACGGGCGGGATCAAAGGACATCGGAAGAGCAAAAAGGACAAAATCCGCGAAGGTGCTGCGCGGAAGCCACACAATGGTCCGTCCCCTGAGAAAAATGAAAAATCGTAGAAGGGGACACGAGTTCGCTCTTTCTGAATCATTTTCCAACAAGAACATCTCCCCCCCCATGGCAACCGAACCCGCTCCTGCGCTCAAAGATTGGTTCGACGAGACACGGTTTCACAGCATTGCTCGACTTCTCTCCGAGCTTCACTCGGGATTTGATCAAAAAACATTTCTCGTCCGCTCCCTCGACAGACTCGAAGAACTCTCGCTGCTCCAGCGCCTCCGGCGCATGACCGAATCGATTCGCGAAGCACTACCTCTGGACTACCTCGAGTCCGTCCTTGTTCTGCGCGACCTTGCCCCACTCATTGACCACTCCTTTGTCACCCTCGTCCTGCCGGACTTCGTCGGGCAATATGGACATGAAAATATCGACGAATCGCTGAACGCGCTTGCCTTTTTCACTCGCTTCGGTTCCTCCGAGTTTGCGATACGAGAATATTTAAAACGCGACCTACACGGTACTCTTGCAAAGATGCTCGAATGGTCGTGCGATCCCGACGAACACGTCCGCCGTCTCGCGAGCGAAGGTTGTCGCCCGCGCCTCCCTTGGTCGTGCCACCTAAACGAACTGATCACCGACCCCACCCCATCCCTCCCCATCCTCGAAAATCTCAAGGCCGACCCCGCTCTCTACGTCCGCAAGTCCGTCGCAAATCATCTCAATGACATCAGCCGCGATCATTCTGAAGTCGTTCTGAGAATCTTGAGCGGCTGGGACCGCGATCATCCGCACACCAAATGGATCACCAAACAGGCGCTCCGAACCCTCATCAAACAGGGTCATGTCGAGGCCCTAACCCTCATCGGTGCGGGAGAACCGGCCCGAGTGAAAATCGACCGCTACGACGCCACCCCAAACAAGATCACCGTCGGCGGAGAAGTGAAATTTTGCCTCGAACTAACTTCACTCGCTCAGAAATCTCAACGCCTCCTCATTGACTACGCAGTTCAATACGTGAAACAATCCGGTAGTACATCCACTAAAGTTTTCAAATGGACCGAATGCGATCTCGGCCCCAATCAAAGACTGGCAATAAGTAAACGCCAGACTTTTAAAGAATTCACTACCCGGAAACTCTATCCCGGAACCCATCGCGTCGAGTTACTCATCAACGGCGAAAAGCGGGCAGAAACGGAATTTTTGCTAACAGCCGATCAGAAACTGTAGTCCGCCGAAACTTCCGAGATTCTCGTGACAACGCACTGTGCGTCGTTTGCCTTCTGTTTCGCCGAGGATGCGAAGGTGCCCCTGAATCCGAATGTTTCGGCGGAGACGGAGAAACAGGTCTTGCCGGGCACGTGGATCGCTCAGCCTGTTCAGAAGAGTGGCAAGGAAGCGCCTTCGGGGGAGGCGGATCGAGGTGTTTCTGGTGGGTGCGGATGGTTCCGACGGAGCGGGGGAGAATTCTTTGACAAACTGGGGGATTCAGTGTTTTGTCGCGAGTCAGGTTTCGTCGAGAGACAGTTACCGGGATGTCAGTCGGCTTACGACTCGTCCAATCAGATCGGGGGAAGGGAATGACGTCTCTTCATTGTGACAGCCCGTGACCGTGTGAAACCTGTTTTCGCACACGGCGTGCCCCGTTCTTCTAGAACCCCTCTGGCGAGGTGGTTTCGTATGGTTCGCGTCCCAAATTCTACCATCAGACTATACGACTATGTCATTTATCAAACTCGGCCTTGTTGCCGAACTCGCGGACGCTGTTGCAGCGAAGGGTTATTCCGAACCTACTTTAATCCAGTCTCAGGCGATCCCGACGATCCTCGAAGGGCGGGATCTCATGGGGGGCTCGCAGACGGGAACGGGAAAGACGGCAGCGTTCACTCTGCCGATGTTGCAGCGTCTCTCGAAGGGGCGCTCCCGCCCGAAGAGTCCGCGGGGTCTGGTGCTAACTCCGACTCGGGAGCTCGCCGCTCAGGTCGGTGAGAGCGTCGCGACGTATGGGAAGGGCATGAATCTCAGTTCTACGGTGATCTTCGGCGGGGTGGGGATGAATCCGCAGGTGGATCGTCTCCGTCGCGGGATCGATATCCTCGTCGCGACTCCGGGGCGTCTCCTCGACCACGTCAGCCAGGGAACGCTGGATCTCTCGCAGGTGGAGATTTTTGTGCTCGATGAAGCGGATCGCATGCTGGACATGGGATTCATCCACGATATCAAGAAGGTGTTGAAGCTGCTCCCTGCTCGTCGTCAGAATCTACTGTTTTCCGCGACGTACTCGCCCGAGATCAAGGTGCTCGCGGACGGGATTCTCCACAATCCGGCTCTCGTCGAGGTGGCGCGTCGCAATACGGCGGCCGAAATAGTCACGCAGGTGATGCACCCGGTCTCGCGGGCGGATAAGCGCACTCTTTTGTCGCAACTGATTCGCGAGGGGGACTGGAGCCAGGTCCTGGTCTTCACTCGCACGAAGCATGGTGCGAATCGTCTTTCTGATCAGCTCGCGACGGACGGTGTGACGGCTACGGCGATCCACGGGAACAAGAGTCAGAATGCGCGGACGAAGGCTCTCGATGATTTTAAGGCAGGGAGAGTGCGGGTCCTCGTGGCGACGGATGTAGCTTCGCGGGGGATCGATATCAGCGCTTTGCCGCATGTGGTGAACTTTGAACTCCCGAATGTGCCAGAGGACTATGTACACCGAATCGGTCGGACGGGTCGCGCGGGTAAGGAGGGCTGTGCCTGTTCGCTGGTGAGCGCCGATGAACGGGGCTTGCTCCAGGATATCGAAAAGATGCTGAAACGCCCGATTCCGGTGGTGAATATCGAGGGATTCCGCTGGTGTGAGATCGATGGCCGGGAGGACGCGCGCAATACTTCTCGTGGCAGCCAGGGACGGGGACGTTCCGGCGGCGGCGGTGGTCAGGGTGGTGGACGCCGTGGACCAGGTGGTAGCGGCGGCGGTGGTGGCAGGTCGGGAGGAGGAAATCCTTCGGCCCGAGGTGGCTCGGGTGGTTCTGGCGGCAATCACAATCGTCGACGTCCGAGTTCTGCGGCGCGGTAAGTGGAAAATCAGGATTCCGGGAAAACTGATTGCCGGAAGTCCCTTTTTCATCGTTAGATTGTCCCCATGCTGAACTGGATCTGGATGGGAATGATCGTCGTGGGCGTCGTAGTCGCGGCGTTGCTGGGACAATTGAAGGGCGAGGACGGGATCGTCGAGGGAATGTTCTCGATGATCAAGACGGGTGTGGTGAGTATCGCGATCCCTCTGAGTGCGATCATGATGCTCTGGCTCGGGATCATGCGCCTGGCGGAGGCTTCCGGGATGATCCAGGTAGTGGCCCGCCTCTGTCGCCCTGTGATGAAGCGCCTTTTTCCCGAGGTGCCGGAGGATCACCCGGCCATGAGCGCGATGGTGATGAATATGGCGGCGAATATGCTCGGTCTTGGCAATGCGGCGACTCCCCTCGGGCTCAAAGCAATGCAGCATCTCGATGATTTGAATCCGGACAAGGGCACCGCGACGAACTCGATGTGTACGTTTCTCGCGATCAATACGAGTTCGGTGACTCTGATCCCTGCCACGGCGATCGGGTTGCTGGCCGCGCAGGGGATTTCCGAACCGTATGCGATCGTGGGGACGACGATCGGAGCGACGATTTTTTCGACGGCGGTGGCGATCCTCTCGGTCAAATTATTCGAAAAGATGCCGATTTTCAACCGCCGGGCACCGGTCGTGGAGGAGCTGACGGGCGCTTCTGCGGTGTCGCAGCCCGCTTCCTCCCGGGGGATCTCGGCAAGGGGTCAGTTTGTTCTTGTGACGGTCGTTGCGCTGTTCATTGGCATTGTCTTCCTGGAAACGTTCCCGGCGCAGCGCACTGCGATGCAAAACGCACTCGGCCTGAGTGGGGTCGTGGAGCAGCTCAATGCGAAACCTCCTAGCCTGGAGGAAAAACCGTCTTCTGAGGCGGACCCGGTCTGGCAGCGGGGAATCTCGGCGATGTCGGTCGCGGCGATTCCGTTTGTGCTGGTGTTCTTTATCGTGTTCGCCGCGCTGAAGCGGATCCCGGTCTACGAAGAATTCGTCGAGGGTGCCAAGGAAGGCTGGGCGGTGGCCGTGAGAATCATGCCGTTCATCGTCGCGATGCTGGCCGCGCTCGCGATCTTGCGGAATTCGGGGGCTTTGCTGCTGTTTCAAAACCTGCTCCGACCGGTCCTGGAGGTCGTGAAGTTCCCGGTCGAGCTGGTGCCGATGGCTCTGATGCGGCCGCTCAGCGGCAGTGGCAGTCAAGGAGTACTCGTGGAGATTCTTACCAACGAAAGTTTTTCGGATACTCTCAAATACACTGCCGCAACGATGTTCGGGTCTACGGAGACGACGTTTTATGTGCTCGCGGTCTACTTTGGCTCTGTGGCGGTCCGGAGAACTCGCCATGCCCTCGCGGCTGGACTTTGTGCCGATGCTGCGGGGATGATCGCAGCTGTGGTGATCTGCCGTGCGATGTTTGGATGAGGGGTTCAGAGTTCAGAGTTCAGAGTTCAGAGTTCGGGGACGTGTTCGTCTCGCCAGAGGGGCAAATTGGTGTCACAGTGTGGGGTATGTGTTGTCCTCTATTCCGGATTCTCGTTGTCTTTTCCTTTCTCGCGATGTCTCTTGACGAGATGAACGCTGCCGAAAAAGCTCCTTCTCGTGGCGCGCTTCCCTCTGCGGAGGAAATCGCGAAACTGCCAGCCGATGGAGGGGAGGAATTTAACCGTCTCGTTTTCGAAAAGAGTCCTTACCTCCTGCAACATGCGCGGAATCCGGTCGACTGGTGGCCCTGGGGAGAGGCTGCCTTTGCAGAGGCCGCGAGATTGGACAAGCCGATCTTCCTGAGCATCGGGTACTCTACCTGTCACTGGTGTCACGTCATGGAGCATGAGTCTTTCGAGGATGCGGAGGTAGCGGCCTTGATCAATGAACATTGCATCCCCGTGAAAGTGGACCGGGAGGAACGTCCTGACATTGATGAGGTCTACATGCAGGTGACCCAGGCGATCACCGGGGGAGGTGGCTGGCCGATGACGGTGATGATGACCCCTGAGAAGCACCCTTTTTTTGCAGGCACCTATTTTCCGAAGGAAACGGTGGCGGGGCGTCCGGGGATCAAAAGGGTCATCATGGAGTTGAGCAAGGCCTGGACCGAGCGGCGGGAGGAGGTCGATTCCACCGCGCTGGGTATCTCGGATCAGCTCGAGCAGATGATGGGAGGGTCTCCCGGCGGGGACTTGGAGTCTGGGATTTTTGATACTGCCTATGAACAGTTCGCGGCAAAATACGATGCCTCTCATGGTGGTTTTTCGATTCGTCCGAAATTCCCTGTTGCACCGAACCTGAATTTCCTGCTGCGGTATCATCTCCGAACGGGGCGTCCCGAGGCCCTCGAGATGGTGGAAAAAACTCTCGTCGCGATGAGACGTGGGGGGATCTTCGACCATGTCGGATACGGGATGCATCGTTATTCGACGGACCGCGAGTGGCTCGTGCCTCACTTTGAAAAAATGCTCTACGATCAGGCGCTGGCGTCGGTGGCCTATCTGGAGGCGTATCAAGTCACGGGAAAGGAATTCTATGCGCGGGCTGCCCGTGAGATCCTCGACTATGTTGATCGTGTCATGACGGCGCCGGAGGGCGGCTTCTATTCTGCGGAAGATGCCGACAGCGAGGGGGTGGAAGGGAAATTCTATCTGTGGACAATAGACGAGATCAAATCGGTGCTTGGTGAGGAAGACGGTGAGTTCTTTGCGGAGACTTTCCATCTCGAGGAATCCGGCAATTTCCTCGACGAAGCGACTCGCGCAAAGACCGGTGAAAATATCCCCTATTTGAAAGAAGATCTATTGGATGAGGCACGTGCAACGGTCGAGGGGATGCGGAAAAAGCTTTTTCTCCAGCGAGAAAAACGAATCCATCCCTTGAAGGATGACAAAATCCTGACCGACTGGAACGGGCTCATGATCACTGCCTATGCGAAGGCGGCTCAGGTGCTCGGCGAGGAACGTTACAAAACATCTGCGGTGAAGGCGACGGAGTTTATTCTCACAGACCTGACAGATGGGAGGGGCCGCCTTCTTAAACGCCACCGGGAGGGGGAATCCGGACTGACGGCGCAGTTCGAGGACTACACCTTTTTCATCCGCGCTTTGTTGGATCTCTACGAGACGACTTTCGAGGTACGTTATCTGGAGAAGGCGATCTCGTTCCAGGGCATCGCCGATGAATTTTTCCTGGACCGGGAAAAAGGAGGATATTTCACGGTGGCGTCCGATGCCGAACAATTGATCGTCCGGGCAAAAAAATTGTATGGTGGTGCGATCCCAAGTGGAAACGCGATGTCGATCGGGAATCTGGCACGACTCTACCGCATCACGGGAAATCCGGACTATGCGACACGGAATGACGAATTGATCCGGGCGTTCTCGGGCGAAATTGGAACGCAGCCGATGGTCTACCCACTGGCCCTGTGCGGCCTTGATTTCAATTTTGGGCCGACCCACGAAGTGGTCATCAGTGGGGAGCGCGACGATGCGGGAACCTTGGCGATGATTGCCGCTCTGCGGAAGGATTTTCGACCCAATCAGGTCGTCATCCTACGAACACCCGAGAATGCAGGTGCGCTCGCAAAGGTCGCTCCCTACACGGAGACGCAAGTCAGCGTGGGAGGAAAAGCCACCGCCTATGTCTGCCGGAACTTTGCCTGCAAGGTTCCGACCGAGGAGATTGCGACGATGCTGAAATCAATCAGTGAAAAATGAGTCGCGGATCAGATCAACGATCTCCTCTGCCGCGATCATAGCGGTCGCGGTTGGAGGGTTTCCCCCCCCCTCCACCTCCGTAACCACCGCCACCTCGGGGTTTGTCATCGCGACGACCGCCCCCGCCTTGGTAGCCTCCACCTTGGTAGCCGCCGGATCTTCCGGAGCGGTCCCCACGATCATCACGCCGTGGTGGGCCTCCGTAGCCGCCACCGCCACCGCCTTGGTAACCACCACCACCACCGCCGGTGGGGCCTTGATACCCACCGCTGTCACCGCCGCCGGTGGGGCCGCCTTCTTTTGGCCCGCGATCGTAATCGAGTTTGAAAGACTGACCGCGGAGCTGGGCTTTTCCGGCCGCTTCAATGGCCTGGGCTGCTTCGCCTTCTGCCACCTCGACGAGACTGAAGTTCGGGAAAAGATGAATACGACCCACCGTGCCGCGTTCCAGATGGCACTCGTTGTGAAGCATCCCGACAATATCCCCGGGATTGACGCGGTTGTTTTTACCGAGGCTCAGAAAAAGTTTTACCATGCCCGGTTCTGCAGCGTCTTCCCGCTGGGGACGAGGCGCCCGATCCCGGTCGCGGTCACGGCGCTCTGGATTGCGTGCCCCGGGTTCCCGGAATTCGCGAGGTCCACGATCGTCGCGTCCACGATCGTCGCGTCCTCGGTCGTCGCGTCCTCGGTCGTCGCGTCCTCGGTCGTCGCGAATGCGCTCGCGTCGGTCGTTCGGACCAGTCTGGCGATCTTCCGCGATCTCTTCGCCGTCACGGCTGGTCGATTCGCGCATCAGGGTCATGAGAACGCCGGCGATTTTTTCCCATTCGTGGCCTGCTTCCCGGAGAGGTTGCAACACGGCAATGGCTTTTGCAAAATCATCTTCCAGGATCCGCTCTCCGACCGTCGTAATGAGCTGTTCCGCAAGGCGCGTTTCGACGGCTTCGGCCGACGGAATCTCCGCGCGCACAATTGGCTGGCGGGTGTAGCGCTCAATCGTTTTGATGCGATAGACATCCCGTCCATGGATGAAGGAAACGGCTTTACCCGAGCGTCCGGCACGTCCCGTCCGTCCGATGCGGTGGACGTAGTCTTCCGGATCCTGGGGAAGCTCGTAGTTGAAGACGATGTCGACATCGTTGACATCGATACCGCGGGCGGCGACGTCGGTGGCGACGAGGATCTCAACGGTTCCTTCGCGGAAGAGACGCAGGACGCGCTCCCGCATCGACTGGGCGATGTCGCCATGGAGTCTGTCCGCCGAATATCCACGTGCGAGGAGTTCCTCGGTACATTCGTCGACGGCACGTTTTGTATTACAGAAGATAATCGCAAGGCGCGGCTGCTCGAGATCGATGATTCGGGAAATGAGTTCGACCCTCGAACGCTGGCGGGCTTCGTAGCAGAATTGCTCGATGGAATCGACGGTGAGGCTTTCGCGTTCGATCGCCACAAGCTGCGGCTCCTTCCCATAACGTTTGATGATGCGGCTGACAGCATCGTTCATCGTGGCCGAGAAAAACATCGTCTGCCGCTCTTCCGGCAATGCCCGCAGGATGGACTCCATCTCGTCGGCAAATCCCATGTCGAGCATGCGATCGGCTTCATCGAGAACGGTCATTTTGATGGAAGAAAGATCGAGGGTGCCGCGCTCGACGTGATCGATGAGCCGCCCCGGTGTCCCGACGATGACCTGAGTTCCCTGACGCAATGCCCGGATCTGGCGGTCGATGGGCGCACCACCATAGACGGCGAGGGCGCGGAGACGGGGGAGTTTTGATCCGAGCCGCTGAATCTCGGCACAAACCTGCACGGCGAGTTCACGGGTCGGGCAGATCACAAGCATCTGGGGAGTCGGGCTGTCCCAATCGACCCGAGCAAGTCCGGCAAGGCCAAAGGCTGCCGTTTTTCCTGATCCGGTTTCGGAGAGACCAATAATGTCCTTCCCGGAAAGCGCCAGAGGAATGGCAGCAGCCTGAATTTGGGAAGGCTCTTCGTATCCGAGAGCCTCGACACCTGCGAGGAGTGCTTCGGGAAGGCCGAGTTCTGAAAATTTGGAATGATTCACGATAAAAGCGGGCAAATAGTCGCCCGTCTCACCAAAAAAAATATTCAATTACGGGCCAGCCCGGAGAATACTCCCGTTTCGCTAAAGAGAAAGTAGAACCTTCTACGAGCCTTTCGGACTTATCGCGCTAGCAGCTCCTCCGCCTTATCCCGCCCGGCTGCGGAAAACGGGGATTCCGCCCAATTTTCCCACTCCCCTCGTGCAATCGCTATACGTCCGTCAGGCTGTTAAGCCCCCGAACTCGAGCGGGATTCCGTGATGGGTGCATCAATGCGATCCACACGTTTGGGTGCAGGGTCGAGTCGGTTTCCTTCGAATCGTTGTGGTTTGGTGCGACGACGGCTCGTGAGGAGTCCAGCAATTTCTCGACGCAACTCCAAAAGATCGAATGGTTTTTTGAGAAAACGATCTGCCCCAGCAGCGATGGCTTCGCGCTGCATGTTGTCATCCGCATTTCCTGAGCCGGCAATCACGGGAGTGCCGGAAACAGGGCCCTTCGCATCACGGAGTTCCCGTAGAAATGTGATGCCGTCCATCACCGGCATCTCGATATCGGTCACGATGAGATGAGGACAGAGATTTTGCGAAGTAACCAACTTCAGCGCTTCCGCGCCATCTTTTGCCTCGATCACGGCATACCCGGCGGCGTGTAGCACTTTGCCGAGAAGCATTCGATTTTGGATCATGTCGTCGACAACCAAAACAGTGAAGCAGTTCGCCGGTGGCACGATCACTGGGATCGAGCGGTGAGTTTGAGGAGTCATTCGAGTGTTCATAACATTACCGAATAGTCAAGAAATGCAAGTCTTTAACGTATCAGTAACAATATAAATAGGAATGTTCAAAAATAGACGCGAAAAATCAGAAAAATGAGAATCAGGAACTTCTGAACTGAGAAACTCCCGGATCTTACTGCCGCGAGGGTGTAATCCCTCCAGGCGAACTTACAATTTTGGTAAGCCGGGAGGGCGCTCCGAGATGCGCTGAAACTCGGTTTGCTCGTAAGGAGTGGCGACATCCGCTTCGGAAATTCCGCCGACCAGAGTGACATCACCTTGGGCGGAAGTTTTTAATTCAGGGCGATTGGATCCTTTTTCGAAGACTTTCTGTTGTTCCACGGGCTCCCCGTCGATATTGATGACGGTGTATTTGTAGGCTTGGGGGCCTGTCATGTGTAGAACATGGAGTTGATTTTGGGAATCAATGGCGTGAACGGGCGGGCGCAACGACATGTAGTCTCCGATCGGATAGGTGCGATAGACGACACCGGTATCACTGTCTTTGATGCGAAAGTAGAGCGCTTTGGAGCGGGCTCCGTGATAGTATGTCATCAGGGAATACTCTCGGTAGGAGCCGGCGTTGGCATGACCCTGCGGGATCCCGACGATCTGGCTCCACATGGGTTGGCCATCTGTCACTTGGACCGTGAGTGTTTTTGTTCGGAAGACTCGGTTAATCTGCGGAAAAGAGACGCTCGCCGTGACTCGATAACTTCCGATGGAGGACATGGGATACCTTTTGTTGATCGTGACTTTGTGTTTGTGCGTCTGGCCGGAGGACAGCACGATGGGGCGTTCTGAAATCGCCTCCTGAGTCGGGGTAATCAGATATCCCTGAGCATCAGTGACATTAAAGTCGAGCCAACTCATCCCTCCGGAGTCTCCGAAGATGAGATCTTGTCCCGCCCGGTTCACAATCGTGAGGACGCCAGTGATCGGTTCATGGCTCAAATAGAGAGAGCGGTCCATCTCCAAATCAACAATGATCTGGGCAGAGGCGGTCCGAGTCACGAAGAGGACGAGCAGGGAGAGGAAAAAAAGAGTGGAACGTTGCTTCATCGGGAAAGAGAACGCAGAAAAGAGTCGAAAATAGTGGGCCGCAGCAGCAATTGACAATGCCTCAAAGGAAGTTTCGCGGATTTGGTAGGGAAAAGCAATGGCAAAGTCAATATTGGGAAAAGGGCGATTTTTTCGCAATTACTTTGAAATACTAAACATTTCAGCAATTTAAGATTTTAGTTTTTGTGAAATTGCGGCATAATTCAAGAGTATTTGGCCCTGGACTGTGACGGATGACGTTAACCTGGAGATTTATAGTAGTGGTGTTTTTTCTGATTGGATTCTTTCTGATCGGAATGATTGGCACGTCGACGGCTATGACTTTCGTCTGGCCTGCCTATGCTTGCATGGGGCTCGCCGGCATCCTCTCGATCGGGTTGCTGTTTAAGGAAGTGACCTTTTCTCTGCCTCGCTGGAGCACAATCGCGGTCTTCACTCTGGCCGCCTACTTACTCGTCCGTGCTTCCGAGACCACGAATTCCTATTTTGCCCGAGAAGATGCAACGCTCGTTCTTGTTGCCTTCTTGACCTACTGCCTCTTTCTCTCTCTTTTCTCGACGATCGAGTTGCGGCACCGCCTTGTTCAGACGCTTGCTCTTCTGGTGATTGTGAATCTGGGATTTGCCGCGCTACAGGCGTTTGTGAACCCGACTTTGTGGTTGATCCCGGGATATGAGCGGACTTTTTCTGACCGGATTGGGGGACTCTTCAATCACCCAGACCATTTTGCGGCTTTTCAGGCCATGCTGGTTCCTCTCTGGCTGGCCATGGCGATGTACGGCCGAAAGAACGGAATCGTTCGCTACGTCTGGTTGGGCCTCGCACTCGTCTCCGCCTTTGTCGTTCTCTCGACGGGCAGTTCCGCCGGGATCTTGGCGCTCTTGGTGGGTCTCGGAATTGCCGGTTTGCTCTCGCTGATGATATTGTTCCGCAAAATCAGAGTTGAGGTGAGACGACCTCTTTTGCTGGTTTTGGCAACAGCCCTCGTCCTCCTGTCGACTGTTGGCCTGTTCTATTCGGCCTCGATCGGGGGCAAGATCGAATATGCTCTGCTCACCAAGGGGGACGGTGCCAGCCTGCCGCTGATCTGGAAAGCGGGAGTGAAACAGGCCGAAGTGTCTCCCCTCCTTGGAACCGGGAGTCGAACATCACAAGTTTACACCCGGCTTTTCCGGGATGATTCGCTGCATGGGGCGGAACCGGAGTTCGTTCACAACGAATACCTTCAGATGCTCGCCGACTACGGTATCATTGGGCTCTCGTTGATGATGATCGTATTGCTTTGCCACGGTCGATCGGGATTACAATTCGTAAAATCCTACGCCGCGTTTGGTGCCTCCCCTGGGGCTCTCCTCCCGAAATCGGACCATCTCGCCCTTGTAATCGGGGCATTGAGCACTCTCGGGGCATTGGGTATAGTATGTTTGTTTGACTTCGCGATGCACCTTCCGGTGTTTGTCGTCACGGCGTCGATCATGGTGGCCATTCTTGCTGCTCCGGACCCGATGGCATCTGCGATCAGTCCGGCAAAGGAATCAGTTCTCATCCCCGGTGGTGGCCTGATGTTGGTGAATCGCGGAGTGGTGTTCGGGGCAGGTATCGCGATCTTGATTTTCGGGATCGTATTCTCACGGAGTGAATTTCACTACGAGATGGCCCGGCTCGCATTTGAGTCGAATCGTAGCGGCTTCCAGCATCTGCGACATCTTCAGGAAGCGAGAAAATTGGATCCAAAGAATCCGTATATCCTCACCCTGAGTGCCCATGCGCAAGTCGCCGGGATCACCTCCGAAATGGCGGGGCCAGCGAGGAAGCAGGCTCTGGAGAAGGCCGATCTTTATTTTACAAAGGCTCACGATCTCTATCCAGAGGACATTTTTGCAGCGATCGGGCATGCCGCTGTCCTTGATGAGCTGGGACACTCCGACGACGCGATCGCGATCCTCCGCGAGGCCAGTGCGATGGCGCCAACCTATGGGAATCTGATGCTCGCGGAGGCGGAGCACTACCTCCGCATCGGAAAAATCGAAGAAGCGGAAAAAGCTTATACCGCCTCGTTGAATGCAAATGCGTTTCGGGATTCCGGTGCGGCTGGCCAGGGACTCCTTACGATCACGGAGTGGAAGTTGATTGCCGAGCAGAATGGCATCGACTGGCGCAGTGATATCCTCGAGCGCCGCAGAGAAGTCGAGCTTGCCAAGGCGCTGGAATATCGCAGCATGCCCGCCGCTCGCATCCGGGAACGGGAACTGGCGTCCGAGATCGCTCCTCCTGTAGGCGAAGAAGAAATCTCGGATTCTCCTCCGACTACTTCGACTGCCGATTAGGTGATTTTCGGATTCAGGGACGAGAGGATGACTTGCTCTCCCTCCCGCGGGGAAATGACCCGGCTGTCGAGGTGATGGACGGAAACCGCTTCATGGAGCCGTTTCAGAGGTTCGAGGCGGTGCTCGTTGCTGATGGGAAAGGTCGCATGATGCATCGGAATCATTCGGTTTGCCTTGAGGTCGAAAAAGGCCTGAATCGCTTCTTCCGGATTCATGTGGACTTCCCGACCACTGGGGCAGTCGTAGGCCCCGATGGGCAAAAGGGCGGTATGGATGTCATATCGAGCTCCGATCTCAGCGAATCCATCGAAGTAAGCGGAATCTCCAGAATGGTAGGCGGTGTGCTCCGGCAACTTGATGACAAAACCACCGAACCCCTTTTTGGTATCGTGAATGTAGCGGGCACCCCAGTGATGGGCCGGCGTAAAATAGATTTCGGCATCCCGGAAGCGGACACAGTCCCAGTCCGACATTTCCTCAACTCGGGCGACGTTCAATTTTCGGACCACTCGGGAAACGCCGTGGGGAACCACGACCGTCTGCGTACCATCCAGAATACGTTTCAAGGTCGTGCGGCAAAGGTGATCAAAATGGGCATGGGTGATGAGAACAAGATCGATCGGAGGGAGATGCTCGATGTCGATTCCTGGATCCCTCTGTCGTTTTAGCGGTCCCATCCACTTTGCCCAGACGGGATCGATCAGCACATTGAACCCTGGCGTGCGAACCAAAAAACTGGCGTGGCCAATCCAGACGACCTCGATCTCGTGGGAGGCGAGAGGTCCGAAGATTGGCGGTCCGGCGTGAAGTTTTCGCTCCCGAGGGGAGATCAGCGCGGGGAGCACGCTTCCGCTGAGATAACGATAGTTGCGCATCGCCCAGCCTTTTTCCGGTTTTAATCCGACTCGTCGGCCGTCGGTGAGAAGACGCGACTTCAAAGAGCTGCTCAACTTGTCTCGGGGAATGGATCCTGAATCGGGCGCTAGCATAGTGGGGAGGAGGGAAGGTCCAGAAACGTACTCAGATCGTCATCGCAGGGCAACAAGAGTCTCGGAAAAATGACGCCAGTTGCCTCTCGTTGGGCAAGGAGAGCAGGAAAATCACTTTTCGATACCCCGATCCGTGGTTTGGTAGGCGGCACATCCCCTATGGAACTAGATGAAATCGAATTGAGAACGAGAGAGGCTCTCCCGGAATGGGCGAGTTCTGAGCTGTCGTTTGAGGTCATTGAAAAGGGTGGTTCTGGAAGACTCTTTATTCGGGTGGTGGAAAAGAATACGGAGGCAAGCGTCATTGTGATGCACTATTCGCTGGATCGAGCCGACAATCCCCGCTTCGCCTCCATCACGGATTTCCTGAACCGCCAGGGCATTCCCGCTCCCAGTATCCAGCAGCGTCGGGAGGATCTCCATCTGCTCTGGGTAGACGATCTGGGATCGATCGATCTCGGGAATCTCGCAGGAGACGATTGGGAAAGAACTCGGCGACCTGCGTATGAAGCGGCGCTCCGTGCGGTGTTCCCGCTCCACCGCATTTTTGAAAAAAACGCTCCGACTGACCTTCCAGAATTGGAGAAGTGTTTTGATGAGGATCTCTACGAGTGGGAGCAGAACTATTTTTTAACCCACTATGTGGAGCGCTTCCTCCCTGCGGGGACTGCGCTGCGCTTGCGTTCTGAGGCCTCCCTCGCGGATCTCCGGCAGGAATTGGCTGGTTTGCCCCGCTCTCTTGTACACCGTGATTTTCAAAGCACGAATGTGATGTTGCATCAGGGTAGCAGTTACCTCATCGACTACCAAGGGTTACGATGGGGACTGTCGGAGTATGATCTCGCCTCGATGATCTACGATCCCTACAGTGAGTTCACCGAGAGGGAGACGGGAGATCTTATCGGGTTTTACTTCGAATTAAAAAAAGCCGCCGGGGATACCGAGAGCCGTGAAATCTATGAGCGCAGGCTGACCCAGTGTGCGATGCAACGACTCATGCAGGCACTCGGGGCCTACGGTTTTTTGAGCGAAGTGAAAGGGAAAAAAGAATTCCTCGCGCACATTCCGACCGCAAAACGTCGCCTCCGTGAACTTGCAAGTCGAGAGGGAGGGTTACCCATCCTGGCGGATGTGTTGTCCTAGCACGATTCGATCTGTGTCAGGACGTCAAAAAAGGGCACTTCGGCGAGGAGACCAAAGCGGTCATCCCGATTGAGACGTGCCCGAGTCGTTGCGGGACTGGATAACCCGCAGAGAAAGCGGGCCAGTTGGCGAGACTGTCGCAGTGCGGGGTGGCGTTCCATCTTCATCAGGCGAACCACTTCGGCATGTTCGTGGGTGATCGGTTGGCGACCCGAAGCCGGGAGGGGCGCCCCCGTACTTTCTCCGAGGCAGACACTACAAGTGCCACAGGGATCCATGGACTCCCCGAAATAATCGATCAAGCCCTGCGGGATACACTGGGCTGTTTCGCAGAGTGTTAGGACAAGACGAAGCCTCTCGATCTCCCCGATTTCACGAGATTCAAATCGCTCGATCATTCCCGCTGCGATCGATGCGACACTGCGCTCTCCGTCCGGATTGAGGTGATACCCATGGCGTAGACCATCCGGTTTTGTGATCGCATCGCCCTGGTCGGCGAGGTATCCGATTGCTCTCCGGATCCGGTCTTCCGGTTCACCGAGCGCTTCCGCCGATTCCGAGATCGTGAACCGTTGCCAAATTCGATACTTTTTCCCCGTCTCAAAAAGGCGGGTGAGGAAGACCTGTCTCTCCGCGGAATGGCCGGAAAGGACGTCTTTGAGCGGCCGCAAGAGCTGCACTTGATACCCGCCGTAAAATGGTCCTTCGGGGACGATCAC
>JAGPCC010000017.1 GCA_018058245.1 Verrucomicrobiales bacterium
AGGTGTTTTTAATTCGTGTGAGGCATCGGCACTGAAGCGGGTTGCCTGATGAAAACTGCGTTCAAGACGGTCGAGCATCGCGTTGTACTGATCGATGATCCGTGCAAATTCGAGATCGACCTGACGAGACGTCAGTCGGCGATCGAGGGCATCTGCGGAGATGTTTCTCATCTCCCGTTCCAATGCATCGACCGGTCGAAGCGCCCGTCGTGCGATGATCCAGGACCCGCCAGCGATAAGCAGGAGCGCGCCCGGAAGAGAGAGAAGGAATGCCCGACGCAGGGCATCGACTTCTCCTGACAATTCGCGGAGATCGGCCCCGACCACGAGAATAACCTCTTTGTTGGCAAAAACTCCGATGCGAAAGTCATCCTTTTCCTTCCGGACGGTGTGGAAGACCGGAGCGTAGACCGGTTTCGGTCGCGGACCCTTTTCCCCGCGATCTTCGCGGGTTTGTTTCAGAGCGAGCGGTTGAGGGTCGAGGAGGAGATCCGAGGGTGGATATTGTTGAGCGGAGATAGAGTCCGGCCAGCCTGCGGATCGATGCAGTTCCTCTCCGCCACGGGTGAGAAGCGCGAAGAATCTGGTTTTCGTTGTTTCCTCTCCAAAATTTTCGAGGAGGGAAAGTTCCATTTTTACGGGGTCGGCATTGGCGCTTGCCCGGATCGCATGGCGGAAACCGAAAGTCGCGAGGGACTCATCGAGATTCGAGATCCGGTCGCGATTCAGGGACCACCACGCGACAAGACCGAAACAAAGCAGCACCGTTCCCGAGATGAGCACGGACCAGAGCGTGATTCGATTGCGAAAAGAACCGGACCTCATCGTTGCGGGGGAAGTTCCCTCATGCGGTATCCGACGCCGCGAACCGTATCGATGAGTGGGGTTTCAAATCCCTCGTCGATTTTTTTGCGCAGACGGGCCACCGCGACATCGACCATATTGGTTCCGGTATCGAAGTGGGTGTTCCAGACGTGCTGGCTGATCTGGGACCGCGAGAATACCCGTCCCGGCGATCGCATCAGATACTCCAGGAGGGAAAACTCCCGCTGACTGAGTTCGATGCTCAACCCCGCTCGCAGCGCCTCCCGTCTCACGAGATCGAGGGTGAGGTCGCCGACCTGGAGGAGCGTGTTTCCGGCCTGGCCCGTACTCCGTCGAATGAGAGCCTGGAGACGGACGACGAGTTCTTCGACAAAAAAGGGTTTTGTCAGGTAATCATCCGCGCCGAGATTGAAGCCTTCGAGCCGTTCATTCAGTTCGTTCCTTGCCGTGAGCAAGATCACGGGGACATCGAGGTGGCGTTCGCGCAATCCCCGGAGAACGCTGAGCCCGTCCCGACCGGGCAGCATGATGTCCAGGACAATGGCGTCGAATTCCTGAGTCGTCGCCAACACAAAGGCTGCGTTCCCGTCCCCGCAGGTTTCCACGGCAAAACCGGACTCTTCGAGCCCTTTCTGAGTGAATGCGGCAATTTTGGCCTGATCTTCGACGACGAGAACACGCATGATGAAAAACAAGGTGAACGTCGCCTGCGATTCTGACAACGGAATTACCGCAGGATTACGGGAATGTAATCAAAGGAGCCTGTTGCAGGCACGTTATGACGCCCCCGGCCTCCTTTGCAAAAGCGGCAATTTCGACGATGCTTTTTGATGCCTCAGTCTCTCGATCGTCGTCGCTTCCTTTTGAAATCCCTCGGGGCGACGCTCTCACTTCCTAGTCTTCCGTCGCTCATGGCGAGTTCGGTGGGCGGTGGTTCGTCGGTTCAGTTGGCTCGTGGTGCCGGGACAGGTGCGAGGCGTTTTGTCGCGGTTGGCAATTTGCTCGGATTTCAGCAAAAGCAGTTTTTCCCGGAAACGCTGGGGAAAGAGTGGGAAAAGACAACGTTGCTTGCGCCTTTGCTGGAGAACCGGAAAAACCTAACCGTTTACCGGGGGCTCGATCACGGGGTTCGGGGCGGTCACTTTGCGGTTCACTCGTTTCTTTCCGGTGTGCTGAATTCCGAAGCGCAGAATCGTCCCGACGGCAATATGACGATCGACCAATTCCTCGCCGACGAAGTGGGGATGCAAACAAGATTCCCGTCACTCACAGTGGGTTCGGAAGGCGGGATTCACGGAGGATGTCAGATCGCCTGGACGCGATCCGGGGTGCGGGTCCCGCCAGTGACCGGCCCGGCCGATCTTTTCGAAAAACTGTTCATCAGTGATACCAAAGACCGACAGGCGCGGCGGGTCGGGGAAAATCAGTTGCAAGCCTCCATCCTCGATTCCGTTCACGAAGAGGCGACGCGGCTTTCCAAGCAGGTCAATAGCGAGGACAAAGCAAAGCTGGACGAGTATTTTTCGTCGATTCGAGATGTCGAAAAGAGACTCGAACTCCGGAAACGCTGGAACAGCCTGCCAAAGCCGAAAGCGCCCTTCGAAAAACCTGCGGATCGGAACACGGTCGAGGATCTGCCGCTTCTCTACGAACTGATCGCGCTGGCCCTCCAGACCGATTCCACCCGTGTTGCGACACTGGAGATCGGCGGAAGTTTTCTTCCTCAGGATCTCGGCATCGACAAAGCGTATCACAGCCTCTCTCACCACGGAAATGAAGAGGATGCGATCGCGAACCTCATCAAGCTGGAGACCTACCAGATCCAACATTTTAATAAATTCGTGACCCGACTCTCGAAGATGGCGGATGGCGATCAGACCTTGCTCGACTCCACCGCCATCGTCTTCGGCAGCGGCATCGGGAATGGCAACTCTCATACCAACAGCGATCTCCCCATCGTCCTTGCGGGAGGCGGGTATCGTCACGGAGAGTTCAAGAAAGTGGAATCCCAGGGACCGAACAAAGTGCCCCTCTGCAACCTGTTCGTTGACATCGCGCAGCGCATGGGGATCGAGACCGAGTCCTTTGGTTCCAGCACCGGGGCGTTCTCCTGAGCCGGGGAATTTTCATGATGGCTGGTTTTTTTTCCGGAAGGGGATTACCTAGCGGAACCGCAGCACTTTTGTTGGTCGTTTCGGCTGTCGGCGCGGAGGAAGCGGGAAACGAAAAAATCGTCTTTGATTTTATCGGCAAATACTGTCTTGAGTGTCACGATGCCGATGTCCAGAAAGGGGAACGGCAGTTTGATGCGTTCGCTCTTCCCTTGGAATCGGTGCCCGATCTCATCACCGCAAAGGAGATCATCGACCAGATCACCCTGAAGGAGATGCCGCCGAAAAAGGCCGATCAACCTACTGATGACGAGCGACTTACGATGCTGCGCGCGCTTCGGGGTGGAGTAGCCGACGCACGGGGGGAGTTTGAGAGTT
Organism: Verrucomicrobiales bacterium; assembly: GCA_018058245.1. Taxonomy (GTDB): domain Bacteria; phylum Verrucomicrobiota; class Verrucomicrobiia; order Verrucomicrobiales; family DEV007; genus Arctic95D-9. The sequence continues at coordinate 3,315 of JAGPCC010000017.1, forward strand.
CGGAGGCGCGCACCGTGATGCGTCGTCTTTCTAACCGCGAATATGAAAACACCCTCGCGACCCTCTTTGGTCGGCGAGTTGATACTCTTGGGTTGATTGCGGACTTCCCCAAAGAAAAGACCAGCCGACACATCGACACGATCGGGAGTTCCCTAGTCACCTCCGGATTTCTCCTCGATCAATATTTCCAGGCGGCGAACCGGCTTGTCGATTTGCGACTCGGACGACCCGAAATGGAGCCAAAATCCTGGCATTTTAAAGATCACTTTGTTCAGTATGAGGAGCTTTCCGGCTCGCACAAAACAGCTTTCAACTACGGATTCCTCTGTCTCTATGAGCAGCCGAACACGGACACAAGGCAAGGGGGCTACGGTCATATCGAAGACTTTCTGGCAGGAGTTCCGGTCTCGGGGCTCTATGACATCAGCGTTCTCGCTCAGGCGATGCATCGGGATACCCACTACGATCCCGCGATCTTCGGAATTGATTTGTCGGAACCCTTTCTCCTCGGGATAGTTCCGGGCGATGTCACTAAGGGACACATTCATTATCCGCAGGCGATCGAGCCGATCTTGGCCCAGGGGACCGTTCCCGATGCAAAACCAGAGTGGATGAAATTCCAGGTTTGGCTCGAAGCAGGGCAGACACCGCGATTCATCTTTCCGAATGGTCCTTTCGAGTCGAGGGCCGCCGTTCTGGCGATCAACAAACGGTATCAGAAAGACTTCAAAGAAGACATCTCGAAAGCGGGAGTCGGTCGGGCTCATTTGTTAAAAAGCGGGGAACTGCCTCGCATCCAGATCGACGAGATCAAGATCCATGGTCCGCTTCGGGAGGAAGGGGGCAGTCTCGAAGAGCGTGCCGTCTTTGGGAAAACGGGGTTTGATCCGGGGAAATCGCTCGATCAACTGGATCGGTTTGCAGCCCGGGCCTATCGACGCCCTTTGCAGGACGATGACCGCGCCCGCATTCGCAAAACCTACGAAACGAGGATCGCGGAGAAAGCGACTCCTCGCGAGGCGGCGCTCGATACCGTCAAAATGATTTTGTGTTCCCCGTCGTTCCTGTATCTCACCGAGATCACCGCAGAAAAAGAGAGGACGCTCGGCCCCTTTGACCTCGCGACGCGTCTTTCTTACGCGCTCTGGGCGGTTCCGCCGGACGAGGAACTGACGGCCTCGGCGGCGTCAGGCAAATTACTGGACCCGGGAGAGTTTCGGAAACAGGCTCTGCGAATGCTCGCCGATGATCGTGTCGAGGGCCTCACCGTAGGATTTCTCGATAGCTGGTTAAACCTCCGGGAGATCGGGCAAATGCCGCCCCCGCGCGAGACCGCACGACTCTATTATGCGGAAAATCTGCCCGATTCAATGAAGGGCGAAGTCCGCCGTGTCTTCCGCGATGTCCTTACCGCGGATCGATCTGTGCTCGGTTTTCTCGATTCCGATTCCACCTTCGTGGACAAGAGGCTCGCGAATCTCTACGGGCTCCCCGAAAAAGACAAAATGAGACTGGCTGATGGGTTCCAGAAAGTGAAACTGAGTCCAGATCGGCATCGGGGAGGATTGCTCGGAATGGCAGCCGTGCTCACAGCCAGCGCCAACGGGGTCGAGACCTCTCCGGTGACTCGCGGAGTTTGGGTTTCCGAAAACATCCTCGGGATCGAACCGCCTCCACCGCCCGATTCTGTCCCCGCAATCGAAGCCGACGTGCGAGGTGCCACGACGATACGCGCCCGTCTCGCGAAGCATAGTGCGGACAAGACCTGTGCGGAATGTCACCACAAGATCGACCCCTTCGGGTTCAGCCTCGAATCGTTTGACCCGATCGGTCGCTGGCGCGTGAACTATCCGAAACCAAAAGGCGATCTCCCCGCACAGAAGATTGATCCCTCCGGGGAGCTTTCCTCGGGCGAGACCTATGCCAATTTCCAAGAGTTCAAAAAAGTCCTCCTACAGGATCGGAAGGAATTGTTCGTGCGCAATCTCGTGACGCAATTCCTCAGTTACTCTACCGGTCGCCACATGGAGTCGATCGACGAGTATGTCATCGATGAGATCTGCGAGGCAGTCAGGACCGATCAGTACGGGCTCCGCACCCTGATCGTAGAGTCCCTCGCCAGTTCGATCTTTTTGTCTCGATAGAGAATACTTCGCCGCTTCCCGAGAAACGGGTGGGCACGGTTGCATTTTTCGAGTGTTTTGTTACCCTCGAAGATCCTTTTCGCAACCAAACTAGAATACTCATATTATGAATCGCAAACTACGCATGGGAATGGTCGGCGGCGGCCGGGGAGCCTTTATCGGGCAGGTCCACCGCATGGCGGCGAATCTCGATGGGAAAATTGAGCTGGTGGCCGGGTGTTTCTCGTCTGATCCGGAAAAGTCGAGGCTCTCTGGAGAGGATTTTTTCCTCGACCCCACGCGGGTCTATTCCAGCTATCAGGAAATGGCGGAGAAAGAAGCGGCTCGGGAAGACAAAGTCGATTTTGTTTCTATCGTCGTACAGAACCATCTCCACTTTCCCGTTGCGAAAGCCTTTCTTGAGGCCGGCTTTCACGTCATCTGTGACAAACCTCTCACCCACGATTACGAGCAAGCCCTGGAATTGCGGGAAGTCGTGCGAAAAAGTGGCTGTGTTTTTGTCCTGACTCACAACTACACCGGCTACCCCATGGTCAAAGAAGCCCGCCGTATGGTTCGCGACGGGGAACTCGGTCGTATTCTCAAGATCGTCGCGGAATATCCGCAGGGATACGCCGTCGGAGATGTCGAGGGAGACGGACAGGGGAAAATCAACAATTGGCGTTCCGATCCGAAGATCGCGGGGATTTCGAACTGCATGGGAGATATCGGAACTCACGCCCACAACCTTGTGCGCTACATCACCGGTCTGGAGATCACGGAGATTTGCTCGGAACTGACCACCTTCATTCCCGGTCGCACCCTCGATGATGACGGGAACAATCTAGTACGTTTTGAGGGCGGAGCGCGTGGCATCATCCACGCCTCGCAGATTTCGAACGGCGATGAAAATGCACTGAACATCCGGGTGTACGGAACCAAAGCCTCCCTGGAGTGGCATCAGGAGGACCCGAACGAACTGATCGTGAAATATGCGAATGCTCCGAGGAAGACCTACCGTCGCGGTAATGACTACATCAGCGAAGCTGCAGCAGGGCACGGGTTTACCCGAACACCCTTTGCCCATCCCGAGGGTTTCATCGAGGCGTTTGCAAACATCTACCTCGCCGCAGTGAGAGCGATCAGCGATCGGATCGATGGGAACCCAGCTCCCGAGGGCGGCTACGATTTCCCCACCGTAGACGACGGTGTCGCCGGGGTGGCCTTCATCAAGGCCAGTGTAGAAAGCTCCGCCTCGGATCAAAAGTGGTTGCCCTTCCCGGCGATTTGAGGAAGCAACACCCATCCCTCTGAGCTCGTTCAGAATGGCCCGTCCGGCGATTCGGAACGGGCCGCTTCTGTTTTCTCCCGTGTTATGGACCCCGTTTCCGGTCTGCTTCACTACCTCGCCGAGTGTTATCGGGAGAACGGGAGTCGTGCCGGGATTCTCAGCCTCGAAAGCAGTCGGGTGAGGCAGTCCCTCCTCGTGGAGGGCGAAGACCTCGTTGTTTCGCGTGCGGTGCTCGATGGCCAGCAGTTCCTCCCTGGGAAACAGGCTGCCTCCCTCGCGACCCGAGCGAGATTGTATGAAAAAGAGTGCCAACTCTATTACGGGTCCCTTTTCCTGATCGGTACTCTAGAACAGGAGGAATCACGGGCGAAATTGGTCTACGCTCCGTTGATTCTCTACACGGCTTCCGTGAATTCCATCAGCGAAGAGTCCGGGGCCGAGTTCGTCATTGATACGACTCGCTGCATCCTCAATGATGCGCTACTGGAGAGCTTCGGTGATGACACCTTACTGGAACGCTTCGAGCAGTGTCTCGATGCCGCGCCCCATACCGAAGGTTGCGTAGGGGAGCTGCGTCGCCTCTTTGCCGATGACCTCCCGGACGTAGCGACCGACTTGCTTCTTTCCTATCCCTATCTGTTGACAGAGAAGGAGATAAAAGAGTTTTTGAAACAAACCGCAGCGAAGAGCCCGGTCTCCCTCTCACTCGTCCCGGCGGCGGCCTTCTTCCTTGCGGATCGCTCGATGGAGATGCGGGGAGTGCTGAACGATCTCCGGACGATGGCCCAGAATCCGACGAGCCTTTCCGCCCCGGTTCGTGCGATCCTTTCGCAGACGGAGGGAAACGAAAGACCTCGGCGTGTTCAAAACGGAGGCGAGATCCCCGCAATTCTCAGCGCCGCACAGAAAAAGATCGTGGAATCCGCCCACAGCAGTCCACTCACTCTCGCGGTGGGACCTCCTGGCACCGGGAAGTCGTTCACCATCGCAGCACTTGCGATGGAGGCGATGAGCCGGGGAGAATCTGTCCTCATTGCTTCGAAAATGGATCACGCGGTCGATGTCGTGGCGGACAAAATCGAACATACCCTCGGGCTCACGGGGGTGTGCGTCCGCGCAGGACGGAAGAATTACCTGAAAGATTTGAAGCGCTTTCTTGAGGATCTTCTTTCTGGTCTCCTGACCGGGGAGCCAGTTTCCAGGGCAGAGCTCAGGACCGCCCGATCGCAACTTACCCAGATCCGATCAGCCTCCGGGAAGTGGGAGGCCCTCCTGGAGCGGCGGGGGAGAGTCGCGGTGCAGCGGGGGGAACTTGCGAGTCGAGCGAATGCCGGATGGTTTTGCCGCTGGCGCGTCTCGCGGATTCGCGCTCGGATCGCTCGTGAGGCGCCACTTCATCACCTCGCCGCCCGCATCTCGGACACCCTCCAGCGCCAGATCTCGGCCACCGTCGCTTATTTGATACTGCGTCGGAGAGAGCAACTCGGGAACTCTCTGCGGCGGCACCGGAAAACCTTTCTCGCTTTCTCCAAAGGGATTCGTGCACGCAACTCCCATCGTCAGGACAGCTATTTCGAAGAAGTCCGATGGAACACCCTGCTCGAGGCGCTACCCGTCTGGCTCGTGAACCTGAGCGATCTCCACCGGATCATTCCACTGGAGCGCGAGCTGTTTGACCTCGTCATCATTGACGAAGCCTCCCAGTGTGATATCGCCTCCGTCCTGCCTGCTTTACAGCGTGCGAAACGGGCTGTTATCACCGGTGACCCGAAGCAACTGCGTCACCTCTCCTTTCTCCCGACGGCGAGACAGGAGGAATTCGCCCGCCGTTTCGGGCTCAGTGAAGCCGACCAAGAGCGATTTCAATTTCGAAAAGTCAGTCTCGTAGACCTCGCGACCGAGACGATCCGCTCGCAGGACTCTCTCGTCTTCCTCAACGAGCATTTCCGGAGCCGTCCGGGGATCATCCAGTTCAGCAACCGCGAGTTCTATGCAAATCAGCTCGCCATCATGACAGGGCATCGGGAAATGGATCTCCGGGAGGAGCCGCCGCTCTCGGTGTACTCCCTCGCAGGGAAGCGGGATGGCAACGGTGTCAATGAAGCAGAGATCGACGCGATCCTCGGTCAGCTCAAGGTCCTCATACAACCCGGCGCGGCAGCTCTCCGCCTCGGGATCCTCTCCCCGTTTCGAGCGCAGGTGGATGCCATCCTCAGTCGGGTCGAGAAACGAACCGATCTCGGCACCATGCTCGATCGCCACGATCTCCTCGTGGGAACCGCCCATTCCTTTCAGGGAGAGGAGCGGGACATTATGTTTCTCTCGCTCGCGCTCGATGACCGATCCGCCGCAGCGAGCTTCCGCTTTCTCGAAAAAGAGGATGTTTTTAATGTCTCCATCACCCGGGCACGATTGGAGAATCGGATCTTTGTCTCCTTCGATCCGACTCGTTCGCCCCACTCGCTCGTCTCGCGTTTTCTCGACGAAGCGAGTAGGGCCGGTGCTCCCGTGGAGGCGAAATCCAACAGGGTAGCGTCACCGAGCGAACCCTCTTTGCTCCCCCTCATTGAGGCCCTCGACGCTCTCGGGATCAAAGTGCAGAGTGATTTGCAGATCGGCGGGTTCACCTTGGACTTGCTCTGTTACCGGAACGGGCGCAGTCTCGGGATCGATCTTCTCGGGTTTCCGGGACCGCACTCACCCGCCCTCAGTCTTGAGCGGCATCGGATGTTGCAGCGGGCTGGGATCCGCCTCTTTCCCGTGAGTCTCCTCGAATGGGAGGAAACACCGCATCAGATCCTCAGCGGGATCGAGCACTACCTCTGAGCGGGGAACGCGTTTGTGGACCTTCCCTTTTCCTCCGATCAGGGAAAGACTTCGGGAATGGACCTGCGATTTCTCCTCCTGGCGGCGGTTTGCCTTCCCCACACTCTTTCCCCGGCGGCGGAGACACCACTCCGTCCGAACATTGTCTTCATCCTTGCCGACGATCTTGGTTGGAATGACATCGGTTACCATGGGTCAGAGATCCACACGCCGAACCTCGACCGACTCGCCCACGAGGGGCTCATCCTGAACCAGCACTACGCCTACCCGACTTGTTCCCCAACACGGGTCGCCCTGCTCTCCGGTCGTTTCCCGAGCCGCTTCGGAGTCTTCACCCCGCTCGCGGCTACCACAAAAATGAGGGGAAAAGATGCCGCACTGCCCCTCGGACTACAGGCGCTCGGATACCTCACCCATCTTTCCGGCAAGTGGCACATCGGGGAAACACCTGTGCATCGCCCCCGGCAGTATGGATTTGAAACCACCTACGGATACCTCCGGGGACAGATCGATCCCTACACCCATCGCTACAAAACCGGAGACCACGTCACTTGGCACCGCAACGACGAGTTCCTCGACGAAGAAGGTCACGTCACCGACCTCATCACCCGGGAGGCCATTCGTGTCGTGCAGGAATCCGGCGACGAACCGTTCTTTCTCTATGTAGCCCATCATTCCCCTCACTATCCGCTGAACGAACCTCCCTCCTGGATCGTGCCGTATCAGGACACCATCAAAGATCCCTCGCGACGTCACTTTGCCGCTGCCGTGAGCCACCTCGACGACAGCGTCGGTCAACTCATCACCGCCCTCGAAGCCTCTGGAAAACGCGAGAATACCATCGTGATCTTCTCCTCCGACAACGGTGGCCAGCAGAACTGGGCCGACAATGGGAAACAATACGACGGTCGCTACGCGCCCCTTCATTCCCTCGGAAACAATCTCCCTCTGCGTGGATGGAAAACCGATCTCTACGAAGGCGGGATTCGGGTTCCGGCCTTTGTCGTCTGGCCCGGAGTGATTGAGGGCGGACGGGTCCTCGAGACCCCGACCCACACCTGTGACTGGGCACCGACGCTACTCCGTCTCGCCGGAGCAAGCCCTGACCCGACGGCCCGCTTTGACGGAGAGGACATCGTAGGTCTGCTCACCGGTGATAGGACCGATTTCCCCGCCCGCACCCTCTACTGGCGGACCAATCAGGGAGTCGCGATTCGCGACGGAGCGATGAAACTGATCGTTCCGCTCAGAGGCGAGAAGGCCGAGCTCTTTGACCTCGCCGTCGATCCGAATGAGACAAAAAATCTCGCAGCCGCAATGCCCGAAGAGGTGACCGCTTTGCGGAAGAAGCTCGATGCGATTCGCGAAGGAGATGATCCGAAGTAGCATGGGCATCCTGCCCATGCCTTCCAATAGAGTCCCCGAACTTTGCGACAAAGCGGGTGGCGTGTACTGCGAATCTGGGAACACGAATGAAAAAAGCGGGACCGGGAGAAACTTGCGAAGCGAATCTGGGGTGCTTTCACGAAGTAGGTCATTTGGCGGTCGCATCGACAATCGTTCATGGAGCACCACAAAATATCAATTCCTTCTCATCCATTCTGTTTAGTCAGGGCCTCTGCTTTGATGAGGACTGGGAAACCGTTCCGAACGGGATAGGCTTTTGAGCCGTCTTCGGAGAGGAGGGCTCCTTCAAAGGGAGTTTCGTGCGTCCAGTGAGAGAGTTCGTCAGTGGTCGCAAGATGCAGCGCTAGTCCCGTTTCCGGACATACTAGCATCGCGAGCACTTCTGGGGAGATCGAGAGTTTCATCTCGATCTCAGTAATAGGGAACGCTGGAGTCGATCTCGGTGGACCAGGCATTGATCCCGCCCTGAACGTGACAGACATCGGAGAACCCTGCTTTCAACAATATCTGCAACGCCATGGCACTGCGGCCTCCGACTTTGCAGTGAATGATCGTCTCGGCCGAGGGATCGAGTTCGTTGAGACGACTCGACAGTTCCCCGAGCGGGATCACGATGGAACCGGGCAGTCTCGCGACTTCGATCTCGGCAGGTTCCCGGACATCGAGAAGCACAAAGGGAGTGCCTTTGTCGAGGCGGGCTTTCAGTTGATGAACGTCGATTTCGGGTAGGGCGGGGGATGGATTCATGTCGCAGGCAAAGGTGATGTTTTCCAGTTTTTTGATCGTGGGATTCTCCCCGCACACCGCGCACTGGGGATCGCGGCGCAATTTGATCTCGCGAAAGCGAAAGGCAAGGGCATCAAAATGCACGAGACGCCCGAGGAGTGGCGCCCCGATCCCGAGCAACAGTTTGATCGCTTCGTTGGTCTGGAGGCAGCCGATGATCCCCGGGAGGACTCCGAGAACCCCGCCCTCGGCACAGCTCGGAACTTGGCCAGGCTCGGGAGGATTGGGAAAAAGGCAACGGTAGCATGGACCACCGAGATGAGGTGCAAAGACGGAGACTTGACCTTCAAACCGGAAGATCGACCCGTAGACGTTGGGTTTTCCCGTGAGCACTGCGAGGTCGTTCGTGAGATAGCGGGTCTCGAAATTGTCAGTCCCGTCGATGATGAGATCGTAGCGCTCTGCAATTTCAGTGGCATTCTCGGCGGTCAAGCGCACCTCGTAGGTGTTCACGATGACTTCTGGATTAATCGCGGAGAGCCGTTCCCGAGCGGAGTCGACTTTTCGCTGTCCCACGTTTGCGGTATCGTGGAGGATCTGACGCTGGAGATTCGAGGCATCGACCCGGTCGAAATCGACCAGCCCGATCTCACCAATCCCCGCTGCCGCGAGGTACATCGTCACGGGCGAACCGAGTCCTCCCGCTCCGATGCAGAGCACGCGAGAGGCTTTGAGCCGACGCTGGCCTGCGATTCCCACATCCGGGATGGTGAGGTGACGGGCATATCGCTGCCGCTCCTGGGGGGAGAGCTCGATTTCATGATGCCTCTCGTCGGAAAGTATCGATTTCATGGGTGGCGGGTTTGGACGGGGAGAAAAAAATAGACAGACACTAAGGGGGAAGTCGCTCTACATAGCAAATGACAAACAGACAAATGCTGTAAGCGTAGCGTATCGTCTCCCGTCGAATACAACCAAAATCCTGCAAATGAAAAAATCCTTCCTTGTTCTCTTTCAATCTCTTTCTATTGGAGGCCTCCTCGCGTTGAGCAGCGGGGGTGTTTTTGGTGACGAGATCAAATTCTCTGATCTAGAGAAAAAACTCTCTGTCGCGAAAGGGCCCGTCACCGCCGAAGCTGGCGTAGTATCCTCCTATGCCCCGGCCTTGAAAAAGGTGATGCCTACGGTCGTGACGATTTTTTCGTCCAAAACGGTTAAAGCGGAACCTCGGAACAAACAGCAGGAAGAGCTCTTCCGGCGGATGTTCCCCGACGTTCCGGAGAACTACTTCGACCGCGAGGGTGGCGGTGAAGGTGGCGAAGGACAAAAAGAACAGGGTGTCGGGTCCGGCGTGATCATCTCACCTGACGGATACATCCTGACGAACAATCACGTTGTCGGAGATGCCGATGAGATCAACGTGACTCTCTCCACGGACAAAAAAAATCACGTCGGCACCGTAATCGGGGCCGACCCTCAGACGGATGTCGCGCTCATCAAGATCGATGCGGAGAATCTCCCCTTCATCACCATCGGCGATAGTTCTGCCCTGCAAATCGGCGATATCGCGATGGCTGTGGGGAGTCCACTCGGATTGGAACAGACTGCAACCCTGGGCATCATCAGCGCAGTGGGACGGAGTGATCTGAACATCGTCCAGAACGGCTTCGAGAGCTTCATCCAGACAGATGCTGCAATTAACCGTGGGAACTCCGGCGGTGCCCTCGTCGATGCGAATGGTCGCCTCATCGGGATTCCGACTGCGATCCAGTCTGGTCTCTCCGGTGGCAACATCGGGATTGGGTTTGCGATCCCCTCGAGCATGGCTTTGAACATCGTGCAACGTCTCCTCGATGGGGGAGGAGTCGTGAAACGGGGTTTCCTTGGGGTATATCTCCGTGATGTGGATCCGAACATGGCAAAAGCTCTCGGTCGCGACGACAATAGCGGCGTACTGGTCGCTGAGGTCGGGCCAGACACCCCTGCGGAAAGAGGCGGCATGAAAGCGGGAGATCTTATCGTTGAATTCGCTGGCAAGCCGGTGGAGTCGACCGCTCAGCTTCGCCTCGACATCAGCAACAGCACGCCAGATACCGATGCCGTCTTCGGGATCATCCGGAAGAATGAAAAAACGGAACTCAAGGTAAAACTCGGCGATCTGATTGACAACAAACTCGCCGGGGCGAGCACTCCCGGAAGTCCGAGGGCGTCAAAAGAGCAGGAACTCGTCGAAGGTGTCACGGTGAGTGATCTCGATGACGAATCCCGGAAAAGTCTGCAACTCGATGATACGATCGTCGGAGTTCTCGTGAAGAGCGTGAAGGACAATGTCCCGGCCGCTCAGTCAGGACTCCGCCCCGGCATGGTCATCACCCAGATCGATCAGACTGATGTCGCTTCTGCGAGCGCAGCCTACAAGATCGTGGAAAAGTACGAGGGTGATGTTCTCCTCCTGCAAGTCTACGCCGCCGGTCGCCGGGATATCCTCGCGGTTCCTCTGGTCAACTAATGCGGAGGTCGCTACCCACGGGTAGCAGGTCAGACAACAATGAAAAAGGCGTCCGAATCGGACGCCTTTTTTTTGGAGCCGAACAGACTGCTGGTGTTCGATCCGAGCCAAATCGTCGGTAAATCGGGATAGAATTTCTCCGCTTTGCGTAAGTGTGATGCGGAACGGCGGGATAGGGCGGGCTTTCAGCCCTTTTGGCAGGGTGGTCGTTCTATCCCGGGGCGTTGCCCCGGTCTGGTATGGAGTCGGGCCCTTGGCCCTCGCTCGTGGGGTGAGTAAATTTCCTGAAGGGCCAAAGGCCCGCCGCCATGCCAACCTGGGCACTCTTTAACAGTCTGGGGCATTTCTTGAAGGGCTAAAGGTTTGTCGCTATACCAGTTTGGGACTTTTATATTAGTCTGGGGCATTTTCTGAAGGGCCAAAGGCCCGCTGCTATACCAGCCTGAGGCAACGCCCCAGGATAGCGACCCGAAAACAATTCAAGAAGGGCCAAAGGCCCGCCCCATCGTTGATGAGCCATACCGCAGTGCTTCAGCGATCTGGGGCATCCATGTTGATTTTTGCTGGGCCTCGGTCCGGAGAACTACAATCTACCGACCTTTTAGCTCGGGTTGACACTAAGAGACTATCGGATTTAGAGCGAGGGAATCGCGGTTCGAGTCAAAGTTTTCCTGCATTTAAGAAACCTGTGTGAACACAAATAACGAAAAGGAGGAGGTTTTGGACCGAATCCCCGATTTTCGCAGCCGTGCGGGATTAGCCCGACAGGTTCCCGGACCTCACCAACTGACTTTGTTTTACACTCCGTCTGATTTGGGGATTTCTGAGAGGACTGATCCGATGAAGGGAAAAAGCTGCTTTTTGCGGCTCACGACACCTTTGAGGACGAACAAATGGGAATCTTTTTTCGGGTATCCGATCCGCTGGCGGATTTCAAGCGGGGCTTCGATGAGGAGGAGACTGTCGTTCAACGTGATGTCGGTGATCATGAGACAGGCGAGATCAAGATTCTGTTCTTTCACGAGAGACTTCAACTCAGCCTGGAGGGCCTCACGAGCGGGCCAGAAATAGTCGAACCCGATCTCTTCCACCTGCGAAATGCTGACGCGGTAGCCGCTCTCGTCGAATTCCTTTCGGTCCGACCCCACCGCTTCGGGGATATTGCTGCTGCGGAGAACGGAACCAGCGGAGAAAAAGTCTTCTTTGAACTGGGCTACATCGATCCCTGCGATGCCGCTTGCCCACTCCAACACCGCTCGATCTTCGTCGGTCGTGGTAGGGGAGGTGAGATTCAACGTGTCGGAAATGATCCCCGCACAGATGCAGATCGCGATGCTTTGGGACGGTTCGATTTGATAACTCTGGAAGCTACTGCCCACGATCGTGCAGGTCGAGCCGACGGTTTTGTTGATGAACTGGATCGGTTCCTTTGTAACAAGGTTCCCGCTGAGGCGGTGGTGGTCGAGAACTTCGATGATCTCGGCTTCGTCGGCACCCGTTACCGCTTGGGAGAATTCGTTGTGATCCACGAGGATCAAGCGCGGGCGCTCGGGGTTCACCAAATCCGCTCTCGAGAAAACTCCGATCAACTTTCTCGTTTCGGGATCACAGACGGGGAAAAGAACCTGGTCGCGGTTTGTTTTCAGCCGTTCTTTGATCGCCTGGACTTTCATTTCTGGCGAGAACGAGAGGAAATCCTTTGATACGGCGTTGCTGATCGAGCGTGCCCCGCGGATGAGTTGCGTCGTCGATGCGGTATCCCGATCTGTCACGAGGATGGAGGTCCCGTTTTTCGCAGCCGCATGTATGATCGCTTCGGAAGGCCGGAAACCACTGGTGATGACGAGGCATCGCACGCCTGCCTCCACGGCATGGAGTTGCACGCCGATCCGATCACCGGTGATGATGAGAAGCTGCTCTTTCGGGAGTTTGGAAATCCGATCCTGCATGACAGGCTCGGACGAGCCAGCCACCATCATGAGAAAATCCTGTTCGATCGAACTGCTGTCGTTCAGATGCACGATATCCGCTTCGAGAATACGAGCGACATTGTCTGTCGAGGTGGTCACCTGACGGGCTAGGTTGCCTTTGTCGCTTTCTGGAATGAGAAGCGCAAGGAGATCCTGGAGGGCAAGCATCCCGATGAGGATTCCGTCTTCATTCGTCACCGGTAGGCTCCGGTAGCTGTGGGCCGCCATCTCGCGGTAGGCCTCGATGACCGATTCTGTGGGTCTGGCTGTAGAGACGTGCGCGCGGCAGATGTCCGAGGCCCTCAGATTGACGTCGCTCATCAGGCGCGGGCGATTGATCCCGGCGGTGTGCAGGACCCATTCCGTCCTTGCGTTCGGAGGGCCGCAACACGCGGCCACCGCCTCGGGGATCCGAGTTTGTCGCAACAGGTCCGCGTATGCGAGAGCAGAGCAGATCGCGTCTGTATCGGGGTTCTTGTGACCCATCACCCAAGTCGGGCGAGTGGTCTTCGGGGTGGTCGAGAGGGTCTTTGGCACCGCCTAGTTTCCTTCATCCTGCGAGACTTTCGACTGAAAATTTCGAAGATCTCCAAACGGTAGAAAAATCAGGAGTTTCCTGATTCATCGCCGACATCAGCCAAGTGATTCCTTACTTCTTTCCCGTGAGTTTCGCCTCGGGCACCAGCACGATTTCCAAATCGGCTCCCTGGAGGAACTTATCGAAGAAATTTTGCATGAGTTGAATCACGGTCGGTTGTCCAAAGGCGGGGCCTCCGTGTCCAGCGCCCGGCAAGGTCTGTAACCAGACGGGTACTCCTTTCTCTTTCAAGGACTCGAAAAACTGCACACTCTGAGCGTATGGCACGAGAGCGTCGTGGGTGCCGTGGAGAATCAGAAACGGTGGATTGTCTTCGCTGACATAGGTCCCCGGACTCACCGCGCTGCTCTTTTTGTTGTCCTCGAGGTTTGCGCCGATTAAGAGAGAATAGGGATCTTTGGGGGAGTTAAATTGGAAAATATTCTTCACCTTGGTGTCTTCGGCGGCTTGTTGCACCACGGTGGTAAAGTCGGTCGGACCAAAGATATCGCACACGGCTTGGACACGATCGGACTGCTCTGCGTTTCCTCCGATGAGGGGGAATGGGTTTTTCCCACCGGATGTACCGACAAGCGCGGAAAGATGCCCGCCGGCGGACGCCCCCACGACGCCAACTTTTTCGGGATCGAGATGATACTTTTCATGGTTCGCCCGCAGCCAGCGGATTGCGGCCTGGCAGTCCTGAATCTGGGCAGGAAAAACGGCTTTGTTGCTGAACCGATACTCGATACTTGCGACGACGTAGCCTTTTGCTGCCATTCCTGCGACGGGACAGGGAAATTTACTCCCGCCGATCCAGCCACCTCCATGAATATGAACGACAAGCGGCAGCGGATCGGTCGGCACCTCCTCCGGCAGGTAGAGATCGAGTTTCTGGGCTTCGTCTCCCTCCGGAATATAAGCGATGTCGCGCTCCAATCGCACACCGGGAGGCAGAACCACTGACTTGGCAGAGTCCCCGAAAGCGTGAGCGATGAGAAAGGGAAAGAGAAATAACCAGAAGAGTGTCCTCATACGAATGGATTCTGTTGAGAGAAGATCAGAAGGAGACCCATATGACAAGCTGATATTCTTTGGTCGAAACTCACCCGAAGTAATCCGGCTCCTTCCCGGGGATCCACTTAATGCTGCAACCGGTGCTCGGGTACCACGGCTGCGGGGTGGGGGACCCTGCGAGGAGATTCTCGGTCGCGGCAGTGAGATCGAAGCCGGTAGCGGTCCCATGGCCGGGACGGCTCTCGTCAAACTGCCCGGCATAGACCAGTTGAGATTTTCCGTCAAAAAGGTAAAAATCAGGCGTGCAGGCCGCTGCGTAGGCTTTGGCGACCTCCTGCGTCTCGTCGTAGAGGTAGGGAAAGTTCCACCCATTTGCGGCCGCAAACGCGACCATCTTCTCGGGAGAATCTGCCGGATAACGAGTGGCATCGTTTGCATTGATCGCCACCGTCACGATCCCTTTTTCCGCGAGGGAAGCCGCAGTGCGACCGAGTTCTTTTGCGAGGTGGATCACAAACGGGCAATGGTTGCAGACAAAGGCAATCAGGAGACCCTTTTGTTGGGAGCAGAGGGACTCCAGCGTGTATTCTCGACCGTGACCGTCGGGCAAAGTAAAGTCCGGTGCGATTTGTCCGGGTTGCAGTTGAAAGGTGGAGGGAACTTCGGCCATGGCTGAATCGAAAATTGTCAGGATTACTAAAGAAAGGTAAATCTTTTCCGTCTTGGGTTGACAAGTAAGCAGATCGCGCCTAAAAGTCCCGCTCTTTTTCAATTCCTAAATTTCGACCTGACGATGGCTACTGTAGAAGTGATTTTAAAACAAAAGATCGAGGGACTCGGCGCTGAAGCTGATGTCGTTAAGGTAAAGCGTGGATTCGCGCGGAACTTCCTCCTTCCACAGGACCGTGCCTACGAGGCGACGAAGGGAAACCTCCGTCACGTGAAGCATCTTCAGGCTCTCCGCGCTCAGCGGGAGGCAGAGGAAGTGACCGATGCGGAAAACGCGGCCGGAAAGCTCAAGAAGCTCCGCCTTTCCATCGAGCTCTCGCTCGGTCAGGGTGGCAAGGCCTTCGGTTCTGTCACCACGGCTGACATCGCTGCTCTCATCAACGAGAAGAGCAAGCTCAACATCGACCGTCACCAGCTCCAGCTCGACAGTCCGATCAAGACTCTCGGCAGCTACGAGATCCCGGTAAAACTTCATCCTGCGGTGGAGGCTTCGGTCACGGTTCGTGTCATCTCCGCCGACGGAGAGGCCAAAGAGAACACCGAGAACTGATTTTCTACGGAAGATCGAAAAGAGCGATTTTTGACGAATCGCTTTGCGAAAGACGGGCGGGTTGCTTACATAGCTCCCCGCCCTTTTTCGTTTTTAATGGAACGAGGGCAGTTCCGATTTCCCATCCGTACCCACTCTGTTCTCCATGGCTGATTTTCCTTCGTCAGGAGGAGGCTCGTCCTTTTCCAAAAAAGGCGGCGACTCTCTCAAAACCGGTCCGAAAGGCCAGCGGGGCGATAAGCCCTATTCCAAGTCTGCTGCGGTAGAGGATCCTCTCCGGTCCATGCCACTCAATGCGGACGCGGAGCGTGCGGCCCTTTCTTGTATGCTGCTCGATCCGGTCACGATCATCCCCAAGGCGATCGAGAATCTTTCCGCTGGGTATTTTTACATCCCGGCGCACCGAATCATTTTTGAGGCCCTCCTGCATCTCTACAAAACGCGACCCGAGGGGAAGCTCGATCTCATCGTGCTGAACACTGAACTCGCAAAACAGGGAACGCTTGAGGCGGTCGGGGGCCCCAAGACCCTTGCGGATTTGCTCGATGATGTTCCGACCACCGCTTTGTTTGACGACTACGCCGAGTTCCTCAAGGAGAAATTCGTGCTCCGTCGGGTCATTCAGGATTGCACCGAGTGCGTCACCGAGGCCTTTGACGGTCCAGAGAGTGCCTCCGTTTTCCTCGATTCCGTGGAAAAAAAGGTTCTCAAGATCCGGGACGAAACCCAAAATGAAAAGGGCATCCTGGACATGCGCGTCCACGTCCTCAAAGTGATCGAGTCCATCGATGACATGTACAACTCCGGGGGAACCTCCGGAGGAATCATGACCGGGTTCCACGATCTCGACGAGATGACAAACGGGTTTCACGGAGGGGAAATGATCGTTGTCGCGGCCCGTCCTTCGATGGGAAAAACTTCGTTTGTCATGAACATCGTCGAGAACATCTCGATCCGGAAGGACAACCCCATCCCGGTAGCGGTATTCAGCCTGGAGATGACCTCGGAGTCGCTCGTGCAACGTCTTCTCTGTTCTCGGGCCAAAGTCCAGATGCAGAAACTGCGGGGCGGTTTTCTTTCCAAAGCCGATTTTCCCAAGCTAATGCAGGTCGCCGGCCAGCTCGCCGAAGCCCCCATTTGGATCGACGACACTCCCGGTCTTACGATCAATGAACTGCAGGCCAAAGCCCGTCGGCTCAAGCAGCAGCATGACATCCAACTGATCGCGATTGACTACCTCCAGCTCCTCAAGGCTCCCGATGTCGCCCGCAAGGACGGTCGGGAAAAGGAGATCGCGGAGATTTCCGGAGGCGTCAAGGGCATTGCTAAAGAGCTCAACATCCCTGTGATCGTGCTGGCGCAGTTGAACCGGAATCCTGACTCACGGGGTGGAAAACCCCGCATGAGCGATCTTCGGGAATCGGGTTCGATCGAGCAGGATGCTGATCTCATCGGTCTCCTCATGAGACCTGAAGTCTACGCCGACGACGACGAGGATCGGGAAAGCAAATGGGGCGAGGCGGAATTTATTATCGCCAAACAGCGGAACGGTCCGACCGGAGAGGTTCCGTTGACTTTCCACAAGGAGTTCATGCGGTTCGACAATCGAGCGAAAACCCAGGAGGATTGATTCGACCTCGCCTGATATACGGCATTGCATCCTTCTAACAAATCCTGTTACCTTTTCGTCTTAGTGTCCCAGTGGCTTTGATTGCCGCTCTATTTTATCTCATTATGGAAAAACCCAACTCCCGTAGAAACTTCGTCAAAGGCGTCGCCGCGACCGCAGCCGCCTTCAACTTCCAAGTCGTCCCCAGTCGCGTTTTTGGTGCGAATGATCGGATCACCCTCGCAGGTATCGGCACATCCGGCAAAGGCGCGAGCGACATCGCCAACTCGGCCGGGGCAGGGTTCCAGGTCACCCATCTTTGTGATGTGGTGAATACCGAGAAATACCCCAACGTCGGTGGTGCCTGGGTGAAGACTCGGAGCGATTTCCCGGATGCCAAATTCTACGAAGACTGGCGCGAGATGCTCGCCGCAGAAGGCGACAAGATCGATGCCGTGACCGTCTCGACTCCGGACCACGTTCATGCCTTTGCTGCTTCCGCAGCGATGGCGAAAGGCTGCAACATCTATTGCCAGAAGCCTCTCACTCACGGGATCTGGGAAGCCCGTATGCTCACCGAACTCGCCGCGAAGACTGGAGTCGTCACCCAGATGGGAAATCAGGCCCATGCGGAAAACCACATGCGTCGTGTCGTCGAACTCGTTCGTGCTGGTCTCATTGGGGACGTGGTCGAGGTTCACGCTTGGACGAATCGCCCGATCTGGCCCCAGGGTATCCCCGCCTGGCCACAGGCCGAAGAGGCACCCAAGCACGTCAACTGGGATCTCTGGATCGGTCCTGCGCCCTACCGTGAATACAGCCCGCAGATCGCTCCTTTTAAATGGCGTGGATATTGGGATTTCGGGACCGGTGCTCTTGGTGACATGGCCTGCCACATCATGGACATGAGCTTCTGGGCGGCCGATCTCGGTGCTCCGACGAGCGTTTCTGCGGTCAGTGCAGACGGGCGCGGTGCGATGAGCGACATCTCTCCGCCGACTTGGGCGACGATCGAATACCAGTTTCCCGAGCGGAAAGGGAAGAAACCCGTCAAATTTGTCTGGTACGACGGTTACAAAGATGCCGTCTTCAACCCCGAAAAATGGGCGCTCGAGAGTTCCATCGACGGAGGCAAGATCCGCGAACGCAACTTACCACCTCAGGACGTGCTTGAGGGATTCGGATCCGATGAAAAAGACGGCTACGGCAGCATCATCATCGGAACTCGTGGAAAACTCTGGTTTAACCGCTCGAAAGACAACTGGGTCGTGAAACCCGGCAACATTACCGACGGTTTTGACTTCCCTGAGCCCTCGATACCGCGCGCCCGCGACGAAGATCCTCACAAAGAGTTCTACGATGCGATCAAAGCGAACGATCCGAATCTCCCGCAGTCGAAGTTCTCCCACAGCGGTCCCTTCACCGAGATGGTCCTCCTCGGGAACCTCGCTGTTCGTCTCAACAAAAAAGTCGAGTGGGACACCGCGACCTTGAGTTCCCCGAATACACCCGAAGCGGCAAAGTTCGTGAAACGCGATTACCGCGAAGGCTGGAGCCTTACGCTCTAAGAACGCACGATCCAGTGACACTTTCGGAAACGGGAACTCTTTGCGGGTTCCCGTTTTTCGTGGAAAGTGAGAGTGATGAAACGATTCTATGTAAGTGCCGCCCTGCTCCTAGCCATCCCCCTCGTGGCAGAGGAGGTGCGCTCTCCGGAGAAAACTCAGGAAATCAAGACTGCGTTCCAGGCCGAGGACTACGATCAAGTCATCCTGCTCACCGATGCCGCCGAGCCGCAGGGACGATTGCGCCAGATCCGAGCCACCGCGCTGGAGCGTCGGGGAGAAGCCCGTTTCTTTGAGGCCAAAGTGAAAGAATCCATCGCGGACTTTGATGGTTTCATCGCCCTCTATCCCGAGCAAGACCCGTTTCATTGGCAGCGCGGGATCTCTTATTATTACGCAGAAGAGTATCAAAAGGGGAAAGAACAATTTGAGCGTCATCAGAAAGTGAACTCCCAGGATGTGGAGAATGCCGTCTGGCATTTCCTCTGTGCCGTTCGCGCGCCCGGAGGGGACGTCGAGACCGCTCGAAAAGCCCTCATTCCGATTGAGCAGGACGCCCGCATCCCGATGAAAGAGGTGCATGATCTATTTGGTGGTCGCGGTTCCGAAGACGCCGTGCTCGCGGCAGCTGCACCGGATGACGACGGAGAGCTTTCCGAACGAGAGAGGTATCACCTCTGTTATGCGCACCTCTATCTCGGCCTCTACTATGAAGCGACCGGGAACCAGGCAAAATCGGACGAGCACATCCGTCTAGCCGCTTTCGAATATCCGATGGATCACTACATGGGGCGAACGGCACAGGTTCATGCCGCTCTGCGAGGACTTAAAAAGCCGTAATGCCCCGCCCCGAAGGTGTCGTAGTCATTTCACTGCCGTTGGTGGCAGGCCCGGATTTCAGCTGGATTCAGTAGAGCTGACCTTTTCGATAGGCAGCGGGAGATACTCCGCGATGCTGTTTCAACATGCGGCTGAAGTAATAGCGGTTCGGGAATCCACAGTTCTCCGCGACTTGCTCGATGGACTGATCCGTGTGGCGCAGGAGATGGCAGGAGCGGTCGAGGCGATAGCTCAGGAGTACGCTCATTGGTGCCATTCTCACTTGCGAGCGGAAGAGATGATTCAAGTTCCTGACACTGACTCCGGCGGCACGAGCGGCATCCTCCGCGCTGATGCGTTTCGCGAGATTGGTCTGGAGAAAATCCATCGCTTTCGTGACGCGCACGTCGAGTTTCTGATCGGTCCAAGCCCTTCCAGGCAGTTTTCCCAGAGCATGAATTACAAGGGCGGCGGACTCCCAGTTGTAGGGTTCTCCTTTTGCGGTATTGAGTGAGTCCAGAAAACCGGTCGTAACGGTATCAACAGGTTGGGTAAAGACTCCCGGGACGGAGAGTAGATCAGAGCGGCCGAGGATGAAGTGGACGTACCACTTGGTGAATGGCTCCGGATTGTGCGAGCTGAAGCAGGTTCGCGGGGGAATGAGGTAAAGACTTCCGGGACGTAGGACGGTTTCTTCATTCCCGATCTTGATCACGGCGCTGCCCTCGACGGGGCAATAGAGTCGCCAGTAGGGATCAAAGAGATTTTGCAGGTTCCAGCGTCTCAGACGGATCTTCCGGGTCGCCAGGATCTCCAGCGACATACCGGGCAGCATCACTTCCCGCTCTCCCTCGACGGCGTGCGGAGATCCATGGGGAACGAGGCTAAAAAAGTTTTCCCGTTTTGTGCTCATTTCGGCGAATTGCGAAGAATGACACAAATGATTGCGGTGGTCGATCTTTTTCGGAAGGCAGATTCGCGTTATCTATTGCGAGATCCGACATAAATTCACTTTTCCTGATCCCGATTTTACTTCCCGCCAAAGAGGAAACGGCCGATGCCGCGGAGAGCTTTCCCGACACCGCTTTCTCCTGGCTCCATGGGCGGAGAGGCGGCACCGGGAGCGGGGGCTTCTCCGGGAATGGGAAATGCTTGAGGAGTCTGGTTGTTTCCCGTGAAAAGTCCGCCTCCATGTCCGCGACAGGTTCCACGTGGGGTGAGATCAGGTGGCAGGAGCATCTGGTAGGGGTATTTTGTCCGATTGGAGCCAAGGAGCCCGCACTCACGGCAGAGCAGGGTTTCCTTTGATCCGGCGGGAACGGGAAGCTTCGCGGCGGCAAAACCGGCGCCTTCGGCCGATTTCATCACTGCGGTCCACACGGGTAGAGCGAGGGTGCTGCCGTATCCGCGATCCATGATCGTTTTTGGCTGATCCATCCCGACCCATACTCCGGTGGTGATCTTGTCGGTGTATCCGACAAACCAGGCGTCGATGTAGTCATTGGTGGTGCCGGTTTTGCCGTAGGCTGGGGCGTTGTATCCTGCACTGCGGGCTTCGGAGGCGGTGCCTTCGTCGAGTACCTTTCCGAGGATGTCCGAGGTCATCCAGGCGACGGACTCGGGAAAGACGGGTCTGCTTTGCACTTGGTTTTGATACAGGACGCTCCCGTCCTGATGCACGATCCTGTCGATCAGATAGGGGACGTAGTTCACGCCTTTCGCTGCAAAGGTGGAATAGGCGCTGGTGATCGTAACCGGGGTGGTCTCGAAGGCCCCGAGCGAGATGACGGGCGAGTTCGGGATCTCGCCAATTTTCAGGACTCGGGCGAGGCCCTGGATATTCCGAATCCCGGCGATCTGGCCGACGCGTACGGACATGGTGTTGCGGGATTTGATCAATCCCAACGCGGCGGGCTGTAGTCCGGTGAAGGTTCCGTCGCTGTTTTTCGGGGCCCAGTCCGCTCCGGACCCGGTCGAGATCCGGATCGGATCATCGCTCACAAAAGCTCCCGGGAGGAGCCCTCCGCGGTCAAATGCGACGGCGTAGACGAAGGGTTTGAAGGTAGAACCGATCTGCCGATGGGCGCGGTAGGCACGATTGTAGGAACTCTCCCCGAAATTGCGCCCGCCCACGAGGGCAAGAATGCCACCCGTATGGTTGTCGAGGGAGACGACGGATCCCTGGAGATATTTGGTGTCTTTCCCCTTCTGATGAGAGCTGCGGGGGGAATGTTTGAATCCGGGCTTGGATTCGATTTTGGTGAGGTGGCGATCGAGTTCTTGTTCGGCGGTTTTTTGGAGGGTGGAATCGATCGTTGTGTAGACTTTGAGCCCCCCGGTCTCGATGAGATGGGGCTCGAGGAAGTCTTCGAGGAGATCAAAGACGGCCTGGAGAGTGTAACTTCCCGTCGCGAGGCGTTGGTCTGGAGGACGCAGGGTGACCTTTTCCTGCGCGGCTGCGGTCGCTTCTTCCTTGGTAATGATTTCGGCATCAACGAGGCGGTTGAGCACTTCCTTTTGAATGTCTCTGGCGCTCTCGAGGCTGCGGAACGGGTTGAGAAGGCTGGGGCCACGAATGACTCCGGCGAGCATCGCACTTTCTCCGAGGGTGAGATCGGCGGCCGGTTTCATGAAGTACCCCTGTGCGGCCCGTTCGATGCCGTAGAGCCCGGACCCGAAATAGACGCGGTTCATGTAAAAGGCGAGGATCTCGTCTTTGCTGAATTTCCGCTCGATCCGTTGGGAGAGAGCGACTTCCATGAACTTTCGTTGCAGGCTCATTTCCTTCATTCCGAAGGTGTTGCGGGCGAGCTGCATTGTGAGAGTGGAGGCTCCCTGCTCTGTTCCTCCCGCTTTGAGATTTGTAACAAAGGCTCTTGCTACGCCGATGTAATCGACTCCATGGTGTTGATAGAACCGGGTGTCTTCCCGCGCGAGGAGGGCTTTGATGAAGTAGGGGGAAACTTGATCGACTGGCACGGCGACACGATTTTCCCCATGGCCCGAGACATGTCCGAGAAGATTTCCGGAGCGATCATAAACGAGCGTTCGCTGCGGCGCTTCGCGAACTTGTTCGAGGTCGAACTGCATCGCTCGAAATCCGTAATATACCGAGCCTGCGATAGCGATGCCGATTCCGAGAAAAAGGGTGACAAAAATCGCCTTCCGAAGAAAAGAGGCAAGAGGAGATCTCCTTTTACCGCGACGCGACCCGGAGCGCTTCCCCCCGAGTGAGGAGAAGGGACCGCTTTTCTTGGAAGGACGTGAGGATGATTTTTTTCTACCCATCGTAAATTATTTAACTTTAGTTCAATAATTCGAGGGTTTCACCTACCGATTCTGCTCCGTGAATCGATTTTTGGTTTCACTACTGGTGGAAAATGAGGTCCCGTGCGGAATCTCGAGAACCTCGTGAGGTTCCCGGTTGGAAGAGAATCTCGATCAGGCGACCATTCTGTCGCCGAAACTCCCTACGCCATCCCAGTCGCTACTGAGTTCTTCACTGAGCGTTTGTTTTGCCCGGTGGATCAGCACCCAGAGATTGGCTTTCGAGATTTTCAGCTCTTTCACGATCTCTTCGGTAGAGTGTCCTTCGATCTCCCGCATCCGAAATGCACGAGACATTTTTTTCGGTAGGCGGGACACGGCAAGATCGAGTTCCTTCATGAATTCATTCTTTTCTGTTTCCGCTCCAGGGCGGCTCGCAGCTCGATCATCGGGTTGCTGGTCGATCCAAGAATAGACCTCTCCCGAGTCGGAGGCTCCTTCAAGATCTGTCGTGAGGATCGAGGGACGACGTCCTGTCTTTCGATACTGATCAATGATTTTGTTCCGCAAAATCCCGGTCAACCAGGTCCGCTCCGAGCAATCACCGCGAAAGTGTCGGCGTCCATTCCATCCGGAGAGAAAGGTATCCTGCACGAGATCTTCCGCAGTACCGTAGTCAGAAACGCGCTGCAGGGCAAAGCGAATCAGATATTCCCGATACTCCGTGTTCCAAAGATTTGGATCGAGGGTGTGTACGTTGGATTTCATTTTGGTGGGTGGTAAATCTAATACAGAAAAGTCTGTCTGTTTATTAGGTGAAAAAAGGGGGAGTCAGGATTGCAGCATTTCGATGGCCGCGTCTTTGCCTGCCTGGACAGGCCAGATCGCCTTCAGATTCTGAGCCTCGGCGCTGGCACCGGAAAAGAGTACAAAAAGGCGATCTCCAATCGCAGCAGCTCTCTCAGGGACAGCGATCTGCTGACCTGCAATCGCGACAAAAAAGGTTCGGATCGACTCCTTGTGGCTTTTGACCCGATCGATGATGCCGCCACAACTGTCATCCGAGACCGCATTGGTGTTCGAAAAAGGACATCCGCGGAAATGGCTCGTCACCATGAAAGATTCCAGATGATCGAAGTACCGAGTTACCTTTGTGACGGGAGATTCATCGCTCTGGAGCAGTTCGACCCGGAAGTGCTCTGACTGCTCGTGGAGCGACTGCAACCATGCTTCGCAAAGAGACTGTTTCGAAGGGTAATGTTGATAGAAACTTGCCTTCGCCGTCCCAGCTTTTTCGATGATCTCGTTGATCCCGACTTCAGAATAACCACGCTGGAAAAACAGCGCCCCCGCTGTTTCCAGTATCCTTTCCCGAGCATTCGGTTTCCGTTTTGCCATGGGGGAACCGTATATCAGACAGACTTGTCTGTAAAGAAATCTTTGCGGTGGGAGGAGATCTTTGCAGGATTCCCTGCGTAGTGGTCGCTGGAACGAAATCAGGAAGTCTCTACTGGGGAATGACTTGAGACAAAAAAGCCCCGTCGGTAAACCGACAGGGCGACTTGATTCCTTCGACTGGAAGAGGTGAGGCTCAGTCCTTCGGTTTGTGTTTGGAGTGACAGGCTTTGCAATTGGAGGCATCATCCAGGCGGGTGATAGCTTTTTCCGTTTTGTCACCATTTGCCACTGCGTCCATCGCCGTAATGAGTTCTTCCACCTTTTTATCGAAATCACTCTGCTCGCCCAAAGGGGCTTTAGTTCCCTTCATTGTTTGAATCAACTTGGCAAGTGCGGCGGTTTCTTCGGCACTTGCTTTGGCGTCGAGAACTTTGGCGAGGGGGCTTTCATCGCCTTTCATCCCTTCTTTCATGACTTTTTCGAGGATCTCGTGATTCTCATCTGCCACGACAAACGTGGCGGACAGAACGAGGGCGGCAACAGCAAAGAGTAGGCTCAATTTCATTGGACCGCGTTTATAGGATTCCACGCGATGAGTTTCAAGAGAAAAGTGAACAGAAGGAAAGAAAGGGGAAGATGTGAGGATTTTTTGGGGATTTTTGGGATTTAGATTCGAATGGAAAAACAGCAATGAATTTCCTGATAATCAGAGAGATACGCCTCGTTTCCATGGCTGAAAATCTTCTTGTCCGAGGCGTTGTGCTTTCGTGATCACTCTGCCTGACGCCACTTCGATGACGAGATCCAGTAATCTTTCGGCGAGGGTGTCGATGTCGGTGTCGCCGCTGATAATGCCCCCAGTATCAAAGTCAATGAGGTCGGGGAGGCGTTCTGCGAGTTCGGTGTTCGAGCTTACTTTTAGGACAGGGCAGACTGGGTTTCCCGTAGGGGTGCCAAGCCCGGTCGTAAATAGAATCACGTTGGCATGGGCTCCGGCCATCGCGGTGGTCGACTCGACGTCACCGCCGGGGGTGCAGAGGAGGGTCAGGCCGGGATTGGTTGCCACTTCGGGGTAGTCTATCGCCTCCACCACTGGCGAGGTGCCCCCTTTTTTGGCGGCACCTGCTGATTTGATCGCATCGGTGATGAGCCCGTCTTGAATATTCCCAGGGCTGGGGTTTTGCGAAAAATCACTGCCGACGGCGCGGGCACGGGCGGCATAAGCGGAAGTAAGTTGGGTGAAACGTGTCGCGACTTCGTCGTTGATGCAACGATCGACGAGCTCCTGTTCCACTCCGCAAAGTTCTGGAAACTCGGAGAGTATGACTCGTCCGCCGAGTGCGACAACTCGATCCGAAAGAGAGCCGAGAGTCGGATTGGCAGAAATGCCTGAGAATCCATCACTGCCTCCACATTCGACACCGATGCAGAGTCGGTCCAATGTTGCGGGCTCACGAACTGCCTCATTTGCCGCGATCAGTTCGACGAAGGTTTCTTTGATCGCTGTTTCCAAGAGGGTCTTCTCGTCGGGGTAACCCTGTTGCCGGAAGGTGAGGAGAGGTTTTGCAAAGTTGGGTGCGCGCCGCTGAATCTCCTCGTGGAGCACTTCGAGTTGGGCGTTTTCACAACCGAGGCTAAGAACGGTCGCGCCGGCGACATTCGGATGGGTAATATACCCTGCGAGGAGTCCGCAGAGGGCACGCGCGTCGTCACGGGTGCCACCACACCCGAGTGAGTGGGTGAGAAACTGGATGCCGTCGAGATGGGGGAAGACCCGATTCGAACGATCTTCGTTCATGTCGTCACACTGGATGGAAAGGAGTCTCTCACGGTCAGTTCCCGTTTGGAGAGCGGAGACAAGGCGGGAGGCGAGTTGTTGATAATGAGTCGTTTTTTCATATCCGAGCGCCCGTTCGAAGGCGGCTCGGATCGCATTGACGTTGCGGGTCTCACAGAAGACCATCGGAATGACCAACCAGTGATTCGCGGTACCGACACTACCGTCGCTGCGGTGAAATCCGTCAAAACGGCGATTGCGCCAATGGGAGACTTCAGGTGGTGTCCAGACAAATTCGCGAGTTCGGGTTCCAGAGAATCCATCCGCATCGTGCTCCAGGTTCGACGTCGTGATCAGCGCACCTCCGGGGATCGGCTTGCTCGCGACACCGACGGTGACGCCATACATGCGCGCACGGTCTCCTTGCTCCATGGGCCAGAGTGTAAATTTGTGTTTTGCCGCGATCGCTTCGCAGATTCGGATTTTTCGGCCATTGAGTTCAACTGTTTCGCCGGGGGAAAGAGGGCGCAGGGCGACGCCGAGAGTATCGGATGGATCGATCAAGAGGGCATTTTTCATTCAAAAAGGGGAAAGGATTTTGGGAGCAAAGGCAGAGCCGGGACTTGCGCTCCCGGAGGCACGATGCATCGTAGACCATGCAATGCGATTTGTTTAATCTCAAGGGGCGGAGCGCACTAATCACGGGAGGAAGTCGCGGTCTCGGAAAGGCGATGGCACGGGGATTCGCCGAGTGCGGGGCAAAGATCCTGATTTGCAGCCGGAAAGAGGAGGAGCTTCAGGAGGCCGTAGCAGAAATCAGAGCAGGTCTCGACGTCGAGGTGCATTATCTCGTCTCTGATATGTCGGATCGAGCTGCTGTGGATGCCCTCGCTGAAAAGGCTCTCGAACTTTTCGGTACGGTCGATATCCTCGTGAATAATGCCGGAGTCAATACGCCGCAGGCGATCGACGTGATCGAAGACGAGACCTGGGATCGCATCCTGGAAATCAATTTGACCGCCATCATGCGCTTGACCCGCGCTCTCGTCCCGCAAATGAAGGCGCAACGGTGGGGAAGAGTGATCCACATTTCTTCGGTTCTGGGCGTCGGGTCAAAACCGGGACGGAACGCGTATTCTGCGACAAAGGCCGCCCTGATCGGGCTGGCAAAAGCGAGCGCACTGGATCTCGGACCATTCGGCATCACCGTAAATTGCATCGGCCCGGGACCATTTCTCACGGACATGCCGATGAGCCTTCTGAATGAAGCCGAAAAGAAGGAGTTCTCCGAGGTAACGGCTCTAAAGCGTTGGGGGCAACCGCGAGAACTCGCTGGGCCTGCCCTCCTCCTTGCAAGCGAAGCGGGAAGTTATATTACCGGCGAAATGCTGCTCGTGGATGGAGGAGCCTTTGCGAGGGCGCTCTAAAGAATTCATTTTCCAAATGAGCTGTCCCGCCGTATATTAGTTAGGATTTCTAAACTAAATTGCATATGAATCGACCAGTGCTTTTCGCGGTATTTCTTGCAGGTTCCTTTTCGATTGGTATCGGTCAGGACGCTCCGGCAAAAATCAATCTCAGCGACCCCAACATTGTTTTTGTGCAGGGTTCTGTCATTCCGATCCCACTGGAGATTTTTGCGTCACTCGACAAGCTCGGGGTGCAGGACTGGTCCAAGCAGGTCGCTGTCCGAGAGATCAAGCTCGACACCAATCGATCCCGCACCGCGATGTTGTTTGGTCTCGTTGTCTCTGAAGGATTCATCGCGGTGCAGGCTCAAGATAAAGAGGCCGTG